>DASRDW010000181.1:0-39103 GCA_035652415.1 Candidatus Angelobacter sp. | reverse complement strand
CCTGCATTCACGCCGCCCAGCGCCACCACGCAAGCGCCGGTGAGGGTGGCAGCGTCAATCAGGTGCGTGCAGCCAAGAGTCTTGGCATAGTGCAGGCCGTCAGCCAGCACAAGACGTCCTTCAGCGTCAGTATTGATGATCTCAATCGACTTGCCGGACATGGCAATCTGAACATCGCCCGGCTTCTGCGCTTTGCCGCTGGGCATGTTTTCCGTGGCGCAGACAATGCCGATGACTCTGACATTCGGCTTCAGCAAAGCAATCGCGCGCATCGCGCCGATCATGGCCGCGCCTCCGGCCATGTCATATTTCATCTTTTCCATGCCGTCTGCGGGTTTAATGGAGATGCCGCCGGTATCAAAGGTGATCCCTTTGCCCACCAGACCAAGCATGGGTTTTTGCGGTGCGCCCTGCGGTTCATACTTCATCACAATGAGCCGGGGTTCCTCATCCGATCCCTGAGCTACGCTCCAGAAAGCGCCCATCTTCATCTCTTTGATCTTGTCCGGCCCCATCAGCTCGCATTTCAGGCCCACGCTCTCGCACATCTTCTTAGCACGGTCGGCAAGGATAGTCGGTGTGAGGCGGTTGCTGGGCTCGTTGACGAGTTCGCGGGTAAAGTTCTGCGATTCGCCAATAATCCGCGCCTGCTCCAGGGCACGTTGCAGTCGCGCCTGATCTGATCCGGCGGGCGCAACAACGGTGATTTCTTTCATGCTGTAATCTTTGCGATCGCTGCGGTAAGTGTCCGGATCGTAGTCGGCCACGACTGCGCCTTCAACAATGGACCGCACGGAATCTTCAGGGCCGGCAGAGAGTTCAGGCAGAACAACGGCGCACCTCTTGATCATTTTGGGCTTCAGCGTACGCAGCGCCGTTCCAGCGGCCTTGCGCACTTCAAGATGGCTGAAATTCTTGGCCTTGCCCGCCCCAACAATGAGCAGCCGCTTGGCTTTAAGCCCTTGCGGGCGATGCAACAAGATTGCTTCATAAGCCTTGCCTGTAAGCTCGCCGCTGTAGATCAGATCGGCTGTGGCCTTTTCCAGCGCGGGATCTTTCACGGTGAGGCGCGGCTCGCTCTTCTGCTTGTTTCCATGGTCTAAAGCAACGGCGACCAGGCACTCGGTTTCAACTTCGGCGAAATTTGCGGCGATCAGGCGTATATCCATAAGCGGCTTGCGTGCTCCTAGTTCTTTTGAATGAGGGTTGCTAACTTATCCTTTTCTTGAGCGGGCAATGGCCTCGCGAGCTTCTTTATCGGCGGTGCGCCGCCGTTCAGTTTCACGTTTGTCCCAGCTTTGCTTGCCTTTGGCCAGGGCAATCTCACACTTGATCTTACCTTTCCTGAAGTACATGCGCGTGGGAACCAGCGTATAGCCTTTCTGCTGAGTTTTTCCATGCAGCTTGCGTAGTTCTTCCGCATGGACCAGCAGCTTGCGCGTGCGTTCAGGAGTATGAGCGGCATAGCCGGCATTTTCATAGGCGCCAATGTGGGCATTCAAGAGCCACAATTCACCGTCTTTTAACAAGGCGTAACCGTCTTTCAGATTGGCGCGTCCGGCGCGAACGGATTTGACCTCAGAGCCGGTGAGAACAATGCCTGCTTCCAGGCGGTCTTCAAGAAAATAATTGTGGCTGGCCGCGCGATTCACCGAGGCATCGCGCTCACCGGAAGCGATGGGATCGCGCTTGACGTTCTTCGGCTTGTTCGGCTCGGTTTGATGCGTGGTTTGGCGGGCCATAGGAGCATTTGCACGGGACGGCAAACTTTTTATGCTAACACACGCAAATCTTGTTACTAAAGTCGTTCTAGGAATGCAGCTGATTTGGTAGGAATGCACCTGTTTTGGGTGTATAATCTGGCTTCCAAAAGGTCTGAATTTAGGGTAAGAAGACGGGTCGTGCCCCCACCATTTCCCTGAAAAAGAAGGACTTAAATCAAAGCCAAAAAGTGAGCATAGGAGCGTATGAGGAAGGTATCGGCAAGCCTCACAGTTTTAATAGTGTTTGCGGCTATTTTGTCTGCCGTTGCGGCAGAGTCAGCCAAATCCCTTTACAACAAAGGGGTGAAGGCAGAGGCACGCGAGGATTATGAGGCCGCTTTCGAATATTACAAAGCCGCCTATCAGGCCAAGCCACAGGAGCTGAAATACCGTGTTCCTTTTGAGCGCATGCGATTCCTGGCAGCGGCTTCCAAAGTGAAACGCGGACAGAAACTTCGCGATCAAGGCAATCTTCAGGATGCGCTCATTCTCTTCCAGCAAGCGGTTGAGGTTGATCCCAGCAATGACCTGGCGGCACAGGAAATCCGGCGTACGCAGGAAATGATGAGGAAGCCGCATGCAGGCAGCGGGCAGCCTGGAGCCAACCAGCCTCCTCCAAAAGCCGAAGAAGAAGATCCGCTGATGCAGCGCCTGGAAAACTCCAGCGGCCCGGTAGCGCTGGCGCAGATTCCTGACGTTCCCTTGAGCGCGCTGGAAATGACAGACGATTCCAAGGTCCTTTACGAGACGATTGGCAAGCTGGCAAATATAAACGTCCTCTTTGATCCCGACTATACTTCCCGCCCGCTTACCATCAAACTCCAGAAAGTGAACCTGCAGGAAGCCCTGGACATTGTCGCGCTGGAATCACGCACCTTTTGGCGGCCGGTTACGCCCAACACAATTTTTGTCGCTGCGGATACGCAGGCTAAGCGCCGCGAACTGGAGCAGAACGTAGTTAAAACTTTTTATCTGGGCAACGTCTCCACCCCGACCGATCTTCAGGACATAGTCAACGCCATCCGCACGGTGCTTGAAGTTCAGCGCATTCAGCAGATTCCCTCGCAAAACGCCATTGTGATCAAAGGCACGCCAGACCAACTGGCGCTGGCCTCAAAAATGATCGATGACATTGATAAGTCCAAGCCGGAAGTGATTGTGGACGTAGTAGTGGCGCAGGTGCGGCGAGACAAGCTGCATAACTTGGGAATCACGCCTCCGCAGAACGCCAGCGTGGCCCTGCAGAGCGCGAACACCACTACCACTACTCCGGGCGGCACCACTACAACGACAACATCTTCAGGCCCCAGCCTGAACTTCAATGACCTGCAGCACCTGAACTCCACAAACTACGCAGTGACCATTGATCCGGTAAAAGCCATTGCGCTGTTCTCTGATGCCGATACCAAGATCATGCAGAGCCCGCGCATTCGCGCCACTGATAATGAGAAAGCAACGCTCACCATCGCCGACAAGATTCCGATTGCTACCGGCTCATTCGGAACTCCTCTAGGCGTTGGCACAGCCGTGGGCGCGGTGGGTGTGAATACGCAGTTCACCTACACTGACGTCGGCGTAAAAATGGAGATCACGCCGCGTGTGCATCCGGATGGACAGGTAACGCTGAAGCTCTCCATGGAAATTTCAAACCTCAACGGATCAGAGACCATTGGCGGCATCACCCAGCCCATTATCAGCACGCGCAAGGCAGAGCAGACCATCCGCCTTGCAGATGGTGAGATGAACCTTCTGGGCGGCATTCTGGAAGTGCAGGACACCAAAACTACTGGCGGCACTCCGATACTGGGTGAAATACCGATTCTGAAGTACCTGTTTAGCTCAACACAAAAAGAGCACATCACCAACGAACTCGTCTTCCTGCTGGTGCCGCACATTGTGCGCGGCCAGGAGCTTAACGAGCTGAACAGACGCGCTTATGACGTGGGCACAGGCAGTGGCATTGATCTTCGTATTGCCGCCAAGCCGGCAGAGCCTAACCCAACTGCTCCGGCAGTAGCTTCTGCAGGAACAGCGCAGCCTCCTCAACAGCAACAGGCAGTTGCTCCGGTAGCGTCCAACCGTCAGCCTGCGCCGCAAGTTCAAACGCCCTCTCAAGCTATTCAACCACAACCAGCAACGCCTGCGCCGCAACCGGCACAGCAACAGCAAACGGCGGCCCCAGCGGTGAACCAGCCTTCGGTTCCGCAAACGGCTAAGCCCGGCCAGGTGAGCTTGACGCTTGATCCGGGAAGCCTGACGCCACAGCAGGGAAGCAACTTTAACGTGACTGTGAAGCTGGCCCATGGGCAGGACATTTCCGCTATACCGATCCAGATCACCTATGATCCCAAGACGGTGCAGTTCAACAGCGTGACCAATGGAGACTTCCTGGCCCAAGACGGTCAGCAGGTAATTCTGGTGCATCGCGACGATCCTTCAGCAGGCAAGTTGCAGATTACGGCGCAGCGGCCTCCGGGAACGCCAGGAATTTCCGGTGACGGCGCGGTCTTTAACCTGGTATTTACGGCCAAGGCAAAGGGCAACAGCAATATTGCCATCTCATTCCCTGGGGCCCGCAACAGCCAGAACCAGCAGCTTGAGGTGCTGGGATCGCAAGCCACGGTTACGGTAAACTAGGGTTAGAGATGAAGTTGAGAGTTGATCTTCGGAGCGCATTGGCACAACGGCAGATCGCCGGACAGCGCGGCGTTACGCTGCTGGAGATGATCGTAGTCATTACCATTCTGCTGATCCTGATGGGAGCGGCGGTTCCGGTGATGAAAGTGACGGTCAAGCGCCAGCGGGAAGTGGATTTGCGCCGCGCACTCTGGGAGATGCGTACCGCGATTGATCGCTACAAAGACGCTGCAGACAGAAACGCGTTCCAGGTCAAATTGGGCACAGAAGGCTACCCGCCGGACCTGGATACGCTGGTGAATGGAGTGGAAATCGCGGGCGGAAAGAAGCTGCGTTTTTTGCGCCATATCCCTGTTGACCCCATGACGGGAGATAAAGAGTGGGGGCTGCGCTCCATGCAGGACGACCCTGATTCCGAATCCTGGGGCGGTCAAAACGTCTTTGATGTTTACAGCAAGTCAACGGGTACTGCCCTGGATGGCACGAAATATAAGGACTGGTAAAAGCATATGAAACGTCCATTAAAAATTCGGCGGCAAGGCGGCTTTACGTTGATTGAACTGATCATTGTGTGCGCGATGATCTCAATTTTAGTGGGTGTGATGGTGCCGGTTTATAAGATCCACGTGCTTCATGCCAATGAAGCAGTCTTAAAAGAAGACCTGTACAACATGCGCACCGCCATTGATCAATACACCCAGGACAAGAACAAAGCGCCGCAAGCCCTGAGTGATCTTGTGAGCGCAGGCTATCTCCACGTCATTCCCAAAGATCCATTTACCCACTCAGCGGACTCTTGGCAGACTGTGCAAGAGGAGGTAATGGAAGCAGTGGACCAGACAGACCCGGGAATCACTGACGTGAAAAGCGGATCAAATCTCACCAGCACTGAGGGAAACGCTTATAGCGAGTGGTAAGGACGGGCGTTAAGTAGCATCCAGCAACTTTCCTGTGCAAAAGCAGAGATCCTTTCCTCCGGCCACTCAAAAATCCGATTGATGACGACTCGGCAGTTTTCAAACTATGCGGCGGGTTTGCCTTCTCCCGGATCCATGTCCACCTTGGTATCTATTTCTGCGTCCTTAAAAGTTTCATGCGCGGCTTTCGGATCGGCTTGGCGCTCGTGTAAATCCTGTTCTTTGCGGCTGATGCCGGCGCGTTCAGGGAAGTCCTCACCCTTCGCAGGGATGGACGATTCCGTTCCTCTCTGATTGGAAGCATCGGCCTCTAACTTTCCTGGATCTTCGGGGCCAATACGTCCGCCGAGCGGATCAGTAATAGTGCGGTCGTCCTTTCTGGATTGCTGATTCATGCGCTCCATGGTTCCTTTGCCTTTCCTGATGCCACCATCAACAATTGCTTCTCTGTCATTGGGATCCAATCCGCACCTCCTTCATTCCTTGGGAATTAGATGCCAAAGCCAGAGTTGAAGAAAACGGCTGCGCATTTTGCTAACATCTTCTTATGCCGGTAGAGACGGAAATCCAAACAACGCATCTTCCTCCGCTCAAAGCCCCCCGCGGGACCGACCTGACCTGCAAAGCATGGCCGCAGGAAGCAGCCATGCGCATGCTCATGAACAACCTTGATGATGAGGTAGGCGAACGCCCTCGCGATCTGGTTGTCTATGGCGGCACAGGCAAAGCTGCGCGCAACCAGCAATGCCTGGAGGCGATTTTGGCTTCCTTGAAGTCGCTGGACAATGACGAAACGCTGCTCGTGCAGTCGGGCAAGCCGGTTGGGATCTTCAAGACGCACGACTATGCGCCGCGCGTGCTGATCGCCAATTCCAACCTGGTTGGGCACTGGTCAAACTGGGAGAAGTTCAACGAACTGGAAAAAGCCGGTCTCATGATGTATGGGCAGATGACTGCCGGCTCATGGATTTATATCGGTTCGCAGGGAATCATTGAGGGAACATTTGAGACGTTTTCTGCGGCGGCAGAAAAGCATTTTGGCGGCGATCTGGCAGGCAAGCTGGTGGTGAGCGGCGGCATGGGCGGTATGGGTGGCGCTCAGCCATTGGCCGCGACCATGGCCGGCGCATCATTCTTAGGGATTGACGTGGACGCGGAGCGCATCAAAAAGCGCCTGAAAACCGGCTATTGCGACTTCATGGTCAACAATCTTGACGAGGCGCTGCGTATTTTGAAGAACGCGGTCCGGAAGAAAGAAGCGGTTTCGGTTGGCCTTGTGGGCAATTGTGCTGATGTGATTCCTGAACTGGCCGAGCGTGGCGTGCTGCCGGACATTCTTACCGACCAGACTTCAGCACACGATCCGCTCAACGGCTACGTGCCCAACGGTATGACACTGGAGCAGGCGCTGGAACTGCGCAAGAACGATCCCAAGGCTTATCTTGAAAAGTCGCTGGATGCCATGGCGCGGCACGTGGAAGGTATGCTGCGGCTGCAGAAGATGGGCAGCGTGACCTTTGATTATGGCAATAACATCCGCACGTTTGCTTATCAGCGCGGGGTGGAGAATGCCTATGATTTTCCCGGCTTTGTTCCGGCGTATATTCGGCCTCTGTTTTGTGAAGGACGTGGGCCGTTCCGCTGGGTGGCGCTCTCCGGCGATCCCGCGGACATCGCTGTGACTGATGATCTGGTGCTGGAACTGTTTCCGCAAAACCGAATTCTGAGCCGCTGGATCAACCTGGCGCGCAAGCGCATCAAGTTCCAGGGACTGCCGGCACGCATCTGCTGGCTGGGCTATGGCGAACGAGCGCAGTTCGGGCTGGCCATGAACGATCTGGTAAAGAAGGGCAAGATTAAAGCGCCAATCGTAATCGGGCGCGATCATCTTGATTGTGGCTCGGTGGCATCGCCCTACCGTGAAACCGAAGCAATGAAGGATGGCAGTGACGCTGTGGCTGACTGGCCGCTGCTGAATGCCATGCTCAACACCGCCAGCGGCGCAAGCTGGGTCTCGATTCACAACGGCGGCGGCGTCGGTATTGGCTATTCACTGCACGCCGGGCAAGTCACAGTCGCCGACGGAACAGAGATGATGGCGCGGCGCATTGAACGCGTGCTGACCAATGATCCAGGGATTGGCGTAGCGCGGCACGTGGACGCGGGATATGAAGAGGCCGAACACTTCGCGGAGAAGAAGGGCGTGAAGGTGCCGATGATGTCTTAACATCCCGAGCGCAGCGAGAGAACCCTATTGCCACGGAGAACAAAGGAACAAAGTTGAATTTGTTGATGTTCGCGAAATGTGTAACGCAATGTCTCGAGGCGTGTAACCTGAACTTTGCCTAAAACAGACAAATCTCCCTACCTCCTGCTGGCCAACATCGGCCAGTTGCTAACCTTGCGTGGCGACTCTGTGCCACGGCGCGGCCGCGCACTCAATGAAATTGGAATCGTGAAAAATGCCGCAGTACTTTGTGGTGGCGGAAAGATCCTGGCTGCAGGGCCGCAGCGCGAGCTTTTGCGCGATCCGTGGTTGAGAACCAATCGGCGCAAAGTTCAGGAACTCGATTGCAAGGGCAAGGTGGTTCTTCCCGGATTGATTGACTGCCACACACATCCTGCGTTTGCTGAGCCGCGGCTGGTGGACTTTGAAAAGCGGATTTCCGGTGCAACGTATGAAGAGATCGCTGCTGCCGGCGGCGGCATTCGATCAAGCGTGGCTGCGGTGCGGGGATCGTCGCGCGGCCAGCTCAGCGAAAAAATTCTTGCGTCGCTCAATGCCATGCTGAAGCAGGGAACAAGCGTGGTGGAAGCCAAGTCCGGCTATGGGCTGACGACCCAAGATGAGATCAAGTCACTGGAGGCGATTCGCGATGCGGCGAGACATTGGCCAGGAGCCGTTATAACAACGCTGCTGGCAGCGCACGTGGTTCCGGCGGAGTTTAAAGGCAGGGAAGAAGAGTACGTCACAAAGATATGCGAGGAGATTATTTCTCTGGCCGCAAAAAAGAAGTTGGCGCACTACGTGGATGTGTTCTGTGAGCGCGGAGCGTTCACCCTGGAGCAATCGGAAAAGATCTTTGCTGCGGCGCGAGCCCATGGCTTAGGAGTGCGCGCGCACGTCGGGCAGTTTACGGCAACACGGATCACCAGCCTGCTGGCGCACAAGCCGGCGTCGCTCGACCATATGGATTGCGTTCATCCTGAAGATATCGCTTTGCTGGCACGCGGTGAGACGATCGCGGTCCTGCTGCCGGGAGCAAATTATTTTCTGGGCTACAAGGATTTTCCTGGTACGCGAAAACTGATCGATGCCGGAGTTCCGATAGCTCTGGCTACCGACTACAACCCCGGCAGTTCACCAACTCCAAGCTTGCCTTTTGTGATGTCCCTGGCATGTACACACATGAAATTGACTCCGGATGAGGCGATTGCTGCCACCACCATCAATGCCGCATGCGCTTTGGGTCTGCAAGAGCGCAAGGGGAGTATAGAAGCAGGGAAAGACGCAGATTTATTGGTCTTTGATGTGGATGATTACAGGGAAATTGCTTATTGGTTCGGATGGAACCGCTGTGCTGAAATGGTAGTAGCAGGGCAGATGGTGAGCGTTTAAGCATGGTTTTTCAGAGACTAAAGCCTAAATTGATTAACACGTTTTCTGGCGCTTTCTCGCATCGCTCACTCATGCATGAAGGCATGGGCTGTGCCCGAATGCGAACCTGTTTATCGTTTGGCTCAATCAGGCTGTGCTGTGCTTCGCTTTTCCTCTCGTTCCTACTTGTTGCGAGTGTTTACGGTGCGAGTCAGTCTCAAGCGACTCAACAAACGTCGCAAAGCCCACAACCAGCTACGACGGCTACACCGCAAGCGCCTTCAGCAATGGTGCCAAGCTCTGGGACGGAGATCACGAAGGCTCCGTCTGATGCTGGAGCAGCTGGATCATCGCCGAACACGTACGACGATATCGTTGTCACTGCCGTGGGCGACGTGATGCTGGGCACAACTTTTCCTGACGAATCGACTCTCCCGCCGAATGATGGCGCTGGTTTGCTGGCCGAGGTCACGCCGCTCTTAAAGCGTGGCGATGTTGTGTACGGAAACCTTGAAGGCCCGCTGATGGATGGCGGAGACTCGGCCAAGTGTCACGGCAAGAAAGAGGGAACGTGTTTCGCGTTTCGCGTGCCCACGCGCTACAACAAATATCTGAAAGACGCTGGGTTCACTGTGATGGGGCTGGCCAACAATCACGCAATGGACTTTGGCCAGGATGGACGCACAAGCTCACGGCAGGCGCTGGATGCGGTGCAGATCGCGCATACAGGTGAAGTTGGCGACATCGCTCGGCTCACGGTGAAGGGCAAAAAGATTGATGTGATTGCCTTCGCCACGTATCCCGGCGCGTATAACTTTCTTGATTTGGATGCTTCACTGCAAACAATTAGCGCAGCCCGTGCTGAAGCCGACCTGGTGATTGTGGGATTTCACGGCGGGGCAGAGGGAGCGACGCATCAGCACGTCCTGCAAGGCGATGAGATGTTTTTGGGAGAAGATCGCGGCGACCTGCGCAAATTTACTCACGCGGCGATCGACGCTGGTGCTGACCTGGTGTTGGGATCAGGGCCACACGTGGTGCGCGCGATGGAGATTTATAAGGGAAAGTTGATTGCTTATTCGCTGGGCAACTTTGCCACGTACGGACCTTTTAATCTGAGCGCGGAAAACGGATTGTCACTTGTGTTGGAAGCTCATCTGTCGCCGAACGGAACATTTCTTGGCGGCAGGGTGTATCCGGTAAAGCAGGAAAAGCCGGGCGGGCCAAAGCTGGATCCTTCAGGGCAAATCCTTCCCGTGTTGCGCGGACTTTCAAGCGCTGACTTTGGGCCAACCGCGGTGGTTGTGGGACCAGAGGGCAAATTGTGGCTGCCGGGTACGGTGATTCCACTCTGCAATAATGCCCCGGACCTTTTAGAACAACGTCTGGACCAAAGCCCGTGTGGTATCTTCCCTTAATAGTTCATTAGTAATCAGGAAACCCATGCAAATCAGGAAAATCATAGTCTTTCTTATCGTTATTCTTGCAACAGGGGCCCTAAGCGCAATGTGGCAACCGGACGAAGTTCCAGCGGACTTAAAAGACAAAGCCCTGCACGATGCCGCATGCAATCTAGAGGACGCGCAAAACGCCGATGCACCGACGCTCTCAGCATCGGCAATCCGGGTTGGCGGACGGGAGACGGGAACAATTGTTCAGGTGCAAGGATCATGTCATTGCCAGGGCAGCAATTGTGACACGTTGGTGTATCTGCGTACCGGCGATCAATACCAGCTTTCTCTAAAGGAAAAATACGCCTCACTTCATCCCATGAAGATCGTCAAACAAGGTATGCCTTCTCTTACAGGAGAGTTTAAGGTGGATGAAGCGAGGATGGAAACTACGGTGTATGACTGGAATGGCAAAGAATATAAGCCGAGTCTATGCGCCACCATTGTAAAAGGAGCAAAGCTTCCAAGGATCACCAGGCACGCGTGTAAAGATCTGACGCAATAAAGGCAAGGTCAGGGCAAAGTCATAACACCGAGTGAGCTAAGGAGAGAAATGGCATTATTAAAAAGAATTTTGTGCATGGCCATGGCGCTCATGCCAATGCTGGCGGCAGCACAGCGTCTGCCTGAAGGCGTGACTCCTGAGCACTACGCGCTGACCTTTACCCCAGACCTGCAGAAGGCCACGTTTGCAGGCGAAGAGACAATTGACGTGCAGGTGCAGAAGGCCACCAGCACCATTACGCTCAACGCGGCTGAACTGCAGTTCCAGGAAGCAACGGTCACGCAGGGAGAGAAAGCCCAGACAGCGCAGACCAGCTTTGCGCCGGAAAAAGAGCAGGCAACGCTGACGGCGGCAGAAGCATTGCAGCCTGGATCAGCGAGCATCCACATTAAATTCACCGGAATTCTGAATGACAAGCTGCGGGGATTCTACCTGGCGCACAGCAAAGAGCGAAACTACGCGACCACGCAGTTTGAATCGACTGACGCCCGCAGGGCTTTTCCTTCTTTTGATGAACCCGCTTTCAAAGCCAAGTTCGACATCAGTTTAGTTGTTGATAAAGGCGACACGGCCATTTCTAATGGCAGCATTTCTTCTGACACGCCAGGCCCCGGCGAAGGCAAACATACGCTCAAATTTACAACCACACCCAAAATGTCCACCTACCTGGTAGCGATGGCTGTGGGAGATTTTGTGTGCAATGAGGGATCGGCAGACAACATTCCCATTCGCGTCTGTGGGACGCCAGATAAAAAGCCGCTGGGCACAGCAGCGCTGCGCTACGCCAGTGAGATTCTGAAGTTTTATAACCAGTATTACGGCATACCGTACCCATTTGGAAAACTCGATATCGTAGGTGTGCCGGATTTTGAAGCCGGAGCAATGGAGAACACGGCGGCAATTTTTTATCGCGAATCGCTGCTTTTTATCGACGACAAGAATTCTTCAGTGGATTCACACCAAGAAGTTTTTGAGGTGCTGGCGCATGAAATGGCGCACCAGTGGTTTGGCGATCTGGTGACCATGAAGTGGTGGGACAACATCTGGCTGAATGAAGGCTTTGCCACCTGGATGGCATTGAAGCCTTCACAGGCGCTGCATCCGGAATGGAATGCCGTTCTGGATGCTGTGAAGGAGACGGACAGAGCACTCACGCTGGACGCATTGGTGAACACGCATCCCATCCGGGCCAAAGCTGAGACACCGGAAGAAATTAACGAGCTGTTCGATCCAATCTCATATGAGAAAGCTGCCGCAGTGCTGCGCATGATTGAGTCTTATGTCAGCCCGGATGTATTTCGGCGCGGCGTGAACGCTTATCTGCGCAAGTTCTCCTATAGTAACGCCACGGCTGAAGATTTCTGGACTGCATTGACGGCGGCTTCCGGCAGGCCGGTGGACAAGATTATGCCCACGTTTGTGGAGCAGGCAGGTGAACCGCTGGTTACGGTAAAAGCATCGTGCGTGAATCCGGCGCCGGTCAAAGTGCCGGTAAAAAAATCCAGGCGGCGCAGACGCGTAATAAAACCTGAACCGAAGACTGAGGTTACCGTTACACAAGGGCGCTTCTGGGCTGATCCAAGCGCCGCACCCAAGAAGGACCAGGAATGGATGGCGCCTCTGTGTGTAAAAACACAGGACGCGAAACCTTTTTGCCAAATCCTGAGCCAAAAGGAGCAAACGCTGCCGGTAGCTGGATGCTCACAATGGGTATTTGTGAATGGCAATGCCGCGGGTTATTACCGCACGCAATATGACAAGACTGATTTGGAAAAATTGACTGCGATTGTCGGCACTGGATTAACCACGGCCGAGCGCATGTCTCTGGTGAATGACGAGATCGCATTGGTGCAATCTGGCCAGGAGAGAATGGCCACGCTGTTGGATTTGGTGGCTGCGTTAAACCAGGATGCGGAACGAGCAGTAGTAGAAAGCTATTTACCCGCGCTGGATTACACCAATGATTACCTGCTTTCCGGCGGTGAAGCGGAGCCATTCCGCGGATGGGTGCGTTCTAACTTCCAGCCTCTCATGGCCAAGATCGGGTGGACTCCGAGTGCAAATGAGACGGAGGACACGCACACTCTGCGCAGCGACTTGATTCATATTCTGGGCATAGTGGGTGAAGATCCGGAAACGATCCAGCAATCTACAAAGCTGGCCGAGCAATATGTAAAAGATCCAGACTCGGTGGATGCAAGCATAGCCAGAAACGTGCTGATTGTGGCGGCCCGCAATGGTAATGAAGCGCTGTTTGAGCAATATGTGGCGGCCCTTGGGAAGATGCACTCACCGGAGCAGTATTACAACGTTAGCCGCGCGCTGGCTGCATTCCGCGATCCTAAAATTGTACAGCAGGTGCTGGAGCTCAGCGTTTCAGAAAACACCAGAAATCAGGACGCCGCAGCGTTGATATCACAGGTGCTCTCCAACGCCGACGATCAGAAAGTTGCCTGGGATTGGGTGAAGGCGCACTGGCAGGAAGTGGACAAGAAAACCACCATGTCCAGCGGTCCGGAGATTGTACATGCAACCGGCAACTTCTGCAGTGATGAGATCCGCAATGACGTGCAGAGTTTTTTTAGCGATCATCAAGTGCCGTCAGCGGAGCGCGCACTGAAACAATCTATTGAGAATATAAGTGCTTGCTCTAAGACTCGCAGCCGTCTGCAGACAGAGTTAGGGGCATGGTTACAGCAGCGTTCGAGTGGAAGCAGGGCGGGTAATCAGTGAAGGCAACGCATAGTTGGTCAACTGAAAATCCAAAAATCGACATACGATTGCTCTGCTCTATCCTTAAGCACACTCGCCGCAGTGCATAGGTGATACTGGAACTTTATCGGTACAGCAAATGCATTGCTTAGGGCGTTGCGTAATTAATAGTCACGCTTCGCCAGCGTTGATCTTTTTCCCTCTGCAGATCAGGGCTGCAATGCGGGCAATGGATGGTGAGCGCGCCGGACGCGCTCCATTGCAGAGTGATGCCGGTGTTGGCGGCATCCTCGTCTATCAGGAAAACCTCGCCTTCAGTTGCTGAGCCGGAAAAGAAGCCGCGCTGGAGATCCGTCCCTGCGGGACGGAGATTCACGTGGGTTAAGAATGGAGCGTCTTCACCACAGCGCCGCTCCATGACAGTCGCAGTCCATTGATTGCCGGGACTGGTTGCTTCCGCCACAACGCGGTCAGAGCAGTGTGGCCGCGTGTGCAGATACACCCCTGTGAGTACTGCAAACATCACCAGCATCACGCTGCCATAAACAAAGGTGCCTTGGATCATCTTGCGCGCAAAAGGGTCCATCGGTTTCCTGGCCATTATTTGCACGCTCGCGATCTGATCTGTCGCCAAAGCTCGGCACGGCCATCGCCGGTTTTGGCAGAGTAGGGAAGGAGCGCGTCAAGGGCGTGCTCGCGGGCCAGAGTGGACAGGGCATTGCGCAGCTTGTTGCCGGAGAGTTTGTCTGCTTTGGTGGCCACGGCGAGAAAGTCGCGCTGCATGGAACGAAGGAAGTGGATGAGCTGGCGATCCGGCTCCTGCGCGGGAATATTGGAGTCAATCAACACGATAGAGAGCTGAAGGAGTTC
The DNA here is from genome assembly GCA_035652415.1 of Candidatus Angelobacter sp. Classification (GTDB taxonomy): domain Bacteria; phylum Acidobacteriota; class Terriglobia; order Terriglobales; family Acidobacteriaceae; genus Angelobacter. The sequence continues at coordinate 24,650 of DASRDW010000181.1, read as the reverse complement.
ACGGTCTTTGAGGTAAGGCTCGATGAATTTTGGCCACTCGGCGGAGATTTCGCGCGAGAGTTTGGCGTAGCCATAGCCCGGCAGATCAACCAGCATCAGCTCAGGGTTTGGCTGGCCAGGCTTGCCATAAATGCCGATAAAGTTGATAGTTTGCGTACGTCCTGGTGTGGAGCTGACGTGGGCCAGCTTTTGTCCAAGCAGGGAATTAATCAGGCTGGATTTGCCAACGTTGGAGCGGCCTAGAAAGGCGAATTCCGGCGGGCCTTCCACAGGAAAAAATTTGGGATCGGCAGCGGAAGTAAGAAATTTGGCGAGGATGGGCTTCATGCGAAGTAATAACAGTTTAACAATTGCAGGAGTTCGCTGCAGATGGGCGCAGATCAAACAGCAATTACCAGAGGAGCCGAGAACATCTGGAGATCAGTGGAACGATTTTAGCCTCTGCCTGCGCATTCCAGCAAGGAATATGGGGGACCAATTGCATATCCCCAGCGGTCATTTTCTGCATGGCAGACTACAGCGTTATCCCGGCGGATTGTTCATAGGCTGAGCCCATGCGGCAGAGTTCGTCCAGGGTTTCAGCGAAGAGATCGTATAGCAGCTTGAGGCGTTCGATATCTTTGATAACGCCAACAACCTTGAAATAAAGCTCGTCAACTCCGTCAGGAAAATTCTTGCCCCACAATTTGGCGTCATCATCCTTGACTGAAAAGTAGATGTTCGGCTGGGCTGAGATGAGACGGCGGATGTTCTCATTGGAAAAGAGGCGGCGCAGCTTCTGCTCATCGTTTCCCTTGATCACATACGCATGATCAAATTCTGGATAGCCTACTTCGATATCCTGCATGCCGAACCATTTAGCTATTTCAGTGAAAATACTGTTTTGAAAAACAGTGAAGCGAAAGCCGTCAGGATTCACGTAAGGCGCGCGCATGCGGGTGAAGATGACTGCGCTCTTGCCAGTGGAGACAACGTAAGTATCGAGAGTGACGGTCCACGGGCCGTGCGTGGCTTCAATCTTGTCGTTTCGGGCAAAACCACCTTCAACATAGCTGCTGCCAGTCTGGGCACAGAACTGCTGCCAGATCTCTTTTCTCAGGATGCTCATTCACGGATTTTACCAACAACTCCGCATTACAACGGAGTAATAAGCACAGGCTTGTAAGTTCGCAAAAGAAAGCCGGGCCCACGTTTTTGCAGGCCCGGCGTGCTGTGCACGCTAATTCTTGAGTCCGTAAATATCCAACTCGCCTTGCGGCGAGGCTGTGCTCAAGGAGTCATGTGCTGTGGCGATGAATACCTTTCCGTTGGCGACAATAGGCTCGGTGAACTTGATGCCAAAGCCGGGCGTATCTGCCGCATTTTGCTCGCTGGAATAAAGCAGGTGGCTAATGTTGGTTGCATCGTAAGCGCGGAGCACTGCCGATGCAGGTGTTGAGGAATGGGGATCCTGAATAGGCTTGCCATGATCAAGCGCCCACACAATGCCATTGTTTGTGCCGTTTGCGGAAACAAAAGGAGTAGTTCCGTAGCTGAAAGCTGAGATGCTCTGCGGCGTAGTGCCAGCGGCGGTTATGTGAGAAGAGTTATAGGCGAAAGCTTTAACAGGGCCAGGATCGTTGCCGACAAAGAGTGATCCATTAAACCAGGCGGCAGTGCCATAAAAGCTGCTGGTGCCGGCTTGGCCGGTGACAACGGTGCCGTGATTATCGACGCAGTTTTCCGTAGAGCTGCCGGGACTGAAGAAGAGGGTTTGCAAAGCCCCAGCGTCATTGGGCTGAAGTTGACCGAGATTGGCCGTGTTGATCAGGTACATCTTGCCCGCCTTGCCGCCAGCGACTAACTGCGATTCGCCAGGGATCAGCATGACCCCGCCGGCAGAGACGTCAAGATCGCGACATTGCAGGAAAGCCCAATCAGATGGCGTGAAGTGGTCAATGATGTGCAAATGAGAGTCGAGTTTGAGGATGGAATCGCCCCATTCAGGCCCTGCATCATAAGGGCCGTTACCGGTTGAGACGTAAACGTTTCCCGCATCATCCGCCGCGGGTCCGCCGCCGCCCATCCATACGCCACCTGCGCCGCCAAATTCGCCAAAGCCATCAACATTTGGACTCATGTTGAGCACGGCTATTTGGCTAAGTGAAGCCGCGTCATAGCTGAGCAACCATCCTGTTGGGCAGGCGGAAAAACCGATGAACAGCGTGCCTTGTGACAACAACAGCGACGCGCGCTGCAGGCAGGCTACGGTGAGGTTGATAACGCCGTTTACCGATTCAGAGTTTGTTCCAGGCACGGAAGCATGGATCACGACTGGGCTGCCTGCACGCTCTTGGCCGGTAGTGATGTCAATGGCGTGCAGCCGGAAGAATGGCGCACCCGTGGATTTCTGCGATGAAACCAAATACATGGTGTTAGCGCTAGTATCGATGACCGGAGTGGAGGTAAGCCCTTGAAATGGTTTTGGATTGCCGCCAGATTGCGGGCTTTCACCATTTTGCAGCAGTGAGGTTTTCCATAGCGGGCTGCCATCGCCAAAATTGTCTGCGTCAAAAGCGTAAACAGTAGCCATTTCTGTGGCGACAAAGACTACATTATGCGTTCTGCCGTTGATGTTTAAGTTGGAAATATAAAGCGGCTGAGCATAAACGTAACCGTCCACTGCGTAAGAAAACAGCTTTCCAAAAGAGCCGCCGCTCACGTTTGCCGGCGTGAGAAGGGTTTCCTGATCGTTCAGGCCCGTGCGCGCATTGTTCATGTGCCAAGTGGGAACGTTGACGGTACTGGGAGCCGGAGTTGGCGTAGTAACCGGGGTTGGCGTGGCAGTAGGCGGCGTGCTGCTGGGAGTGGGCGAAGGTGAATTGGCGCTTACGCCACCGCATCCGGCAAGAGCAAGCACGACGGCTGCGGCAATGATGAAAGAAAATCTCTGGTGAGAGGTGATTGCTAATATGCTTTTTACTCTGGAATGCAAATGACTACGACGATGGGCGATTACAGCAAATTTCATAAGTAAACAACTCATCCTTTACGAAAGAGGGCGGGGTCAGACACACTGCTTTCGCTTCGTATGCGCCAAACCTAGTCCAGGGGTTCCAAAGTGGAGCGCTATTTAGACAAAAAGATGCAGCGGCTCTGGCCAGAGATGCACCTTTAGAGGTGTTAGGTAAAGAATCTATCGGATTACGATTTTTAAAATATTGTTAATCTGGGTCCATAGTAAAGGCGGTAGGTTGGCATTGCCTTGACGGGAGCTCGCGTAATCAGCTTTTTGCGGAGCAGGAACTCCTGACGACCCCGGTCTTTACGGAGTTTACTTTGAAGATCCTAATCGCGCTCTTGGCTTGGAGCCACGCGAGCACTTTGTCTGGTCCACCGCTGGCGACGAGCGTCGCAATGGCCCGATGATGTTGATGTAACGCTTTACTCTTTGCGCAAGTGGGCCAGCATGACGGCCAAGGAAAATGCTATACCGCCTGGCTCATGCTCAAAACTAAGCGGTAAAGTTGAAGCGGCTGTTTTCTCATTCGCCTCTGCCTCAAAAAGTAGGACCGAGAGCTGATCTCAAAGCTCATAGCACAAGCGCATCTGGAGTTCTGGAAATAATCAATACAAATTGAATGATATTTCCATGTTTAAGTGTGCAACCACAGGTTTGCCGCCTTTGCTGCCAGGCTGAAACCGGCACAGTGGGAGAACGTTCAAAACTTGCTGATCAAGTCCCATGCCCAGGGGGCGCGGAATGCTTGGCCGATGGGCGCGGCCGTCCGTACCTACATAAAACATCACTACTACTCTTCCTTGGTATTTTCTTTTTCGCGCTTCTACGCTAAATGCCGGATCAAATGAAAGCAGAGGCTTGGGTGGTTCCATCGCAGGTGGTTCGCGGGGAATGCTTTGAAGGTCCGGCTCTGCTGGCAGGTTGAACATAATGCCCGCGGTGGCCAGATACTGTTCTGGCGTTTGTAAAACTTTGCTTAGTGAGGTTGTTAGGGAATCTGTGGTTTCATCAGGCGCAAAGCCGGTGATTGTAAGTATTCCTCTGTCATGGTAATTATTGTCTCTACAGGTACGGGCGAAATTCTTTCCCCATATGGATGGTGTGCCGATTTGCTCCCAGGCAAAATCAATTTTGTCTTTGTCTTGGTGCACCATTTTGATCTGGACGGCAATGTCACAGGAAATTTTTATTTTAGGTAGATCGCTCTTTTTAACTTTTGCTCTATAGGTGTCCCCGAATTGCAGCATGATCAGCTTCTGTCCAACGAGAGAGTGCAGATATTCTTCCGGAGTTTGGGTGGCTGGAGTGGTCTCATGCACTGACTGGCAGAGTGCAACAACAGATAAAAGCAAAAGTGATGGCAAGAGCAATAATTTGCGGCTGATTGTGAGCATCGGTAGTGCTGTCCTTTCTGATCTCTAATCAATGCTGCTTAATTACTTTTTCCTTTCGACGGTCCCTTGTACATAAACCTTGAACTCCTCTGTTTTTCCCGGTGGCGCAATTTCAAAGACGATTGCCAGCGCGTCAGGACGCGGGACGGAATAGGTCAGCCGAAATCGCGGCGCATTCTCTGCTTTTTCACTCAGCATTACGACCTTTTTCTTGTCCGGAAAGATGCTGACGTCGTAGCGAATGACGTGGCCTTCATTATCGATATAAAAGGCTTTCGTCGCGCCGTTTTCCTGATAAATCGTCATCAGGTCGTCGTGAACAATCACCGGCCTTCCATTCGCCGGCGGATACTCCGCATGGTTCTTGCGCAGCAGGACCGCGCCTTGCAGGTCAGGCACGAGAGAGAACGAGCCAGAGCTGGTCTGCCCAAGTTGGCCGCCAGTCTGCTCGGCTGCCCATTCACCGATCATAAAATTCCACGCGCTCCAGTCAGGCTTTGCTGCAGACTGGCCGAACGCAAATGCGCTTAAAAGAAGCACCGCAACAGCCACAATGAACTTTGGCACTCGACGAGTTGGCAAGATTTTGTCTCCTTGGCGGTTAGCCATTATACTGGGCTTATGTCGATCTTTCGCGATCTGGCCGGCATTGCCAAGGGCATGTCCGTTACCTTCCGTGAGATGTTTGCTCCCACCGTCGTTGAGGACTATCCCAACAAGAAGCTCCCCAATGAGGGCGCGGTCTTTCAAGAGCGTTTCCGCGGCCTGCATGAGCTGCAGCGCGATGAAAACGGCCTGGAAAAGTGCGTGGCCTGCTTCCTTTGCGCCGCCGCGTGCCCCTCGAACTGCATTTACATTGAGGCCGCCGAGAACATTGAAGAGAATCGCATCTCCGGCGCTGAGCGCTACGCCAAGATTTATAACATCGACTACAACCGCTGCATCTTTTGCGGCTACTGCGTTGAAGCTTGCCCCACTGACGCCATCACTCATGGCCACGGCTTCAAACTGGCGACCTTTAATGCCAGCAACCTTGTTTATCGTAAAGAAGCGCTACTCGTTCCCGTACCGCCGAACGCAGGCCAGCCGCTTGCACCGCAGGAAGCAGTCGTCGTTCCCGAAAAGCGGGCTTAACGCTTAGATAAAAGTCGATCTTTAGATTCTTGTGGCACATGCACAACTGTCTGTGCTTGTCATTTGCGATCCGAAAAATGAAGGCACAGACAAGAGGTATCTGTGCCTCGCATTTTGCTAGAAAATCTTCGCCGCAGCTACTTCTTGCCCACCACCAGCAATGTGAACGATCCCGGCTTCATAATGCGGCGAGGCCGCTCACCTTCCTTGGCTGGTGGAGCTTCTGCAATTTCAGCCGTTACTTCGTACACATCGTGGTTGGTCGTATCCAGCGCCATGGTGCGGGCAAATTTCTCAGTCGTTGCGTTGTCCACCACGCTGAACTTACCCGGCGAATCTTCATGCACCACTGTCAAAGTGCCGTCACCGTTGGAACTGAAGGCCAGCTCCTGCTCGTCGTCAAACGCATTTGCATCCACGCCCTGTCCAATCGCCGGCGTGGCAATCACTTTGCCGGTATCGGCATTCGTCACGGCCATCATTTTATTGTGGCAACCGGAAAAGAGACGGCGATGTTTCTGGTCAATCGCCAATCCGCTAGGCTCTTCACAAGGCGCTAGCGGCCAGGTATTCAGCACCTTAGCGTTCTTTGCGTCAATCGCAGACAGCTCGCTCTTGTCTTCAATGTTTACAAAGACCTTGCCCTTGCCGTCCGATACGCCAAATTCCGGCTTGCCATCCAGTGGAATCGTCGCCACCACGGTGTCTTTGGTGGCATCAATCACCGTAGAATTTTTGCTGCGGCCATTAAAGGTAAAGACCCGGTGTGTTGCAGGATCATAAAGAATGGCATCAGGATTTTCGCCATCGATCTTGATCTTTGTGGTCTCCTTCAGCGTCTTCAGGTCGAAAACAGTAACGGTGTTCTCGCGGCCATTGCTGGTAAAGCCCTTGCCCAGATCCTGCGCCAGAGCGATGCCGTGCACTCCGGTCGTGTTGGGGATGTCGCCAATGGAAGAGCCTTTGTAAGGATCCACCACCATCACATGCGTCCCGCGTGAGATAAACAGCCGTTTGCCCGCAGGATCAAAAGTCAGGTAGTCCCAGCCGCCATCGCCACCCAGGACGTATTTTTGCTTTACCTCATACTTAACCGGCGCGAATGCCAGGGCCAGAGTCGCACACATAAATGCCATTGCCAACGCAGCAAGAATCCATTTCCGCATGTTCGTTCTCCTCAATTCCCGATCAGCGGATCATTGTAATAGCTTGCGGCAGTTTTTGTCTGTGTTGCCGGCTTCTGTGAATTCCTTTTCAAGTTTGTTTGCGATCAGGATTTTGCATTCTCGCCAGCCACCATCGCTTCAGCGCGACAACTGACCAAACTGCTTCCACCAAACCAAACGGCCATGCGCCTTGCAGGAACCCATAGATCGAGGCCAGAACGCATGCCCCGGCGAACGCAAGAACGAACCAAGGGCTTCGCTTCTCCAGGGCATAGAAGACCAGCATCGCCGTCACGGAGAGCAATCCGAAAATGCTCAGTGCGCTCATTATCCTTGCCGCGGCGCCACGGGCCTTACTTCAATCGAGCCTACATTTGCTGAAGGTATACGCGCGGCAATGGCCATCGCTTCATCCAGGTCTTTGGCTTCCACCAGAAAATAGCCGCCTAGCTGTTCTTTGGTCTCGGCAAACGGCCCGTCAGTGATTGACTGCTTGCCGCCTCGCACCCGCACCGTCGTCGCTGTTGATGTTGGCTGCAGCTCATGGCCGCCCAGAAATTTGCCTTGCTGCTGCAAGTCGGCGATCAAGTCTCTGTATTGCTGATAAATTTTCTGCTGCTCCGGATCGTCCAGCCGCTCCCACCGTGACTCTTCCATGTAAATCAACAAGAGATACTGCATTGTAAGAAGTCTCCTTTTAGATTTCTGTGTATGAGTCGCCGCAACCGGCGGAAATCGACAAATTCGCAAGGAAAAATTTTACTGTTTCATATTGCTCTTAACGCTTGCACCGCTTGCGGCATCACCGGGCGTACCTCAATCGATCCGGTTCTGGCGATAGGAATTCGCGCCGCAATAGCCAAAGCTTCATCTTGGTCATTTGCATCCACCAGAATGTAGCCAGCCAACTGCTCTTTGGTTTCCGCAAACGGCCCATCGGTAACTGATCGCTGCCCATTCCGCAGCCGCACTGTGGCTGCCGTAGATGTTGCTTGAAGCGGGTTTCCGCCTTTGAATCTGCCCTGCGGCTCCAGGTCTTCTCTCAGATCGCGGAAGCCTCCATACACCTTCTGCTTTTCCGCTTCAGGCAGTTCGGCCCACTGCCTCTCATCGTGGTAAATCAGCAAGAGATATTGCATTGTGACATTCTCCTTCTTTCCATCTGCCTGTAAGTCGTCCCAACCTGCCGAAATCGACAAAGACCGTAAAAGAATTTCTGGCCCTTTTTGCAAGATTTCCGTCTCTTCACGTTCCTTTAAATAAGAAAGCTTCCCGTTTCCTCCAAGCGGAAAGACGCCGGTCCTTCCCCACGGGATGGCAAGATGCTGGCGACGGTAGCTTGTCATCCCGGGACCAGCTTTTTGAATGATCATCGTTTGTGTCTTTTTCAACTCAAATACTGCGCAGATTCTGTGTTCGTGCCTCTGGCACTCTTACTTAAATCTAACCCATACCCACGGCGTTGCCGTGGGCTAAACTGCCGTTGCACCTGACGGCGCTTAGAGCCTGATTGCAATTGAGCTTTACACCTAGGAGTGCTGCTCGATTTGTGTTTAATCCAGTTGGTTGAGCTTGGCCTCATAGGGTGCCGAGGCAAGGGTACCTTTGAGCGCCGGAGGAGCGTTTGCAATTTAGCCCACGGCAACGCCGTGGGTAGGCGTGCATATTAGAATGCAGCGCTGTAGGCGCGACGCAGAAAGGAATAAATGTCCCATACATACGTCCAGAACCTCATGCACGTGATATTTAGCACTAAAGAACGCCGCAAACTTATTCCACTAGACTTTAGACCCAAACTTTGGGCCTTCATGGCAGGTGTGTAAAAGTGAAAAGCTTTTTGCCCATGAAATCAGCGGCATGGATGACCATGCTCATTTGCTGATCCAACTGCTGCCCACGCTTTCTCTTTCCGATGCCATTCAGGAAATCAAAACCAGTTCTTCACGATGGATGGGCTCTGCTTTTGCGTGGCAGCGTGGCTTATAGCGTGAGCGCATCGAACAAAAATACCGTAGCTCGCTATATTCAGACACAGGACCTCCACCATCGGAAAATGACCTTTGAAGACGAATTCATAACACTTTTGAAAAAGCATGGTTTGGAATATGACCCGAAATATGTATTTGGCTAGATGGTGTCTCGTTTTCGCGCTCTGATTCACAAACGCTTAACTTAAGCAAAGCGTCCTGTTATAAGGATTTTGTCACAAGCTAAAAGCTGGTTTTCACTGCATCGTGCACGGCTGTGCCGGTCTTGTAACCAGAGAGGTATCGGGGAAGCTGAATGCGCCATCAACCGCGTCTGAAGTAGCGCTGCGTTCAAACCATTGCAGCAGGACCTGGTTGTGCGGATGGTAGGTAAAGCCGTCGATTGGCACCGGGGTGCTGGCGTTCGGCAGTGTGGCCAGCGGGTCGGCTGTCTCCAGATTGTTTTGGCATCCAGCGCTGCCGACAGGTTGCCATGCCGGGACCACATTGCTGCCAAAAGGATTGTTCATCCACTCGGAGATTTCGTGGCTCATCGGCGTAACATCGGCCACGCTTGCGCCCAGAATTCCCGGATCCATCCAGCTTGCCCAGATGAAGGTCTGCACAAACTTCACCTGCGCCAGTTCGCCCACATCGAATGATGTGTGGAAGCCCAGCACACAGCAGCGTTTGATGTCGCTCTGTGGCGCAAGCAAGACATTTTGGGTCAGGGCAATGGCCAGTGCATCCACGCGCAGGTTCTCCAACTGAATAATGGTGTTCAACTGGGAGATGAAGAAGTTTGAATCCACAATGGCGTAAATCGCGCCGTTCGTCTGGTTTCGGTAAACCTTGGCTGCGCCTTTGGGGACGTCGATTCTCACCGCCTTCAATGATTGTGGCTGGCCTAATAAGGTGTGCCAATCCGGCGCGCTGTTGTGGAAGAACTCCGCGCGTTGCACGGCATCTGCAAATTGCGTGAACCCCGTCAGGTATTCAGCATTGCGGAAATTAGGCGACGATTGTACGCGCGAAAGAATCGAATTCGGATCAAGCACCAACGGCTCGCCGTTGTCGTCCACATACCCTTCAAAGAACATGGAGATGGGAATAATCTCCGTAGGTATTTCAGTAGTGCTGTTTGCCGCCGGATTGCTCCCTGCCATCGTGAAGGGGTAGGACGTGCCATCTAGAGCAAATGAGCCATTGAAGTGAGGAATACTGGAGACGCGATTTTGCCGCACGGCCAGCCGCGCTGAAGGAGAAAGCTTGCTGCCCGATTCAAAGCGAGGAAGAGCGCCCTGGTTTTGTAAAAATCCCCCGGTAGCGTCAATCGGCTGTGTACCGTCTGCAGGCGGAGTTTGTGAGCGTGGGGCTTGTGACCATGCCATGGTTTGCATGGCAAGACACACAATGGCAGCGGCACATATAGAAAAGAACCGCCCGCTCCGCCAATCTCGCAAAAAAAACACCAATGCCTGCTCCGGAAGCCGTAAATCAGCTATTTTCTTGCTCTTCGCCGGTTTTGTCGACTGAAATTATGTAAAGAACTGAAAACACGAGTTTTTTTGTTGATGAACTGGGCACATCATTAATGTTTCCAATAATATAACCAGCTACACTCATTACTCATAGCAGATGCCAGCCCTTGCTGCGATGATTGCCGGTTATCCTGTATAGTTTTGCGTTCCCTTATGGTTAAGGCCAAACCAGCAGCGAACTCGCGAGTTACCCAGTCTCGAGTTACCACTTCTAAAGCCACTGTGCGCGTTGCCGTGGTGCAGGCGGCTTCGGTTGCGTTTGATCGCAAGCGAACTTTGCAGAAGGTTCTTGATCTCACTCGCGATGCAGCTCATCAGGGCGCGAAGCTTGTGCTCTTTCCGGAAGCATTTGTCTCCGGCTATCCTCGCGGGCTCGATTTTGGCGCTGTCGTCGGCTGGCGCACAGAAGAAGGGCGGGAAGATTTTAAACGCTACTTTGAAAGTGCTGTAGAAGTTCCCGGGCCTGCGGTTGAAACGCTCAGCAAAGCCGCTCGTTCCAACTCCGTCTATCTTGTGGTTGGAGTGATTGAGCGCGAGCGTGGCACGCTCTACTGCTGCGTTCTCTTCTTTGCTCCCGATGGAAAATTTCTGGGCAAGCATCGCAAGGTGATGCCCACTGCTTCGGAACGCCTGATCTGGGGCTATGGGGACGGCTCCACTCTGCCTGTCTTTAATACTCCGTTTGGGCGGCTGGGCGCTGTGATCTGCTGGGAAAATTATATGCCCTTGCTGCGCACTTATATGTATTCGCAGGGCATTGAAATTTACTGCGCGCCCACGGCCGACCATCGCGACACATGGTCCGCCACCATGCAGCACATTGCGGCTGAAGGCCGATGCTTTGTCCTCGGATGCAACCAGTTCAACCGGCGGCACGATTTTCCTGAAACCTATCGCACCGCTCTGGGCGACGCGCCGGATACTGTGATTTCGCGCGGCGGAAGTTGCATCGTCGATCCGTTTGGCAAATTTCTTGCCGGCCCGAACTTTGAGAATGAAACCATCCTGGTGGCCGAATTGGATCGCGGCTTGCTGCCCAAAGCCAAGTTTGATTTTGACGCTGTTGGTCATTATTCGCGGCCAGATATTTTTCGTCTCACCGTTGACAACCGGGCCAAGCCGCCGGTCGCCACTGTTAGCAGAAATCAAGAACCAGAAGCCGAATGATCTCGCGCACAGAAATTCAGGACGCCGGACGGCGCATTGCTGTGCACGTGCGCCGCACGCCGGTGATTGCCTTGGAAGAGAAGGCCTTTGGCATTGACGCCAAAATCTTTTTCAAGCTGGAATGTCTGCAGCACACCGGCTCTTTCAAACCGCGTGGCGCTTTTAATTGCATTCTCAGCTCCACTGTTCCCGCAGCCGGAGTCATCGCCGCTTCCGGCGGCAACCACGGTGCGGCCGTTGCTTACGCCGCACAAAAACTTGGACACCGCGCGAAAATCTTTGTTCCCACCATCACACCGGCCCAAAAAGTTGAGCGGCTCAAGCAATACGGTGCGGACATCAGCATCACCGGTAAAAATTATGCTGAAGCGCTGGAGGCCAGCCGCGAGCGCGCCACACAAACCGGCGCCGTTCCCATCCATGCCTATGACGATCGCCGCGTGCTGGCGGGACAGGGCACTCTGGGCATGGAGTTAGAAGAGCAAATTCGCAGCCTGGATTCAGTCCTGATTGCGGTTGGTGGAGGCGGTCTTATCGGCGGCGTTGCAGCATGGTATCAAGAGCGCGTCCGCGTGATCAGCGTGGAGCCGGAGCGTGCGCCAACCTTGCACCACGCGCTTGCTGCCGGACATCTGGTTGATGTTGAAACCAGCGGCGTTGCTTCCGATTCGCTCGCTGCCCGCCGCGCCGGCGAACTCATGTTTCCTATCGCGCAGAAATTTGTTTCTCAATCTCTTCTTGTTACTGATGAACAGATCGTTGCGGCACAAAAAACTCTCTGGCAAAATCTGCGTCTTATCGCCGAGCCAGGCGGCGCTACGGCTTTCGCGGCGCTGCTTGCAGGCGTTTACAAGCCGCGCTCTGCTGGCGAACGCGTTGGAGTTGTACTGTGCGGATCAAACGCTGATCTCACAAGTATTAAGTAATAAATTCGCAGCTCTGAGCAGCAACACTGCACAAAAGCAAGACATCAGATTTTTCAAAGCAGCAGCTTGCGCCTCCCTGTTCCCCCGCACTTCACTGCTGAAAATTCATACAGGAAGGTTCATCAATGCGTTCTCCCCACTTTGTCCTTGCGGCAATTGCTATCATTTGCAGTTTTAGCCTGGCCGCTTCCGCCCAAACCACTTACGCTTATACAGCTAATACCCTCGGCAGCAGCATTTCTATTTACAAACTCAACACTACAACCGGCGCTCTCACACAAACCGGCGGATCGCCTTTCCAAAACGACTCACCCGCTTATCTGGCAGCCAGCGCGAGCGGCAAATTTCTGGTCGTCAGCGGCGGTGAATGCCCTGGTTGTGGGCTCCAGACTTTTGCCATTAACCCAACTACAGGCGGACTGACGCTTTCCAACGCCTATGAACAGATTGGTTCAGTGCTGTTTCTGAGTGGACAAATAGCAAGTGACGCTGCAGGAAACACCATTTATGCGCAGGGATCCATTCAGAGCAACGGCACGGCAGATGGAGCAATCGATGCCTTGCATGTGAATACGGATGGTTCGTTGACGCAGGTGGGAACTCCGTTCGACTTTGGCGCGGGAATTGATGCATCCGGCGAAGGACCACTGGCCGTGGACCCGAAAGGGCGCTGGGTATTTGCTATTATCACGGATTCCAACACGCAGCAGCAGATGCTCGTTGAAATTCCGCGCAACACAGACGGCTCGCTGGGCAATGTGGATAGTAGCGTTAGCCTGACAGTGCAGAAGTGCAATAACAACCCTGTGCTGCCATTGATCGCCATTGACCCGCAGGGAAAGAATCTGTTTGTTTCCTGCAATGCCAGCGGAGCATCAACCTTTACCGGCATTCAGGTTTACGGAATCAATCAGACCACGGGACAGCTCTCCCGCGTGGACTCATTTACCACGGCTCATCTGTTTGAAGCTCTCTCAGTGGACCGCCAGGGCTGGAGGCTTTTTTCTGTTACTGAAGAATCAAACCTGGTTGAGCCATTTGACTTTGATCGCAATACTGACCAGCTCGGCCTGCTGAATGGCGGTATTCTTTATCACACGGGCTCGCAGCCTAACGGTGTGGTAGTTGATGCCGCAAATAAGTTTATCTATGTCACCAATGGCAGCTTCTGCTTCCCGAAACAAATAGCCAATGGCAATTGTACGAATACATCGTCCGGAAACATTACCGGCTTCTCTTTTAACTACACGCAGGGAACACTGACAGCGCTTTCGGGATCACCATTCCCCAGCGGCGCAGGTACACGATCAATGATTCTTGTGACGGTCGTAACGAACTAAAGATAGTAGCAACAATTTGGTTCATGATTGGTCTGGGTGGAAGTTCTCGCCCAGACTTTTCATTTATGCTCTGATTTACAGATTGTCCACAAATGGGAGAAGTAGACTCAGAGGCGAGTGCTAGAATCGTGCGGTGAAAATTCCTAACGTCTCTGAGTTGATCAAGCCGCCTGCCGGTGAAGAACTGGTGCTGGTGGCGCATGCCAAGGGATTCCAGATTTATGTCTGCCAAGCCGGTGCGGCTGGCGAGCCAACATGGGTTTTAAAAGCTCCTGAGGCCTTCCTTTATAACGATCAGGGTGACGTTCTTGGCAAGCATTTTGGCGGTCCCACATGGAAACATAGTGACGGCAGCGAAATTACCGCCAAGTTGGCTGAGAAAGTTGACTCGCCAGATGCCAGCGCTATTCCCTGGCTTTTGTTGACCGTTACGGACCATTCAGGCAACGGAGTATTCAGCCGCATAATTTCTATTCAGAGGATTCACACCGTTGGCGGGCTTGCACCAACCTCAGGATGCAGCAGCGAGAATCTGGAAAAAGAATCCAAGAGCAGTTACACCGCCGATTATTACTTCTACGCGCGTAAGTAGCCGAAGCAGTGCAATTTTTGTCCTTTCCAGGATACGGATATCCCTTTTATCTGCTAGCGCTTACAGCCTCTTTTTTCAAGGATTACCACTGTAACTTTCCCTCTCTATGCAATCTGCGCTAACTTGCCCACAACGCCCAGTGTACGAGCAAGTGTTCTTTCGATTTTAGGAGAGGGACATGCCTCGAAATTATTTCTTCCGGCTGGTGGTGTTTACCATCTGCTTTGCCGCGCTTTCATTTGCCGTGGAGACGGCCTCGCGCGAGCAGGGAATTCTTCCCATTACAACCAAGTCAGCGCCCGCGCGGCAGCTTTTTGCCGGCGGCCTGGTCAAGTTGCAGAACCTGCACGGCCCTGAAGCTATGCAGGATTTTCACAAGGCCATCCAGCTTGATCCGGACTTTGCTCTGGCCAATATCATGATCAGTTTTGAGTCGGTCGATGCAGCAGTCGATCCGGCGGAAAAAGTGGCTGCGCGTGATCGAGCCAATGCCGCAAAGTCCAAGGTAAGCCGCGGCGAGCAACTCGTGATCGACTGGCTCACAAACTCCAGTGAAGGCCGGATGGTTCCGGCCATTCAGGCCATGAATGAAGTGCTGGATGAGTATCCTAAAGACAAGTTTCTGGCCTGGCTTGGCGCAGTCTGGGTGGAAAACCAGCAACAGATTGCCCGCGCTATTCCTATGTTTGAACGCGAGGTTGCGCTCAACCCTGAGTTTGCGCCGCCGCTAAACGAGCTGGCTTACTGCTACGCCCGCACGCGGAACTTTGACAAAGCCTTCTCAACCATGCAGCGATACATCGCGTTGCTGCCCAATGAATCCAACCCGCAGGACTCTTATGCTGAGATCCTGCGCATGGCCGGACGATTTGATGAAGCGCTCGTCCATTACCGCGCTTCGCTCAAGATCGATCCCGGATTTGTTTACTCTCAGCTCGGCATTGCCGATACCTACGCTCTCAAAGGCGATGAGCCTCGTGCCCGCGCCGAATATGCCCTGGCCATCCTTCATGCATCTTCCAAGACTGAAGCTGCCCAATGGGGATTGCAATCTGCCATCACCTATATTCGCGAGCAGGACTTTGCCGGCGCCGACGCAGCCTTCCGGGCGGTCGCCAGCCAGGCCCATGAAAATGATTTGGCCGTGCCTGAGGCTGAAGCTTATCGCACCATGGCCTCATACCAGGCTGACGGAGCAAAAGCGCTGGAGCTGCTGAAAAAAGCTGAGGCCATGTTACACGAGAAACATTCTCTGCCAAAAGCGGCCCAGCAGCAGGAACTGGCAGTTGTTCTGCGTGAGCGCGTAGCGCGTGCCGTGCGCGAAAGCAACAGCGAACTAGCCAATGCCACACTCAAACAGTTACACGATCTGGCCGATACAACTCATGACCAGGTTGTACAGATCGCTTATGACGGCGCTGCCGGAGCCGTGCTTGTGGGACAAGCCAAGTATGACGAAGCTCTGACGCACCTTGCTGAAGACAATCGCAACCCGATTTCACTAAGCCTGATGGTCCATGCCTACCAGAAAACCGGTGACAAGGCCCACGCCGATGAACTCTCGCAACTCCTGTCTAACTGGAATGAGCCAACTCTGGAGCAAGCCCTGGTGGCCGCCGAACTGCGTGAGCATGCCACCCAGAGCGCTCGATCGTTTATGCGTATGTAGCTCGGGATATTGTTCTGAAATATTCTGCTTCTAAAGCAGTTCCTGGTTGCTGTATCCATTACACACGTCGCGGTTAGTGATCCATCTCACCTCCGCGACGCGCCATCCTGAGGCAAGCCACGCGAACTGCAAAAGTGTTTCGACACAGTTTCCGTGAAGCCGAAGGATCGGCTCCGCTGCGCGGGGCGGGGTTCCCCTCTCGGTACCACGATCACTGGGCGAATGGCCCTCTTTCAGTTTATGAATGAGAAGTTAAAATTTGTTCAGGTATTTTCAGCGGCAACTCTGTTTACTGTGCAGTACATCTCACTGTGCGAGTTTGTTGGCAATGGAAGCCGCCGATGGAACGCCTCTTTGTTATTGCAGCTTCGCTCTTGTTATCGCTCACCTGCTTAGGCCAGAGTTTTTTCACGCAAGGCTATTCGATTGCAGCAAAACCTTTTCCGCCCCCAACTTACATCTTCAATCATCATGCTCATCTCCGGAGTTGAATCATGCCATGGTACCGGTTTCTCTCAGTTCTTATTGCGCTCAGTGTTGGCCTTCCAGTTGCCGCCCAGGTCAGCCTCAGCCCCACAATTTATCCGGCGCCGGTAAATACATCACTTGGGTTCTCGGTCGCAGCCGATATTGATCGCGATGGAAAGCCCGATATCATCTCCACCGACAGTTCCAACCCTCAACTTCTGGTCTTTTATGGAACGGGCGGGGGCAAGTTCGGGTCGCCCGAGTTTATCGGTCATCTCGACGGGCCATCCGGTAACTTCGCTGTGGGCGATTTCAACAACGACGGCAAGCTGGATATTCTCGCTGCCACCGGGCAGAGCCACTCCGTCGACCTCTTAATCAATGAAGGCAATCGCACATTCTCGGTGCGATCGATTCCCATGCCCGACTCGCCCAACTGGGTCGCGGTGGGTGATTTCAATAACGACGGCAAGCTCGATTTTGCCGTGTCATCGTCCAAGCCGGATACACCGGACACAGTCACGAATTACATGCAGATTTTTTTCGGCAACGGTGACGGCGGGTTTACCCCAGGCCAGGTGCTGCCACTCCCGTCTTTCGCCACGTCTTTCATCATCCCACGCGACCTGAACAAAGACGGCAAGATCGATCTCGTAGTTGTGGGCGCGCCTACCGTTATCTTCCTGAACAACGGAGACGGTACCTTCACCGCCGGGCAAACTTTTGACGCGCCTATCTTTGGCAGTTATAACTCCGGCTCCGTGAGGGATCTTAACGGAGACGCGGCGCAAGACCTCGTGCTCACTTCCATGACGTTTTGCGGCCCAGGGTGCGGCGAAGACACAACGCTTGAGGCCTGGATAAATGACGGCACCGGTCATTTCACAAAGAAATTACCACAGTTGCCGGACATCATCACCGACGCTCTCGGTCTAATTGCAGATCTTGCAGATCTCAATTACGACGGCAAACTCGACATGGTATTCGAAGGCGACGAGGCGGGACTGGCCTTTGTGCCGGGTAAGGGAAATGGGACGTTCGGCGCCGTGCAACAGGTTGTTCCGAACTTTCTTGACGACGGTTTCAGCGGGCTTCTGGCCCATGATCTGAAGAATGATGGGCAGATGGACATCGTTTCAACTTCTCCCAATTCGATTCTGGTGGAACTGAACACCTCGGCCAAGCCCGACTGTGTGCCGCCGAATTCGAGTGCTGTTGGAAGCACGGTCTGCTCGCCCGCTTCCGGAGAAAAGGTTGGTCCGACTTTTCCGGTCCGCGCAGCGGCAAACGGCCCCGTCGGCATTCTCCGAATGGAAGAGTGGCTCGATGGAAAGAAGGTTTTTCAGAGCCTTTCGAATCAGCTTCGCAATAGCATCACGGCTAGTGCCGGGCCGCATACCCTCACGATTGTTACGGTCGACGCGTTGAATACCATCTCAAAGAAAAGCGTTTCTATATCGTCGATCTCCTGCAGCGCCCCGGCAACTGCGGGGGTCAGAATCTGCACGCCGACGGCAGGTTCAAAAGTGGGTTCCCCGGTTTCAGTTGTCGCAGCATCGACCCCGCCGGGCGGAACCTCCATTACAGCTGTTCGCCTCTATGTTGATAATCGTGCCAAAACCACGACCGGCGGATCGAGGCTCTCAACTTCGGTAGCGCTGGCCGCTGGATTACATCATTTGACCGTGGTCGCGTACGAATCGAACGGTCACGCGCTGACCTCGTCAGAAACGATCACGGTTCCTTAAATGCATTCAGCAATCTGTGCAGCTTTGCCCAAAAACCCGAAACCTTACCACGGATGAACACGGATAATACGGATTTACAAATTCAAAATGGGTTCTATTAAGCTTTTTTGATCGGTGTAAATCAGTATTGTCAGTGTTATCCGTGATGGGATTTAACTTTTTTGCGCAAAGCAAGTCCGTGCAAGGACACCGCGCTAGCTTTTGAGCTTTGCTTGCGGAGAAACAAATCGGCGTAACGGCGGCGTTCCCCGGCACCAACTACATTACAAAAGCACCCCTAAATGCGAACTGCCCGGAGCACTCAATGCGTCCGGGCAGTGATTTGATGATTTGGTTTACAGAGCTCTTACGTTTTCCGCCTGCAGGCCTTTGGGACCTTTGGTGACGGTGAATTCCACGGCCTGGCCTTCCGGCAAGCTGCGAAAACCGCTGGACTGGATTGCTGAGAAATGTACGAATACATCTCCATCGCCGCTATTACGGGTAATAAATCCAAATCCTTTTGCGTCGTTAAACCACTTCACAATTCCTTGTTCCATTTGTTTGTTTCCTTAAATTTTGATATTTCCTGCTGAGAAGATTGACTGGTTACTGTGAGGTAGGTTGTCGCTTTAAAGGCTGGACCGGCTCGCTGACCGCTGGTGAATCACTTAACTGGAGATTTAATTGTAACACTGTTTGCCTAAGGAAATCCGGACTATTTACCAGCGATGATGGTTAGGCCACCGCTCAGGTCTGATCGATTGCCCGGCTTGTGTGCCCTCCAGGAGTGTTTGGGAATTCACCTAAACGCTTTCTGTGATTGTTGGTCACGGTTCATCTTCTGTCTGTCCGATAAAGTTGCACTTCACAAATCCGCGTCTTCAGGAATAATGTTTCTCTTTAGCAATTCAGTTATCATGACAAGTCTTTGCGCGTAGAGAGGATACGGCCCTATGAGAATTGCTGTCCCACGGGAGAACCAGCCGGGCGAGGCCCGGGTGGCGCTGGCGCCTGAGTCGGTCAAAAAGCTGGTTGCAACCGGCGCGGAGATCGGGATTGAAACCGGCGCTGGCGTGCACGCTGGATTTCCTGACGCAGAATATGAAACTGTCGGCGCCAGCGTGATGGGCCGTTCTGATCTGCTGCCGGAAGCCGACATTTTTGCCTGCGTGAACCGCCCAGAGCCCGATGACATCGCTAAGCTCAAAGCCAGCTGCGTTGTTATCGGTTTTCTTAAACCTTTGGATGAACCTACCGCCCTAGAGCCGATTATCGCCAAAAAGCTCTCGGCTTTTGCCGTGGAGCTGGTTCCGCGAACCACGCGCGCACAATCCATGGACGCTCTTTCTTCCATGGCGACCGTGGCGGGCTACAAAGCCGTGATCATGGCCGCAGAGCGGCTTCCGCGCATGTTTCCGCTGCTGATGACTGCTGCCGGAACAGTCCCGCCTGCTAAAGTTCTTGTGTTGGGTGCGGGTGTTGCCGGGCTGCAGGCTATCGCCACTGCGCGCAGGCTTGGCGCGGTGGTTGAGGCGTATGATGTCCGCGCTGCCGCCGGGCAGGACGTGAAATCCCTGGGCGCAAAGTTTCTGGAAGTCGATCTTGGCGGCATTGAGACCCAGGATGCAGGCGGCTACGCCAAAGAGCTTTCACCTGCGGCCCTGCAGCGCGGGCGTGATATGGTGGCCAAGCGTGCCGCCGTTTCTGATGTGGTGATTACCACAGCGCAGGTTCCTGGCCGCAAAGCTCCGCTCATGTTGACGGAAGAAGCTGTCAACAGTATGCGACCCGGCTCTGTGATCATTGATCTGGCTGCTTCCACCGGCGGCAATGTGGCGCTTACCAAACCGGGTGAAGAGGTGGACCACAACGGCGTGCTCATTCTTGGCCCGTTGAACCTGCCTGCTACGGTCGCAGGACACGCCAGCCAGCTTTATTCGCGCAATCTCACCAGCTTTATTAGCCTCATCAATGACAAAGGCACTTTAAAGATAGATATGAACGATGACATCCTAAAAGGCGCTTGCGTTACCTACCAGGGCGGCAGCGTGCACCCCAAAGTGGCCGCAGCTCTGGGCAATCCCGTGGCATAAAAAGGAGAGTGGAATGGAGCACTTATTGTTTAATCCGGTAGCTTTCATCAGTGCTTTTTTCCTGCTTGAAGGGCCGGCAGATACTTTGCATTTCAACCCTGCAATCTTGATCGCATCGTTGTATGTGTTTGTGCTGGCGGCGTTCCTCGGCTATCAGGTGATCTCTCGCGTGCCGCCCCTGCTGCACACGCCGCTCATGTCGGCGACCAACGCGATTTCCGGTATCTCACTGATTGGCTCACTGGTGATTGCCGGCTCGCGTTATGACCAGCACCAGGCTCTTGCGGAAATCCTGGGCTGCGCCGCCGTGACTTCCGCCATGATCAACGTGACCGGCGGCTTCCTCATCACCGACCGCATGCTCAAGATGTTTCGCAAGAAGGAAGCAGTGAAGGCGGAGGAGAAGAAGTGACCAACGCTCAATATTTTATTGAAGCCACATACCTCATCGCTTCCATCCTGTTCGTGCTTGGCCTCAAGAGCCTGAGCCATCCGGATACGGCGCGTCGGGGCATGATCCTGGCCGCCGCCGGCATGGCCGCTGCGGTTTTTGGCACACTGTTTCATCCTGACATTCACAATTATCTGTATATCGCCATCGGCATGATTGTGGGATCGCTCATCGGCATTCCCATGGCCATGGTGCCGATGACTGCCATGCCACAACGGACCGCGCTCTCCCATGCTTTTGGCGCATTGGCTGCTTCCCTGGTGGGCATTTCTGAGTATGTGATTCACGGCGCTAACATGGGCGGGATAAAGATGGGCGCTCTGGGCATGGAAGTAATGCTTGGGTCGCTCACCGTGACCGGCTCATTTATTGCCGCAGCAAAATTGCAGGAGATGATGCGCGGCACGCCAATCATGTTTAAAGGCCAGCAGATTGTAAACTTGGGGCTCTTTATTGCCATGATTGGCTCTTTTATTATGTGGCTTATCCATCCCGGCGGGGCGGGATATTTTTATTCCACGGTGGGCTGCGCCTTTGTGTTTGGCATTTTGCTGGTGATTCCTATCGGCGCTGCGGATATGCCAGTGGTGATGTCTCTGCTGAACTCTTACGCCGGCCTCTCATCGGCCGCGACTGGCTTTGTGCTGGGCAATAACGTGCTGATCATTGCCGGCACGCTTGACGGTTTTTCCGGCTTCATCCTCTCCATCCTGATGTGCAAGGCCATGAACCGCTCCATGACCAACGTTCTCTTTGGCGGCTTTGGCTCGCCTGTCTCGGTCGAATCCAGCGTCTCCGGCACTATGCGTGAAGTTGGTTTGGACGATGTGGCCGTGCAGCTTGCCTATGCCAATCAGGTGGTGTTCGTCCCCGGCTATGGGATGGCGACTGCGCAGGCGCAACACGCTGTTCGCGAGTTGGGCAATCTGCTGGAAGAGCGCGGCGTCTCGGTAAAGTACGCCATTCATCCCGTTGCCGGGCGCATGCCGGGACACATGAACGTGCTCCTGGCGGAAGCTAACGTGCCGTATTCTTCGCTGTACGAAATGGAGCAGATCAATCCTGAACTGCCCTCAACCGACGTGGCTGTGGTGATCGGCGCGAATGATGTGGTGAACCCCGATGCGCGCGATAATCCCAAGAGCTTAATCGCTGGAATGCCGATCATTGAGGTGGATAAGGCAAAATCTGTGGTGGTGCTCAAGCGCGGCAAAGGCAAAGGCTTTTCCGGTCTGGAAAACCCGCTCTTCTTCAAGCCCGTTACCGGTATGCTCTATGGCGATGCCAAAGCCAGCCTTACCAACCTGACGCAGGCTGTGCAGAAGGTATAGCTAAATCTGAGATAGCTCGCGGGAAGATGAGTCGCCAAAAACATGTTTGCTTCACGCACCAACTGGGACCTCGAAACCAACCGCCTGGCAGATGCACTGGCGCGCCATCGTTCCAGCGGTCGCAAGCTGTTTGACCTTGCTGCATCCAATCCCACCGAATACGGCTTTCACTATGACGCTCCGGCAATCGTGCGTGCGCTCTGCAATCCTTCAGCGATGCAATATCATCCTGAGCCGCGCGGGCTGCTCTCCGCCCGTAAAGCGGTCAGTGAATACTACGCAGCGCGAAAAGATCAAGTCAGTCATGAGAGCCTCTTTCTCACGGTCAGCACCAGTGAAGCTTACTCGTATGTTTTCCGTCTGCTTTGCAATCCCGGCGATGAGCTTCTGATTCCCACGCCCGGCTATCCTCTTTTTGATTTTTTGGCTGAGGTGAATGACGTCAAGCTCTCGCGCTATCCGCTCTTTTACGATCACGGCTGGCATATTGATCTTCACGCGCTCGAACAGGCCATCACGCCGCAGACCCGCGGGGTGATCGTGGTCCACCCCAACAATCCGACCGGGCACTACACGAAGCCCGCTGAAATTGCGCGTTTGAATCAGATCTGTTCGGCTAACAAAATGGCGGTGATTGCCGATGAAGTCTTCCTCGATTTCTCGCTGATCGGCACCACCCAGCCGAGTTTTATTGCCAATCAAGATACGCTAACCTTCACACTGAGTGGGATCTCCAAGATTTCCGGCTTGCCGCAGATGAAATTGGCCTGGCTGGCCGTAAGCGGCCCGGACAATTTGAAGAGGGAAGCGCTGGCCCGGTTGGAACTGATCGCAGACACTTATCTCTCCATGAACGCGCCCATTCAGTTGGCTGCGCCGATCCTGCTGCAGCAGCGTACCAATTTCCAGCGGCAACTCATGGCGCGCGTAAAGACGAATCTCAGTGGGCTTGATTCTCAGCTTACAGGCCAAAGCCAAGTATCCCGGCTGGAAATCGAGAGCGGTTGGTACGCCGTGCTGCGTGTGCCTGCAACCCGTTCGGATGAGGATCTCTCCATTGATTTACTGGAGAAGCACAACGTATATGTGCATCCGGGACATTTCTACGAGTTCCCCGGCGATGGCTATTTGGTTGTGAGTTTGATTACGTCGGAGCAGGAGTTTGCTGAGGGCATAAGTCGCATCCTTACAGCTTTCTGATCACAGCTTCTGATCGCTTTTTTCTGAAATCTCGAGCGGAGCGAGAGATCCATATACCCGGAAGACCTCTAACTCGCGAATATAAACAAATACTTTCCTTGTCTGAATAGTCCTTTGAAGCGACTAGACCGTATGGACCCCTCGCTTTGCTCGGGCTTCGGAAAAGCCCATAGCTATCCCTTGTTTGCAATCTCAGGACGTGCTTCAGAAAAGACCTCAAATCTTATCCGTCCGCAGTATCAAATCGCCCACCCCAACGTATGCATGCAGCCGGTATTTTCCCGGACCACGGGTTTGCAGAGATCGCAATGCACCGATCTTTCCTGTTTTCAAATTAGGGGCGTTCAGGTCACCCATGCGGACAGAAAAATCGGCCTTCGCATAGTCTTGGGGCCGGACAGCGGTCAATTCCAGATTGCCCGTACCCATTTCGATGTCCTTGTTGCCTTCAACTTCACCCACATACAAATCCCCAGCCATTATGCGCACGCGCAGGTCGGTCTTGCGCGGCACTTCAATCACGGCGTGGAAGTGTGGCTTAGGTGCGGCAATCTTCAGGGTGTTCTGGCCATGTCCAGAGCCGATCTGCACTTCTACTTCGCGCGTCTCTTCGGGTGTGTTTTCTTCGTAGACAACGGCAATGCAGTTAGATTCGCTGGGGACAATCTGGTAGTCGCCTGAACCTAATTCAATGGCCAGGGGCCAGTCAGGATCAGGCCGTAGTTCATAACGGCGTTCATGGTTGTTCTGGGCACAAGCAACAGCAAATGGCAGAGCGAGTAAGAAAGGCAGGAGTCTTTTCATACACGCCTCCTTGCATCCTATATACGCCATTTGGACTAGGAAGGTTCCCGGAAGTCTTCAATTTATTTTCCTATTTGCGGATGGGGTTGATTTAAACCAACTCCCTTAACTTATAGCGTTGAATCTTGCCCGTAGCGGTCTTAGGTAGCTCTTTTACTATTTCAAACTTTTGCGGGCATTTATGCGCGGCCAGCTTGCCTGAGACGTGTTGCCGAATCTCTTCGATCAATTGTGGCGTTTCCTTCACGCTTTCCTTTAACACTAAATAGGCCGCTGGCTTTATTAGTTGGTTACCATCAGGGTGCCCGATAGCTGCCGCCTCCTGCACCATGGGATGCTCCAGCAGCGTGCTTTCAATTTCTATTGGGCTTACCCACATGCCCTTCACCTTCATCATGTCGTCATTACGGCCTACATACCAGTAGTAACCGTCCGGGTCGCGATAGTATTTGTCCCCAGTGCGGATCCAGTGGCCCTGGATGACCTCTTTGGTCTTCTCATGCTGGTTCCAGTAGCAGGAGCAGACGGAGTCACCTTTAATGAGCAGGCTTCCGACCTCACCATCAGGAACGTCATTGCCATTCTCATCCACGATGCGCGCCTCATAGCCGGGCATGATCTCTCCGCTCGATCCCGGCCGCACAGCTCCGGGCCGGTTGGCGATGAACATGTGCAG
>DASRDW010000180.1:0-6483 GCA_035652415.1 Candidatus Angelobacter sp. | reverse complement strand
GGGCTACTATGCAACGCAATGTGCTAAACTATTCTTTTCAAGTACATACGTCTAAACAACAAGCATGCTCTTCTCCAAAGAATATGTCGGGTATCTGGCCCGGCAAGTGGCCCAAAAACTGATTGCTGGCGAATTCATAGAGGCTGAGAACGTGGCCCAGGTTTCCGCGGCGCTGAATACCGCCATGCTGGATGAGCTGCAACTGGAAGACCGCATTAATGATGAAGTGCGGCTGATCCTGGAGCAGTACCAGGACGAGATGCAGAGGGCCGGAGCCAGCTACCAGGAGATGTTCAAGAAAGTAAAGGGCGAACTGGTACGCAAATATAAGGCGGTGCTGTGAGACTCTCTCGCGACAAGGTGAACCGGCTGGCGCACAGCGTGGCTGACGCCCTGACCGCCATGGACCAGGTGGAGTTCATTGAAGATCCCAACTCTATCCGCATGGAAGCACGGCGCATTCTTGAGGAACTGCTGGCCGCGGAAGAGAAGATCGATCAGGCTGCACGGCAAAAGATTGAGAGCCAGCGCCGGACCATCACGGAAGGCACCCAGGAGTGGGACATTCTCTATCGCAAGTATTACAACGAGGAAGTCAAGAAGCTGGGAATCTAGGGAAATTGGTAATTTGGTAATTGAGTAATTTTGAATTGACTCGATTAGTGCCTCAATTATGGCATCTGTTGACCTAATCTGCTAATTGCCAACTGCTGCACAAAAAATCTCCTCCTGATAAATAGCAAACTTAACGTGCTCCGTGAGCATTTGTTTTTTAAAGCGTGAATCAGTGGTGAGGTTCAGTTTTTGTGCAGCCAGTTGCCAATTCCTAATATCCTGCCAGACGCCGCTCTTGGGAAGTCATCTGCGCCCATAACTGGTCCATGTTTCTCTGTATCCAGGTATTTGCCGGCTCAAGCTCGTGGGCGGAGTTGAACCAGCGATAAGCCATCACGCGGTCCTGCTTGACGCAGAGGCCGCTGGAATAAAGCGCAGCCATCTGGATAGCTGCTTCAGGATCGTTTTTCTCTGTGGCGGCGCGCAGGTAGAGCATTCCTTGTTCGCAATTTTGGGGAACGCCGCGACCCTGCAAAAATTGCTGCGCCCTTACCAACGCAACGCTGGGCTTGTGATCGGGAATGCGGGAGTCATCCACTGCTTTTGCGCTGGGTACAGGTTTGCTATCGGTCTCAGGCGGGTTCTTGCTGTCAGCATCTTTGGCATCTGCATCTTTGCTGTCAGCGCCCTTACTATCAGAATTTGCAGGAGGATCCTCCGCCTTTGCCTTTGCGTTTGCTGGAATGGCGGCAATGGGAGCATCGGCCTCTGCCTTAATCTCATCGGAAGAAGCCATGCCGACGCCGCCACTATCTTTGGCATCAGCGTCTTTGACTGCCGGATCAGTGCTGGTTGCCGGCGGCTGGTTGTTGCCCTGCGGAGCTGTTGCAGGAGACGGCTCAGTTGGGGCGGGCGCTGGCTTGGGGCTGGCTTTAAAGCCTGATTTCCACTGGATAAAAGCAAGTCCGACGATCGCAGCTATTATGAGCAGCAGGATCAGCTTGCGCAATCCTCCGCGCGAGGGCTCGTCTTCCAGCAGATATTCGCCGCTGCCTTCTTCAGGCTGAGAGTTCAGGCCCAGAAATGAAGGACCACTGATGTGTGGGCGCTTGGCAACATCGGCAGATTCATCGTGGAAAATGGCCGGCTCGCTGCGTCGCACACCTGGATCAGGAAGATCAACTGGGGGCTCTGCAACCGTTGTGCGCGGAGGCGGCTTTCGCGCAACATCTGGCCTGGGCAACTGCGCATTGGCAATAGCAGCAGCACGGCCCTGTTCGCCCCCGGCCCCACGGCGCTCTTGCAGGCGACGCTCTATGCGTGTTCCGCACATGCCGCAGAATTTAAGACCAGGCTCATTCATGTGGCCGCAGGAGTCGCATTTAACGCTTACCCCGCTTTGCACTCGCCGCTCTGCCTGGCGGCGCTCAAGTTTTACGCCACACATGCCACAAAATCTATATTCAGGACGGTTCTCAGTCCCGCAAAAGGCACATTGCATCCGAACAAGACTCCTTGAGTCGTTGCCGTCTAAGACACTTAGAAACAGCAGCTCACTTACTCTTATTAGGATGATCCCTGGCCCTAATAAGCTGCAAGCGCTTTATCACCTTAGCCTCTCTTTTCCGAGGCAATGAAGGCATAGCTCCGCCGCGCAAGTTCTGATATCTCAATCGTTAACAGCCCAAGGCGTATCCATTACTGCAAGGAACTCTGGCCCGCTCACACTTTAATCACAAGATTGCCGGATGCGTCCCGATAATAAAAAAGTCCGGGTGGAACTACGGTGGTTGCGCTGTACTCGGTAACAATGGACGGGCCGCGATACTTGCGCCGCGTCCGCACTTGCTCTCTCGGCAGAACGTGGGTTTTATAGCGTTTGCCGCCAAAGTACACGTTAGCCGTTGCCTGTTGAAGCTTGCCCTCTGCCGCCTGAATTTTCATGCGCGAGAGCTTTTTTGGCGAAGCCACGCGTCCACGCATACGGACGGTCACAACCTCCACATCCCGCTCTGGGCTGCTATAGCCATAGCGCCGCTTGTGCTCGGCGTGGAAACGCTGCAGCATGTCTGGCCCGTAAGGCAGGTTCAGCTCGTATCCCTGGCCGCGATAGCGCAGATCACATCCGGCTTCATAGATAGCTCTTCCCTGCCAATCTTCTCGCCTGAGCTCGGCAGCAATCTCACGCTGAAGTTGAGCGAAGATGGCATCCAGCTTTTTCATAGGGAGATTTTCTTTTTTCAGCCTTCCCAATTGGCTTGCAGGAGGCACGCGCAGCAACACTGTGCGCGAATGGTCCTTCACCACGTCACTGATCAGAATGCCCAACGCGGAAAGCGCGCCGGGATAAGCTGGAACAATGACGCGCGGGATACGCAGTGCCTGCGCCAACTCGCAGGCATGCATGGCGCCCGCTCCGCCAAACGCAACAAGGGAAAATTGGCGCGGATCATAGCCGCGCTCAATCGACACCACGCGAATGGCTTTTTCCATGTTGGCGTTCACCACACTCACAACCCCGGCGGCAAACTCATCGAGCGAGAGCTTGCTGCCCTGCTCTTTCAGCCACTGCGCCACCAGCTTTTGCGTGCGCGGAAGATCGAGCTGGAAAGCACCGCCCAAAAACTGATCCGGCGGCAGACGCCCCAGCAGCAGGTTCGCATCGGTGACGGTTGGGCGCTCGCTTTTGCCATAGCAAATTGGCCCAGGATCAGCACCGGCCGACTCCGGCCCTACGCGCAACGCTCCACCGGCATCAAAGCGAGCCAGCGATCCGCCGCCTGCGCCGACCGTATGGATATCGAGCACGGGAACACGCACCGGAAGCCCAGCAACATCAGCTTCATTGGTTGTGGATGGACGGCCATCCACCAGCGCGACGTCGGTGGAGGTTCCGCCCATATCAAAGGTGATAATGCGATTGAAGCCGCTGCGCTCAGCAACTGCCGCTGCACCAACAATGCCGCCCGCTGGCCCGGAAAGCACCGTGCGCACCGGCTGCTCTGCCGCGGTAGAAAGCGCTGTGATGCCGCCGCTGGATTGCATCACGAAGATCCGCGCTGTCTGGTCCGCGCGGCTGGCGGTTTGTTGCTGCAGCTTTTGCAAATAGCTCTGCATCACTGGCTGCAGGTAAGCATTCACCAAGACCGTGCTGGCGCGTTCATATTCGCGAAATTCCGGCAAGATTTGATGCGAAATTGAAATAGGCAGCTTCAGCGCTGCCAGCGCTTCTGCTACTGCTTGCTCATTTTGAGGATTAGCAAATGAAAACAGTAATGACAAAGCAATAGCCTGGGGTTGCTGATCGCCAATTTGCCGTGCGAGAGAGGCCAGGCCTTGCGCATCCGGTGCACGTAAAGTCACTCCTTCGGCTGAGGTACGTTCATCCATGCCAAAGCGCAGCTCTGCCGGCGCCAGCGCAGGCTCTCTTTCAAAAAAGAAATCGTAGAGCTTTGGGCGCTGCTGCCGGCCAATCTCGATGGAATCTTCAAACCCCTTTGTGGTCACAAAGGCCACGCGCGCGCCCTTGCGTTGCAACAGCGTGTTGGTGCCGACCGTGGTGCCGTGCAAGACAACGATCTCGCTGTCCTCGCCCGCAATCTTGTGGACCGCCCCGGAAATGGCCTGGGCAGGATCAGCCGGGGTGGAGAAAACTTTCAGAACATGGAGCGTGGAATCCTGGAGCCACACGCAATCGGTGAACGTTCCGCCACTATCAATGGCTATTCTGAGAGGGGTGCGTTTAGGCATGAAACTCGCGATTCTAACATGCTGCGAACCTCACAGCTTCTTCCCCATCAGAAGCCCATCCATTGAATCCAGATAATACCTGGGTAAGACCTTCAGCACTGAGTAGTCATGCTTTTTATAAAACTTGAGCGCCGGATCGTTATCCACGGCGACCTCCAAGGAAACGTAATCGCATCCGGCTTGTTTTAATTCCTGCTCTGCGGAATTCATGAGCAGCGTGCCCACCCCGCGATGCTGCGCTTCTGAAGCCACGTCAATGGTAATGATCTTGCCTACGGA
This sequence comes from Candidatus Angelobacter sp., assembly GCA_035652415.1. Classification (GTDB taxonomy): domain Bacteria; phylum Acidobacteriota; class Terriglobia; order Terriglobales; family Acidobacteriaceae; genus Angelobacter. The sequence continues at coordinate 1,899 of DASRDW010000180.1, read as the reverse complement.
GCGTGAAGCGCGGCGAGGCTTGAAGCGGTCTGCAATAATGAATCCAAGAATGCGGCCGTCATCCTCACCAACCAGCGAAATGGCTGAAGGCATGGAGAGAAAGTAGTGCAACTCCAGTTCAGAATAAGCAATGCCCGCAATGAAGCAGGATTGGTCAATCTCCAGCAGGCGCTGGAAGTCTGAACGTTGATACTTGCGGGCTTGGAGCACGCAAGCATTGTAGCGGGATCGGAAGATCGAATTCTGAAATCCTGAAGCGTAGCGAGAAGCTTTTATCGCCGAAGAAATCTGATGATCCGATCTTCCGATTTTGCCTCTACGCTGCCCTGCGCGCCGTTTGCGGCTGCAGCATGACCTTTATCCAGCCTGGAGTGCGCCGGTCAAACAGCTTGTATGCCTGAATGACATCGGTCATAGGCTCAACCTGGGTAAGCACCAGAGCGGGATTCACCGCGCCCATACGCACCAACTCAAGCAGCCTGGGAACATACTTGCGATGATTGCAATTCCCCATCTTAATAGTCAGGTTCTTCTCCATTGCATTGCCAATCGGAAATGAGTCCACCTCTCCATAGACGCCGACAATAGAAAGCGTCCCTGCTTTTGCGATCGTCCTCCGATTTAGACGCCGCGCGGAATCGCTCAGCTTCTATTTCAACAAGTTACCGCACAGTAACCGGAGAATACGCCGGAATCTCGCTTTTGCCATTCATGTTTTGACTTTTCAGCAAGTTACCGCGCGGTAACCAAGGTTACTGCGCAGCAACCCTCCCAGGGGTGACGTGTCCCCTCACACCCGCTGCCGCAGGCAGCGTAAAACTCTCAACCTCTAAACGGCGCTCCGGGAGCGTGAAAAAGTCACCCCGGGGGATGGCTGATACTGCAACGCTGCCGGACCGGATCGCGGATTGCCTGGCGGGCAGGACCACGGCGAAATCGGCGGGGAGGGTGGAAGCCCCAGCTCACTTTGACTCAATGAGATTGATTCCCGCAGGCGGTTGAAACAGGGGCGGATCGAATGGCAAGCCATCATCATACGCAAGGTATTCGATGGTCTGTGTTTGCCCATCTCCAACGAGGCTTATGCGCACCGGCGCTTTCGTCTTGATGTCAGTCCAAAGCGTGAGCTTGCGCCCGTCCACAACCAAATCGTAACGGGCAGTCGGCCTGCCTTCGAAATTCTCTCCTGGAGACAGCTTTGCTCCGTTCTTAGACATAAAATTCATCTCTCGCCCGAACTCTAGTTTGCTTAGCCTAGTTTTTGACCCCTCGGGCAGATCAAAGATCGGGAGTTCGGCATCGAAAGTCGGGCCTGAATCGACAATGTGCTTTCCCGACTTGTCGAAGAGATTGATGATCCAAACGTCGGGTTCATTGACAACAACTAATTCGTGAATGCGATTGTGCAGATCGGGGGCTTCGGCAACGCGGGCATATTTTGTCCCGGCTCGCCAACAGGTTTTTGCCTGACTGGAGAAAGAACCTGGAGCTGATTTTGGGGAGATAAGGCGGGTTGTGATTTTCATCATAGTTTTTGGGGCCTCCTGACTCAAGCACGTGGAACCCAGGAAGGCCGTCAAGAGAATCGTTATCCAGAGGCGAACAAACATGGATCGCCCAACTTCATTTATGCCCGAAATCACCTGCATTGGCAGCGACCTTTCGCAACAACTTAATGAAAACGCTTCCTACTCCCATGTAGATGAAGCCATTTGTGATTACCGATATGCTCTCGATGATAATGGTGCTCCAAAGATGTTGCCCGGTAAGAGAGAAGAGCATAAGCGATGACGGCCACAGCACGAGAGTGAGATTCTGAAGAATTAGATTCGCATCCAAACCCATAGGACCAACTTTCCCCGCGTTGTTCAGATGCCAGTAGAAACAGAACGCACCTCC
>DASRDW010000179.1:0-3455 GCA_035652415.1 Candidatus Angelobacter sp. | reverse complement strand
GGCCTGGGCGTGGTCGGCTGGGGGGTGGGCGGCATCGAAGCCGAAGCGGTCATGCTCGGCCAGCCGCTGTTCATGCTCATGCCCGACGTGGTCGGTTTTGAACTGACGGGCGAGCTGCCGCCTGGCGCCACCGCCACCGATTTGGTGTTGACGGTCACGCAGATGCTGCGCAAGCACGGCGTGGTGGGCAAGTTTGTGGAGTTCTTTGGGCCAGGATTGGCATCTCTGCCGCTGGCTGATCGCGCCACCATCGCCAACATGGCGCCGGAATACGGCGCTACCTGCGGCATCTTCCCCGTGGATGAGACAACGCTGAATTATCTGCGGACCACGGGTCGCAAGCCGGAGCAGATTGCGCTGGTTGAAGTCTATTGCAAAGAGCAAGGGCTATTCCACACGGCGCAAACGGCAGATGCAGAGTATTCGCAAGTGGTAGAGCTTGACCTGAGCACTGTGGAGCCGAGCGTGGCTGGGCCGCGTCGTCCGCAGGACCGCGCACCGCTTTCCAAAGCCAAAGAATCATTTGAGCAGGCCCTGCCGAACTTGATTGGGCCGCGTCCGGCGACACAAGCACGGAAAGTTGCGCCTGTGCAGGTTGAGCGCTTTGAGGGTGAAGGCGGCACGCCCATCGGTATTGCCGAAGACCCCAATGTCCCAGCCGGCACCAAACGCATTGGGGATCACATTTTTGAGCAGATGCATGACGGTTCGGTGGTAATCGCAGCCATTACAAGCTGCACCAACACTTCCAACCCATCAGTGATGATGGCCGCAGGTCTTTTGGCAAAGAAGGCTGTCGAGAAAGGCCTTCAGCGCAAACCCTGGGTTAAGACCTCGCTGGCGCCGGGATCTCGCGTGGTGACGGAGTATTACCAGAAAGCCGGCCTCATTCCGTATCTGGAGCAGCTTGGTTTTCACATTGTGGGTTATGGATGCACCACCTGCATCGGCAACTCCGGGCCGCTGCCGCACGACGTTTCCTACGCGATCACAGAAAAACAGCTCGTAGCGGTGTCAGTCCTCTCTGGAAATCGCAATTTTGAAGGCCGCATTAACTCTGAGGTGCGGGCCAATTACCTGATGTCGCCGCCTCTGGTGGTGGCTTACGCACTGGCTGGGCGCATTGACATGGACATCACGCAAACACCTCTCGGTGATGGAAAAGATGGAAAACCGGTTTACCTGCGCGATATTTGGCCAACGCAAAAGGAAGTTCAGGATGCAGTGCAGCAGGCCATCAACTCCGGCATGTTCAGCAAAAATTACGAGACGATCTTTGATGGCGATAACGAGTGGAAGCAGCTGCGCGTTCCTGAAGGTGAGACATACGCGTGGGACACTGACTCCACTTATATCAAGCAGGCTCCATACTTCGACGATATGCCGGCGCGGCCTGCAGCAGTCAGGGAGATAAAAGGCGCACGGGTGCTGGCCAAGCTGGGTGATAGCGTCACCACCGATCACATTTCTCCCGCAGGCTCAATCAAAACCAACAGCCCTGCCGGAAAATATCTGCAGGAGCATGGCGTTGAGGTAAAAGATTTCAACTCGTACGGATCGCGCCGCGGCAATCATGAGGTGATGGTGCGCGGAACATTTGCCAACGTCCGCCTGCGCAACCAGCTTGCGCCCGGCTCAGAAGGCGGCGTAACACGGCATTTCCCTGATGGCGAAACCATGTCAATCTTTGACGCTTCAGTAAAGTACCAGGCGGATGGCGTGCCGCTGATCGTGCTTGCCGGGAAGGAATATGGCTCAGGCTCATCGCGCGACTGGGCGGCAAAGGGTCCGCTATTGCTGGGCATCCGCGCGGTGATCGCAGAGAGCTACGAGCGCATTCACCGCTCCAATCTGGTGGGCATGGGGATCCTGCCGCTGCAATTCCTGTCGGAAGAAAATGCGGAAACGCTGGGCCTCCGCGGTGATGAGGTCTATGAAATTAGCGGTCTGCCTGCTTTGCTGGCAGGAAAATTTGCTGGCGGAAAACAGGTCCAGGTCCGGGCCACGAATGCTGACGGAGTTGTCACCGAGTTCCATGCCCTGGTCAGGATTGATACCCCGCAGGAAATCCAATATTACGAGCATGGCGGCATCTTGCAATACGTGTTGCGCCAGTTGCTGGCCAGCAAGCCAAAACCGGAACCGGCCGCGGTGCGATAGTAAAGATTGTGATACCATGAAATTTCGGTAAGTGATTGAAAATAATGTTGATGCGCAGGGTAGCGACTTATCGAACATGTCAACTCACGCATACTTGAGAGTACTTTTCAACACGCTAATATTTAATCATGGCTGGGACTTCTAATCTGCGCCAAATCAATGCCCGCCGTCGTGCACTTCAGTTCGTAGGTCGTACGGAGCAGATCACTACTTTCAAAACTAATCTGGCTTTACCTGTTGAGGAACGCCGGTACGTCTGGAACCTGCACGGACAAGGCGGTGTAGGTAAGACAACCTTGCTGAAGCGTTTATTGAGCCTGGCGGCTGAAGCAGGTGCTTTGACCGCATTCACGGACGAGGCGAGTGGTGATGTCCTAGATGTGATGGCAACAATTTCGCGGGATTTTTCAGCGCAAGGTGCGCCCTTGAAGAAATTCGAGGAGCGGTATCACCGTCTACTCGAACTGCTCAAGCAAGTACAGAGCGATCCTGATTTGCCATCAGAGTTGCCATCGCTCATTGGCCGCACTCTCGGACGAGTTGGAGTGGAAGCGGCCAGACAATTGCCTTTTGGTGGTGCTGCAATTGGCTTTATTGGTGAAGAAAACCTCGTTTCCAAATTTGGGGAATGCGTTACGTTTTTGACAAAAAAGCTTAAAAGCAATGATGATGTCGCCCTTACGCTTAAGCCAGTTGATGTCTTAACGCCAATATTTTTGGAAGATATATGTACTTATTGCGCTGACAGAACTGTCGCATTGGGCTTTGACACATATGAAAAAACTGCACTTTATCTTGATCCATGGCTGTGTGCCATTCTGGAAGGCCGCTTCGGTGATTTCTCGGCGAACAGCATTATTGCTATTGCCGGACGAGACAAATTGGGCGACAAGTGGGCTGAGTTTCTGGAGTTGCTGCATACAGATCTGCTCGATCCAATTACGGAAGAAGAGGCGAGAGCGCTCCTCACAGCGAAGGGTATCACTGACAAGGCCACGAGCGATCTTATCATCAAATTGAGTGGCCGCATTCCGCTCTGGGTAGCCACACTCGCATCACAATCTCCTAAAGAATCCGAATCTGTTCAAGATCCTGCTAGCAATGCAGTCGAGCGATTTCTTAAGTGGGTAAGTGATGAAGCGATGAGAAGAGCCGCTTTAATATGCGCTCTCCCACGACAATTTGATGCCGATACAGTTGCGCTTTTATGTGGACTGAGATGGCTCTCAACGACCTCTCAGCGGCTCTCCATTTAGATCCTTCAACAGTGTGGCATTGGAGCATAGAATCAATAT
>DASRDW010000178.1:0-5687 GCA_035652415.1 Candidatus Angelobacter sp. | reverse complement strand
TTCATGGCCAGTACCAACGCATCCCATCTCCAGCGCTGTGAAACGCAGTTACAGGATTTCCTTGCTGAAGCTCTGCGTGGAGTCCAGCCAGATTCTCTGTCGGCAGCAATGATTCCCGGCAAGTGGTCGGCGCACCAGAATCTTGCTCACCTCGCCCGCTATCACGAGATCTTTCTTGAACGTATCAATCGTATTCTTGCCGAAGAAGCTCCGGTCTTTCCCCGCTACCGTGCGGAAGAAGATCCGGAGTGGCCATCGTGGTCGGGTTTACCGCCGCAGCAAGTGCTGGTCAGGCTTTCATCCATGCGCACCAAGCTTATGGCTCGGTTGCGATCTCTGAGCGAAGAAGACTTTCAACGCACCGGTGTTCATCCCAAGCTCGGCGCGATGAGCCTCTCTCTATGGCTGGAGTTTTTTCTGGTGCATGAGGGCCATCATTTGAACGTGGTGCTGGGACAGCGAAAAGCCTGGCAAGTGGAAAGCTAGGATTTGCTAATGGCTAATAAGCCATCAGCACTCTCAGGTCTCTCACATTATTTCCAGTTGGGCCGGTCTGGATGGTATCGCCCAGCTTCTCAAAGAAGGGAAAAGCATTGAAGCCGCTGAAATGTTCGGCCACGTTGAGCTCTGCTTTTTGCGCTCGCTCTAAAGTTGTGCCGTCAGCCACTGCGCCGGCAGCCGGGCTTACACCATCAATCCCATCAGTACCGGCGCTTAACACCGCGATATTTTCGCTGGGGATCTTTTGCGCGCAGTAAAGCGCAAAATGCTGGTTGCGTCCGCCTGCACCCGCATTGGCGGGAACTTTCACTGTGACCTCTCCGCCGGAGATGATGCAAGCCTTGCTGACGCCGCGCTTCAACCCGCGCACCCGCTCAAGCAAGTAATCAGCAGCTTTCGCGTAGTCCCAGTCATCACAACTGTGGTCTATCTCCACGGCAAACCCCTGCTTGGTGGCAGCCGCGGCCGCTGCTTTCTCCGCGGTTTCATTGGAAAGAATCTTCCACCAGCGTGATCGCGCAAAAGCGGGGTCGTCTTTCTTTGGCGTTTCTTCCAGAGCGCGCCGCTCAAAAAGTTCGCGCACCGATGCCGGGAAATTCGCCAGCATTTCATGCTCATGCACAATGCGGTAGCAATCTTCCACGGTGCTTGTATCGGGCATGGTGGGACCGGAAGAAAGCGAGTCCAGCGCGTTCTCCGGCACGTCAGACACCAGGATTGAGACCTGCTGCGCTGCCTGCGCTGCCTTGGCCAGGCGCCCGCCTTTTACTGCCGAAAGATGCTTGCGCACCGTATTGATCTGCGCGATCGGCGCACCCGAATTCACCAAAGTTTTATATGTGGCAATCAAGTCCGGCAAAGAGATTTCAGAATCCGCAGGTTTTTCCAGCGCCGCTGAGCCGCCGCCGCTGATCAGGTAAATCACCAGCGCCTGCTCGTTCAACACGCTCAGCGATTTCAAAATGGCCTCAGCTCCGCGCACTGACTCTTCATTCGGCTGGGGATGGCCGCCGGCAAAATATCGATAACCGGGAAGCTGATAAGAATGAGGGTTGGGATCAACTACGATTCCTTCTATAGTTGTGCCCACTTGGCGCGCGAGGATTTCTGCCATGCGGTGCGCCGCCTTGCCCACCGCGACACAAAACACGCGTGGATGTGAATTCAAGTCGTAAAGATCGTCACACACCCGCAGCACGCCGCGCTGGTAGTGCACATGACGGTCAAAGGCTTTTTCAATGCTGGCTTCAGCCAGGGCGGCAAGAAAAATTTCCCGCGCCGTGGAACGCATGCTGTGGGCAATGGACATCAGCTTGCTTCCGCGTGCTTGCCTGGTCTGCAAAATTTCTCGATCCAACTGCGGATGGCTGCCTGCATCTCCGGCAGATGCCCTTCAAAGAAATGATCTGCACCCTCTACCACCACCAGTTCTCGCGGCTCTGGCGCCAGCTCAACCACTTTTCTTACGTTCTCTGTCGCGCCGTACTGGTCGCGCGAACCGCTCACAAACAGCTTGGGCTGGGCACAGTTCTGCATGAAATGATAAGTGTACACGCGCCCCTCCGCACTCACCGGCGTTCCCAGCGAGATCAGCCCAACGACCTGTTTATTGCCACAAGCTACCCGCAGCCCCGTGGCCGCGCCAAAAGAAAATCCGCAGAAGATCACAGGCAGCCGGTATTCAGCCTCAAGCCATTCCAGCGCCGCACGAATATCGCTTTGCTCGCCTTGCCCTTTGTCATGCTCGCCTTCACTCAAGCCAGCGCCGCGAAAATTGAAGCGCAGCACCGGGAATCCAAATCCATTCAGGGCTTTCATTGCGTGATACACAACTTTGTTGTGCATGGTGCCGCCGTATAAAGGATGCGGATGGCATACCATAGCGGCATATCTCGCCTCCGGCTGGCCTTCATTGAGCAGCGCCTCCAGCTTGCCAGCCGGCCCTTGGAGGAAGAAGGATTTGATCCCGTTAGCCACAGATATTTTGTACCAAAGATCGCGTTCGATGTCTTGATGGCTCTTCTCTCTGCAAATGCCGAGCGGAGCGAGGGTCCCTATCATCAAAGGGTCGATTTGTTTTTACACGTTTAAAACATTCAAGCTGCAAAACATACTATTCCAGCCCTGCGATTGTTGGTTCCATAGCGATCCCTCGTTGCGCTTCGGGATTGCAGAAAGAAACCGTGTCTTCGATGCCTAAAATATCGTAACCATTTATCCTGTATGCGTCGCATGGACCCCATTAAGCTAACCCGCAGGCTCGTCGATATTGAATCCATTACCGGCAATGAGGGCGCGGTGGGCGCAGAGCTTTATGAAGAGCTTGTCCGCCTGGGCTATACCACGCATAAAATGCCGGTGGCGCATGAGCGCTTCAACGTGGTAGCTACGCTCGATGATGTTCCTCCGCAAATTGTTTTCTCCACGCATATGGATACTGTCCCGCCGTTCATCTCATCCTCAGAGGACCATGACAACATTTACGGCCGTGGCTCTTGCGATGCCAAGGGTATCATTGCTGCTCAAGTTGCCGCCTGCCAGCGACTGCGCAAAGAGGGAGCCGCGGTCGGAATGCTCTTCCTCGTCGGCGAAGAACGTGATGCCATTGGGGCAAAGATGGCCAACCAAAATCCACTCCCCAGCCGTTTTCTGATCAATGGCGAGCCCACGGAGAACAAGATTGCCGTTGCTTCCAAAGGCTCGCTTCGCGTGCGGCTCACCGCCCACGGCAGGATGGCGCACTCGGCATATCCGGAGCTGGGCGAATCTGCAATCGAGAAGCTGCTCACGGCGCTGGAGCGGCTGCGCGCCCTAGAACTGCCGCACAATCCAGAGGTCGGCCCGTGCACTCTCAATATCGGAATCATTGAAGGCGGTCGCGCCATCAACGTGATTCCTGATCAGGCACGCGCTGAATTGTTTTACCGGCTCGTGGGGCCATCCGAAGCACTGCGGGCGCAGATTATGCAACAGATTGAAGGTCTGGCAGAAGCGGAGTTTGCCCCGGAGACGCTCTTCATGAAGTTGCGCACCGTTCCTGGAATTGAAACCATGGTCGCCAGGTTCACCACTGATATTCCCTGGCTGGGAAATTGGGGAACTCCGGTACTGATTGGCCCCGGCTCAATTCACGTGGCGCATACCGAGCGCGAGCATATTCCTAAAAAGCAACTTCATGAGGCAGTGGATTTGTATTGCTCGATTGCCCGCCAGTTGCTGAAGAACTAAAAATCGGGATTTTCATGGCAGCCGCAAAGGCCGCTCTGTCCACTGCACGTCCCAGTATCTCCCGAACTTGAAACCAGCTTCGCTGAATACGCCAACATTCCTGAAGCCGAAGAGTTCGTGCAGCTTTGCTGAAGCTGGATTCGGCAGCGTGTATCCGCCAACAATGCGATTTACGTTCTCGCTCGCAATGGCCTCAAACAATGCAGCATAGAGCTTGCGCCCGATTCCTTTCCCCACCGTTTCCGGGCTGCTATACACAGTGGTCTCTACGGTCGTGTCATAAGCAGCCTTTGGACGCCAGCGCGTCGTTCCTGCATATCCCTCAACTCGCCCGTTGACCTCCGTCACCAGCAGGCGGTAGCGACCGGTGTTCGCAAACTGATCAAACCACGCTCCGCGCCGCTCCACAGTGTACGGCTCAATATCGAATGTGACAGGCGTGTTAACTACGTAATAGTTGTAGATCTCAGTCAATCGGGGCAGGTCAGCGCGGTTCGCCGAACGAATTTGGATAGCCATTTACCATGCTCCTCTTGAGAAGAATCCGGCCCCTCTATCACTAACCTGGATTGGCGGCTGATGCCCGTTCTGCCTCTTCTCTTTGCTTGCGCAACAGGCCTTCGCGTCCGTCATAGCGCCAGAACGCAGGAAAGACCAGCGCCAATGCTGCCGTGCCCAGCACGCACAGCACTCCGCCTGAGACTACCGATGTTCTAATAGTAAAAAGACTGGCGACAATCCCTGCTTCTGCATTGCCCAGCATCGGGCCAGACATATAACTGACCATCTCAATCCCGGCGAGCCGTCCGCGCAGATGATCGGGAATGGTCTGGTTCCAGATGGTCATGCGAAACAGGCCGCTCACCATGTCCGCCGCGCCTGCCGCAGCCAGGCACAGCAGAGCCAGCCATAGGCGATTGGCAAATCCGAAAGCTACAATCGCCACGCCCCAAATTCCTGCAGCCAATGTTATGGCCAAACCATGGCAATTGATGTGCTTTGACCAGCCTGAAGCCAGCGAAGCCACAAATGCTCCCGCCGAAGGCGCTGCGTAGAGCAAGCCCACAGACGCTCCACCAAACCTGGTGGCAATAGCAGGGAACAATGCCATCGGCATTCCAAAAAACATGGCGTTGATATCGATCAGATATGTTCCCATCAACTCCGGGCGGCTCCGCGCATAGAGCAGGCCTTCTCCCAGAGAGCGCAGGCTGGGCCGGTCAGCATTCAATGGAGGCGGCGTGGCCCGCATCATCCACAGAGTCGCAAGGGAAATAGCAAAAGTGCAGAACGTGATGGAATAAGCTTTGGCTGGGCCGACTGTTGTGGCCAGCAATCCTCCCAAGGCCGGGCCCAGTACGCCTCCCATAGTGGTGCCCATCGCCCGCAGTGCCGCAACTGATGGTATAAGTTCCGGTGGCACCAGTTTTGGTGTAATCGCTTCCAGCGATGGGCGTTGCAACCCATTCGTTCCCGCAAACATAGCCGCGCAGAGAAAGAGCACCCACGCTCGTGGATGCGGCAGCAGGGAATTCACTACCAGCACGGCGCTGCTTACGGCCATCAGGAACTCTGTTGTCAGCACCATTCGCCGCCGGTCAACGTAATCTGCCAGAGCGCCGCCCACAAACGCCATGGTGATTGTGGGAACAAATTCCACCACCCCGAGCATTCCCACCACCAGCGACGAATGCGTGAGCTGGAACATCTGCCACGGGAGCACAACAAAGCTCATCATGGCGCCGAAAAATGAGATGGACTGGCTGGCAAAGAGCAGGCGGTAATCGCGGGAAACCTTAAAAGGTGTCAGATCAACGGCCAGTGCGCGCAGAAGCCCCTGCTGCGAGCCGGAAGAAGGCTCCGGCACGGGATCGGGAGTCATGTGGGCAGGACTGTGCGGTTGCGGATCCACGTTGCAACTATAACGTAGCTATGTGAAGTCCCGATGTGGAGCTTGC
>DASRDW010000177.1:0-4330 GCA_035652415.1 Candidatus Angelobacter sp. | reverse complement strand
GCAGTACCCGCAGCTTGCGCTACAAGTGGAATGCTTTGCTAATGAAAGCAGGTATCGCAAATCGAAAGGGCCTGCACGTTGGGCGGCACACATTTGCTACGCAAATGCTACGCAAAGGTGCGGACTTAAGAACTGTGCAGGCTCTGCTTGGTCATCGCGACATCAGCGTCACTGCAAGATATTTGCAGCCGGCTGAGTTGGAAAGCACACGCAATCTGGTGGCTGCATTACCTTGAGACCCCTTCGGGGTTTTTGTGGGTTGGTATTAGGGCTTCTGGAACGCGGCCATTAAGCCAATCCACGGCTTATTTGCATTTAATTGTGACCAGTTGAGTTGAAACTGGTTGTCCTGCGTGGGGATTCTGTTGCCTACAATGTAGGCCGTGGACAAGAAACCTAGAGAAGTATTCAAACCTATAATGAATGTACCGTCTGTTGGTGTACTTGGACTGCCACTGTACATAAAGCCAAAGATGAAATCGTCGGGCTTAGAAGTTGCTGGTATGCCGCCTGCCCAATGTGTTTGACCGGCTGAGATCTCAGCGCCGCCTGTACCGTCAAGAGCATTTGTCAGGGCGGCCCCGGCTAATTCAATAACAATTGCGTCAAACGAATTGTTAGGAGAGTCGGTAGTTATGTTGATAACCGTTGGTCCTGGCTTTGTGTCTTGGGCATAGAATATGTATGAGAAGGGTTGTCGCTGCAGTTCCGCTCGTGCAAATTGATAGCTATTTCCTTGGCTATCTGTAACTACAGGTTGGTTATTAGGGAATAAGACGCTCAGGCAAACAATGATTAGGTTGTGTTGACCGACATTGTTGCTAAAAGAAACCGTACCGGAGTTGCCTGGCAGTTCAATCGATGTCTGTTGCAACACAGACCAGGTTGGTGTGGAATCCCCAATTGTACGGACCTGGCCACCACATCCTATTGTCATGGCAGTCAACAAGAAAATCGTCAGGATAGCAGATTTCATTTTCACAATTATCTCCTAAAACCACTTTAGATTGCTGGTTACTTTGGTGTATAGGGCTAAGCAAATTAGGCACAAATCAGGAACAAAAAAGCCTCCCGAAGGAGGCTTTTTGCTTGCATAATACCTGTAAGAGCAACAGAATCAGCAGGACTTAGCGGCTTTGCGGTAAATATCTGATTTACTTGCAATTGAAAATGTCGTTAATCATTCAGTTACATATGAGATAGTGTGGCTGGCCAATTGCACATCTCATTTGGATAACCCGAATGAAAGCTTAGGTGTTTTATTCGCTTTTCGGACCGAAGAGCGCAAAACGGCCTTAACGAATCAGGAGACTGCCTCAAGGTGGCAGATAAGAAACAACTCGAAGCGCCGATACATGCAATGAGTTCGCAGCCAGCACAAAGTCCCGTGGTCCAGGGGTCGGATGAGCCGCTTGAAGCTGCTTCGCCGGGAACGTCTTTTGAAAGCCAGTATTGCGTTTTTCGCGCCGGGAGGGAACGGTTCTGCCTTTCTGTGCTGCAGATGGAAGAGGTGGTCGAGTGGCCTATGGTTACCCATGTGCCGCTGTCGCCTGCATTTTTGATGGGGGTTTTTAATCTGCGTGGTGCGATAGTGCCGGTGATTGATATTGCCTTTGCCGAGGGCCGCAGGCCAGACCTGAAGCCGCGGCATGTAGTCGTGGCCGCGTTGCAGCAAGAGCCAGGGCAGGAGGTAATGCGGTTAGGCATAGCCGCCGATGAGGTGATTGGCACCTTTGCCGCCGCCGAGCCTTTGCAGGTGAAAGATGCGCCGCGCGAGCTTAGCCACTGCTGCGGAATGCTGCGTCATGAGACCGATCGCCTGGCCCTCGCGCTAGATCTGAAACGTCTGGCGGAAGCATTTTCGGTGGGAGTGATTTGAAATGCAGTTGTCGGTTCTCAGTTCCCAGTTCTCAGAACTATGTGCCAACACGAACGATCTGCTGAGAACCGAGAACTGACAACTGAGAACTGGGTTTTTGTGGGAGGCAGTTTATGAAAGGCCAATTAGGCAAAATTGTTTGGATCATCGTGGGAGCGAATCTCTTGGTTCTCCTGCTGGTCCTTTTTTTCGGTTATCAGGCGGGAAAAAATGCGGGAGGATTAGCCGTGGTGGATGCCTTCTCACAATCCACAGGCACAGGTTCCTTCCTGGTGTTCGGGATATTTTTCTGCCTGGCCCTCCCCGGTTTTTTGCTTTACATTCTCGATGTCCGCGTAATTCGCCCGGTGCAAGAGCTCACCGGTTTTTGCGAGAAACTGGAAAATAACGATTATCGCTCCCGCATCCAGATTGATACGCATGACGATTTTGGCCTGATTGCCGACAACCTGAACCACACCATGGAAAAAGTGCTGCTCCAGCAGGCGCAGGAGGAGCTGCAAAAGAGCGTCGCCGAATTTCTCACGATTACCAGCCAGATTGCCCGCGGCGACCTGACCCTGCGCGGCACGGTCACCGACGATGCCCTGGGAAACGTAGTGGATTCGGTGAACGATATGCTCGACAACTTTACCCGTCTGCTCGATCGCGTACGCAAAGCGGCTATTGACGTTTCCAGCAGCGCCAACGAGATTCTGGCTTCTTCAGAGCAGATGGCCAAGGGCGCGACCCAGCAGGACCAGGAGATCGGCAACACCACGTCTGCGGTAGAAGAGCTCACCCGTTCCATGAAGCAAGTCTCCAATAATGCCGAAGCCAGCACTGAGGCAGCCCGTCGCGCCCTCGATGCGGCGGAACAGGGCAACCGCGCCGTGCGCGACACGCTGGAGGGCATGCAGCGCATCCGCGTTTCTGTGCAGGCCTCGGCACGGAAGATAAAATCGCTGGGCGACCGCTCGGTGCAAATTTCTGAGATTGTCAACGTCATCAACGATATTACCGAGCAGACCAACTTATTGGCATTGAATGCCGCCATTGAAGCCGCACGCGCCGGCGAAGCTGGACGCGGCTTTGCCGTGGTTGCCGATGAGATCCGCAAGCTGGCCGAGCACTCGCGTGCAGCCACCAAAGACATTGTTGCGCTCATCAAGGCAATCCACGCGGAAACCAACGAGGCCATGGTGGCAATGGAAGACGGCACCAAAGAAGCGGAAGTGGGCGCGCGGCTGGCCGACCAGGCCGGCAGGGCGCTGGAGGCCATTTCCGTGGTAGTACGGCAATCGGCGGAACTGGTGCAGCAAATCTCCCTGGCCTCAAAGCAGCAGGTGCGCGGCACCGAGGGTGTAGCCCAGGCCATGCAGATCATCAGCAACATTACACGGCAGACCTCGCAAGGCGCGCGCCAGACGGCACGCACGGTAGAGAACATGGTGAAGCTGTCGGAACAGTTGAATGAAGCGCTTTCGCAGTTTCGCACCAGCGCGCCCGCTACTGGCGCAGGAAATGTAGTGGAAATGATGGCCGCTTCCCAGAGATAATGTCACCTGACCCTGACCGTGCGATTTGCTTTGGCGCTCATTTTGAGTGGCTCAATTTAAGTGAACGACCAACCGAAACTGGGATCCTATCAGGGATGGCGGAAAAGGACCAATCTGCGAATATGGCCACAGCCGGGCCTGAGCTTTCCCCGCTTCTTGCCCTGATTGAAGAGCGTTCAGGCATTTCTTTTGGCGATTCACCGGAGCACGACTTTACCGCCCGCGTCCGCGAACACATGACGGCCAAAAAGCTGGCCCATGCCTCAGCGCTGTTGCGCCTGGTTCGCGACTCCAATCTGGAATACGATGAGCTGCTGGAGTGCCTGCTGGCTCATCCCACCTGGTTCTTGCGTTCTTCTTCTACCTTTGCCGTGCTGGAAAAGAAAGTCTTGAGCGAAATGCACCAGAGGAAATTCTGGGAGAACCCGCGCAACCTGCGGATCTGGAGCGCGGGATGCGCCACTGGCGAGGAACCCTACTCCATTGCCATGACCATCTGCGATTCGCTGGAATTTGCCAGCGCCTGGAACATTCATATCCTCGCTACCGATATCAGCCGTGCCTCCCTGCAGCAGGCCGAACGCGGTCTCTACCCTCTGCACTCATTGGGCGCGCTTACGGCCCGGCAAAAGGAAACCTATTTCACGCTCGTGAATGAGCAATATTTAGTGCGGCCCACGATCCGCAACATGGTTTCTTTTGCCCAGATGAATCTGTCGCAGCCGGTATACATGGGCCGCTTCGATATCATTTTTTGCATGAATGTTCTGTTTTACTTCAACGAGGCGCGCCGTGCCGCGCTCGTTCAACGCTTCCACGAATATCTGGAATCTGGCGGATATCTATTTGTTGGCAGCGCCGAAGCGGTTTCCCGCGCAGCGGCCGGCAAATTTGAAGTCTCCACCCACGGCGA
>DASRDW010000176.1:0-25813 GCA_035652415.1 Candidatus Angelobacter sp. | reverse complement strand
GAGCTTAGCCTCAGCTTTGCGCCGGGCGTGAAGCTCAACGTATATTCCGGCGAATTTACCGTACTGGCCAGTGTGAGCGCAGTGCGCACCGCTACACCGGGAAACTATCGTGTACATGGAGTGCTTGATTACCAGGCGTGCAGCGATCATGCTTGCTACCCCCCAAAACATTTGCCCGTCAGCTTTGACGTCAAAGTATTGCGCTCGCACGTTCCATCAGACAAGCCCCGCGTTCACAATCCTCCGCAGAGTCCGCACATACACAATTGAGTCATTGGGGTCATTAATTCTCAATTACTGACTTGCATCGTGTCGTCGATGCTCAGGCTGCCTGGCGCTTCAGGATTAGCTGGGCCGCCGTAGGTTGCGGTGATGCGAAAGCCGCTGTCGTTGTAACTGACAGAATAGGTGTAAAAGCCGCGATGGTCGTTGAAAACTACCAGATCGCCGGAAGAGTGCAGATCATCGAGTGAGGCATAGTGATTCTCGCGGGCGAAAAAAGAGCGCTCTGCCTGGGCCATATGCAGCAGGTCCATCTTCACTCCGGTAACATCGATGGCAGCCCGCGGATTGCCCGCGCCCATGGAAGAGCTCTTCGCCTGCTGAGTGTAAAGATACGCCCCCACGACCAGCACAATCAGCATTCCGATCAGTCCGAATACGCGTCCCATTAGGTCCTCCTGAATGCCTGAATTATGGCAGAAATCGGGGAAAAATTGACCCAATTACTCTCTGGCCCGGTTCTTGATCCATATAGGCGTTCCCAGAAAACCAAAGCTCTTACGGATCTGGTTTTCCAGAAAACGCTGATACGAAAAATGCAGCTTTACATCGCGGTCGGTGAACAGGATGAACGTGGGCGGCGCCACCGCCGCCTGCGTCAGATATAGAATGCGCACGCGGCGCGAGCTGGGCACCGAGGCGCGCTCAAAATCCACATGCTTCAGGAAGCGGTTCATCTCTCCGGTGGTGATACGCTTGCGCCGTTCGGCAGCAACTTTTTCCAGGGTCGAAAAAATCTTATCAACGCCCATGCCTTCACTGGCGGAGACAAACAAGATGGGCGCATAGCTGAGAAATTTCAGTACGTCTCGCGCCTGCTGCTCGAACACGTTGCGGTCGGCCGGGGGGCGTCCATCGCTGCGCTTGGTGGTCAGCAGGTCCCATTTGTTGACAACTACAATCAGGGACCTGCCGCTCTCGTGGGCGTAGCCGGCAATAGTAGCGTCGGTTGCGGTGACGCCTTCGGAGGCGTCCACTACCATGAGAGCAACATCGGCCGCTTCCAGATGTTTGCGCGCCATCACCACCGAAAGTTTTTCAGCCATGAGCTTGGTCTTGCCCTTGCGGCGGATGCCGGCAGTATCAATAAAACGGAAGCTCTTGCCATCGCGTTCTACCAGTTCGTCCACCGCATCGCGCGTGGTGCCCGGAATGGGTGAGACGATCGCGCGTGAGCTGCCTGTAAGCTGGTTAAGCAAGGTTGACTTCCCCACATTCGGCCGCCCGATAATGGCCACTTTAGTCTCACCTGGCTCGTGTGGCGCAGGTTCTTCGCTTTGTTCGTGTGGCACAACCATCCCTGGCTGTGCGCTCTCAGGCTGAATTTCATTGAGCACAGGCGAAGACGCCTGTGGCACACGAGTTTCTGGCGAGGCTGATGGTGGCAGAGACTCCACGACTGCATCCAGCAGCTCGTCGAGCCCAAGCCCGTGCTCGGCAGAAACGGGATACAAGTTTTTGATCCCCAGCCGGCGAAAGTTTTCTGCTGCCGCTTCCATCTTAGGAGTGTCAATTTTGTTTACTGCCAGGAAAAGGTTTGCCCCTGAGCGCTGCAACATGCGCGCCAGGTCGATATCAGGCGCGGCCAGTTCACTGCGGCCATCCACAACCAGAACAACCGCCTGGGCTTCTCCCAAAGCAGCCTTGGCTTGGCGAAGGATCTCGGAGGGAATCAGCTCATGATCATCAGGGATAATACCGCCGGTATCGATCACTCGCAGGCTGCGGCCGCGCCACTCGGCCTCGCCATAGATGCGGTCCCGGGTAATGCCAGGCTCATCGCCCACGATGGAGCGCCGCGAACCGATAAGGCGATTGAATAGTGTGGACTTGCCCACGTTAGGGCGGCCAACGATGGCGAGGGTGGAAATGCCGTGCTGCGATAAATCGTAGTGGGTTTTCTTCAGAAAAATTGCCTCAGGATTGCGATTGCATGACCGCGTTTATCAAAGAAGCTCTATTATAAGAGTCGCAGACTCGCTGTGTCCGCTACCTCCCAATCCGCCCAGCTTTCCTCCGCAAGCCAGCCTTCCGCAAAAGCCGCGTACCAGGTCTCGTTACACCAGTTCTTTGCCCCTGGTGGCCTGCTGGCCCAGACCCACCCAGCCTACGAATTCCGCCGCGGGCAACTGCAAATGGCGCAGGCAGTGGAAGAAGCCCTGCGTGAGAAACGCCATCTGCTGGTGGAAGCGGGTACCGGTACGGGCAAAACGCTGGCTTATCTGGTGCCGGTGATCCGGTCTGGAAAGCGCGTGATTGTCTCCACTGGAACCAAGAACCTGCAGGAGCAATTGTTTTTTAAGGATGTTCCTTTTCTGGAAAAGCATTTCCCCGGCTTGCGCGTCTGCTACATGAAGGGACGCAACAATTACCTTTGCCGCCAGAAACTCTATGACCTGAGCCAGCAGCCGGTGCTGAACGGCTTGGAAGAGATCAACCAGTTCCGTTCCATCGCTGAGTGGGAAAAGACCACGCTCAACGGCGACCGCGCCGAAATCGCCGGTCTGCCGGAAAACAGCATGCTGTGGCACAAACTCGATGCCCGCGCCGATGCCTGCACCGGCTCCAAGTGCCGCCAGTTCGACCGCTGCTTTATCACTGAGATGCACCGCCGCGCCGTTGAGAGCGACATCATCATTGTGAATCACCATCTCTTCTTTGCCGATCTCGCCATCAAACTGATGACCGAAGACGTAGGTGAAGCCGGCATTCTGCCCGAATACGGCTCGGTTATCTTTGACGAGGCCCATGAGCTGGAAGACGTGGCCGGCAGCTACTTCGGAATCACGGTCAGCAATTTGCGTTTCAATGACCTGGTCCGCGATGTGGAAACCACCCTGAAGTTGAAGAGCGCTTTCGTGCCCGGCGTGCAGTCGGCTACGCGCAGCCTGTTTGAGCGCGCACAGTTTTTCTTTTCGCTCTTGCCTCCCGGCGAAGGGCGCTTTGCTTTTACCAATCGCCCCGGTTTTTTGGAAGAACATGGTGATGAATACCAGGGCTTGTTAAAAGCCCTGGAACGCCTGCACGCTGAGCTGGAGCTTATTCCGCAGAAGCCCGAAGAGGTCTTCAACTTCTCCCGCCGCACCGAGGAGCTGCGCATGCAGCTTGCGTTTCTGCTCGAATCCAACGACCGTAATACGGTCTTCTGGGTTGAGCGCCGCGGAGGCGAAGCAGCGGGCAGGCGAGCCGGCGGGGGAAACAAGAACGTTTTTCTTCAGGCCACGCCTATTGATGTATCGCAAATTCTGCGCGAGTGCCTTTTTTCCAAGCTAGAAACCGCTGTACTGACTTCTGCCACCCTGGCGGTCAGCAACGGCTTCGATTACATCCGCAAGCGCCTGGGACTGGAAAATACGCGCGAGCTGGTTGTGCCATCGCATTTTGACTATTCCTCGCAGGCCATCTTGTACACGCCGCCTGATTTGCCCGATCCGCGCAGCGCGCAATTTGTTCCACGCGCCGCCGATTGCATCCGGCGCTTGCTGGAAATTTCGCGTGGACGCGCGTTTTGCCTGTTCACCAGCTACGCCCAGATGCACCAGATTCACGATCGCCTGCTGGGAGAGCTGGAATTCCCCATGCTGATTCAGGGTAGAGCGCCACGCAATGCGTTGCTGGAAGAATTCCGTATGACGCCGAATGCTGTCCTGTTCGCAACTTCGTCGTTCTGGCAAGGGGTTGACGTGCAGGGCGAGCAATTGAGCTGTGTGATCATCGACCGGCTGCCATTTGCCGTGCCCAATGATCCGGTCGTAGCAGCGCGCATTCGCGCCATTGATTCTGACGGCGGCAACGCTTTCTTCGACTACCAGGTTCCCGCCGCCGTCATTGCACTGAAGCAGGGCTTTGGACGGTTGATTCGCTCCCTGCAAGATCGCGGCGCGCTTGCGCTGCTGGATAACCGCATCAGCAAGAAAGCTTATGGCAAAGTCTTCCTGGAAAGCCTCCCGAATTACCGCAAAACGAGCGCTCTCGCAGATGTGGAAACCTTTTTCCAGAAGAAATAGGCGGTCTCGAAACCGGCCTTGCAATTGATTTCCCTTGTTCCGTTCCCGCCGAGTAGTGTGCCCCCCTCCCCCATTACTTAAAGTAATCGAAACCGGGCTAAGACATTGCATTTCAATGATCTATCGGGACTGTAGGAGTAGCGAGGAAAGTAGTGAGGGAAATCCGAATGCGGATATCCCCGAAGCTATGGAAGGTGGGTTTTCAAGGAACTGCAATTTCCAGAGATATCTCAACAAAGATGATGGGCGACAAGCTTATAGAATGCAACGGTTTGATACCGTTTCTCGCCGCCCAGGCTGTTTCTTGTTGCAAAGCAGGAATGTACTAGGCAGCTTTTTTCTTGGGAACTTTAGCGCCAGAGCGGCGGGCCTCCGACAATCCAATGGCGATGGCCTGCTTGCGGCTCTTAACTTTCTTTCCACTGCCTGATTTGAGCTGGCCGTGTTTGCGTTCGTGCATGGCTTTTTTTACTTTGCTTTGCGCCTTGGGGCCATATTTGCGCCTGCTGCTCGATTTTTTTGCCGGCATAAAGGATCCTCCTTACAGATATGACGCGGTCGCAATGATTGTGGGTTGTGTGTTTTGGCAGAGCGGAAGAATCAAAGCCTATGGATGAGAACTCCACGACCGGATGTTAGCGGCGACACCACTTGAGACACCACTTTAAGTGAATTTTTCCGCAACTTGTTTACCCTGAAGAAAGCGGCAGGTGTATTTCCAAGATCAATCCGCCGGTGTTGGCATTGCTGGCTTGTATGCTGCCGCCATGCAGCTTGACGGCGCGCTCGGCGATGGTGAGGCCGAGGCCAACTCCTCCAGTATGCTGGGCGCGCGCCGCGTCCAACCGGTAAAAGGGACGAAAAAGATTTTGCAGCTCGCTTTCCGGAACTCCCGGGCCGTGGTCGCGAACGCGAATCACTACTTCCATAGGTGAGGTGGAGTGGGTGCGCTCGGCGTTCACTTCCACTGTGGTGCCTTCCCTGGTATAGCGAATCGCGTTGCGCATAACATTTTCCAGGGCGCTGCGCAACAGCTCGAAGTTGGCGGCGACAGTGTAGTCGCGCGGAGCAACGTATTGAATAGAGCAGTTGCGCATTTTGGCTTCAATCTCAATGTCGGCGATGATGGTTTCGATCAACTCCGTCAGGCTGACCGGCGCCTTGGGCGGCGGTTCGGTAGCCGATTCCAGCCGCGAAAGCGTCAGCAGGCGTTCAATCATCTCATTCAGGCGCTCAGTTTCTTTCTCGATGCGATCTAATGCGGTCTGGTTGGGGGCCTCATTCTGCCGGGCCAACCCCAACGCCAGCACCAAGCGGGTCAGGGGGGAACGCAACTCGTGGGAAATATCGCGAATCAGGCGCTGCTGCGCCCCAATCAGGATTTCAAGGCGCTCGGCCATGTGATTAAAGTCGCCCACCAGTTGCCCAACCTCATCTCCTGATCTTCCTGTTTTGTTGCCGGCACGGGCGCTCAGGTCTCCCTGCGCGATCTGCTGTGCCGCGGCTCGCAAACGTGTGATAGGCGCTGAAAGATAACGCGCCAATACAAAACAGACAAGGCCTGAAACGGGAACGGCGATCATGAGGCGCTGCAATGCGAACCAGGAGAAAAAGTGGATGTCCGGTCCGGACAGGATAACCACAAAACGATAGGGATGCCCCGCAGCCGTCACGATACGCTTGGCAATGACCCGTTGCCGGTCGGCGCCCGTGAAATCAACGCTTCCGCTCTGAGAAGCTCGATTAGCAGCATCTTTGGCGACAGAATTCGGGGGCTGGCCACAAAGAGAATTGCCTTCGTCGTCCAGAAAAAAACTTCGCAGGTTGATCGTCTGCTCCAGGCTTTGCTGCTGCTCGTGCAGACCCTGGCAGCCTTGATTTTCATAAGCCTGGGCGAACGTGTAAGCGTTGACGGAGATAACTCCGGAAAACATGTTGCGCCAGGATTCGTGCAAATCGGCTGAGCGGCGCATTTCGGCGGTGAGCCCCACAATAATGGCCGCCAGGATTGTGCTGATCCAAAACGAAAAGAAGATTTTGAAGAACAGGCTGCGCATGGTCTACCGCTCACCGGCCTTCTGCTCCGAGGCCGGCAAAGCGTAGAGATAGCCGGCGCCACGAACGGTTTTGATGCGTTCGGCTCCGCTCACCATTTCTCCCAGCTTCTTCCGTAATTTGCTGATATGAACGTCGATGCTGCGGTCAAACAGGTTTAAATTCCGGCCCAATACCTTCTGCGCCAATTCTTCGCGCGATACAATTTTTCCGGCCGAGCGCAGCAGGGCTTCCAGCAGGCTGAATTCCACCGACGTTAGGTCAACCGCTTCGCCGCTGCGAGTGGTGGTGCGCGACCCCAGGTCGAGCTCTACATCCCCGACTGTCAGGCGCTCGCCGCTTTCCGGCCCACCTTTGCCATTCTGCGGACGGCGCAAGATTGCCCGCACTCGGGCGAGCAGCTCGCGCGGATTGAAGGGCTTAGGCAGATAATCATCGGCGCCGATTTCCAGGCCCACGATGCGGTCCACGTCGTCTCCGCGGGCGGTCAACAGAAGCACGCGCAGGTCAGAGGAAGTACGCAGTTGCCGCAGCAGATCGAATCCGTTCATGCCCGGCAGCATCACGTCCAGGAGAAGCAGATCATGATCGCCGGAAAGAGCACGCTGCAAGCCACGCTCCCCGTTATGCACGGCTTCGACCTCGAAGCCTTCCGGACGGAGATATTCAGCAATCATGCTGCATAACTCCACGTCGTCATCGATGATAAGCACTCGTTCCATGACTTGATAGACAGCTAATTCCCTGCTCAATACTTATAGTTTATTTCTACTGTAGCCGTATCATGGCCAGCGTAAATATTTGCAAAAAGAACTTTACACTTCTTTACACAGCCTCGCTCATTTTTAACCGCAGAACTGCGCAGTCAATCGTCTTATGTAAGTAAAGCAGAAGAAAAGTATCTGCAGCACAAGGAGTCTACAAAGAAGTTATGAAAAAACGTTTAATTGTTATTTGCGTCATCTTAATGGGTGTGCTTTTGACCGCCGCGGTGGCAGAAAGCATTGTGAAACACCAGCGGGCGCGGTATGCGGCGATGATGTTGCCCTTTGGAAACCATGCCGTTGAGTTCCTGACCGATACCCTGAACCTGACCGACCAGCAGCAAACTCAGATTAAATCCATCCTGGCGCAGGAGCGCACGCAGATGCAGCCCTTGCTGAGCGATGCCCGCCAGGTGCATCAGCAGGTAGAGGCGGCCGCGCTCTCCGATAATTTTGATCCTAACCAGGTGAAGAGCATCCTGGAGCAGAACAAAGACAATCTCGTCAATCTGGCTGTGGAGGCAGCTCGCACACAGAATGAGGTTTACAAGGTCCTGACCCCGGAGCAGCGGACCAAACTGCAAACACTTCGCGCCCACCATCAGGAGCGCATGAACAAGTGGATGCAGGAGCAAAACCAGCAGAAGAATTAATCTCTCTCTCCTCCGAGAGTGAAAAAAGGGCGGGAGCTGTTGGTTGGCTCTCGCCCTTTTGCTTACATGTGCTGCCAGTAGAGAGCCTGTGTGTGAATTGAATTCAGAGCGTCGTCCCTTGCGAACACTTACGGCACGAACAAACAGACTGCGGGAAAAAACTCAATTTCTTGTCATTCCGACACGAAGTGGAGGAATCCCTATTTGTGTCGAGGTCTTATGGGTGGTCACCCATAACCCTGAAAGCTCATAGGGATTCCTCCCCTCGGCTTCGCTCGGGGCAGGCTAAGAACGCGTTGCTCCTCGGAATGACAATGCAAGCATGATCATGAAACTCACGTTCCCCTGACAAACCATGGGGGTTTCTGCAGCTTGTAAGCTCGTGCCCTAATACATGTTTTCACACATGAAAGGTTTTTTCCGCAGCCGCTTCACCCCACCGGAGTCTTCTCCTGCCGCGCCCGTGTTTGTGCCGTGCTGGTGTCGCGGCTGACCTGAAAGATCATCTTGCGCTCTTTCAGATCAGCGTCAACCAGCACGTGGTCTCCGTAGAGCACCTCGCCGTCGAGAATCTTGAGCGCCAGCGGATCCTGAATCATCCGCTGGATGGCGCGCTTCAGGGGGCGCGCTCCATACGCCGGATCATAACCTTCACTGAACAGCAGTTCGCGGGCGCGCTCGGTGAGCTCGATGCTGATCTTACGGTCGGCCAGCAGGCGCCGCAGATCGTTCAGGCGCAGCTCCACGATGTGCGTGAGTTGCTCTTTGCCCAGCGGCTGGAAGACGATAATGTCATCCACCCGGTTCAGGAACTCGGGCTTGAAGTGGGCGCGCAGCGCGTCCATCACTTTCTCTGTAGCTTCATAGAACTCCTCGCGGTTGTCGAGGCGCGCGGCCTGGAGATAGGCTGCACCGATGTTCGAGGTCATAATGATAACTGTGTTCTTGAAGTCCACGGTGCGGCCCTGGCCATCGGTCAGGCGGCCATCATCCATGATCTGCAGCAGCACGTTAAAGACATCAGGATGCGCTTTTTCGATTTCATCAAACAGGACCACGGAATATGGCCGACGGCGCACCTGCTCGGTGAGCTGCCCGCCCTCTTCGTAACCGACATAGCCAGGGGGCGCGCCGATAAGCCGTGAAACTGCGTGCTTCTCCATGTATTCGGACATGTCGATGCGAATGAGTGAGTGCTCGTCGTCAAAGAGAAATTCCGCCAGCGCGCGCGCCAGTTCGGTTTTGCCCACCCCGGTGGGCCCCAGGAAAATAAACGAGCCGATAGGACGATTGGGATCGCTCAGCCCGGCGCGCGAACGGCGGATGGCATTGGCCACGCGTTCCAGCGCAGCATCCTGCCCGAGGACGCGCTGACGCAAACGCTCTTCCATCTGCACCAGCTTTTTTACCTCGCCTTCCAGCATCTTGGAGACCGGAATGCCGGTCCATTTGGAGACGATGCGGGCAATATCTTCTTCATCCACTTCTTCCTTCAACATGCGCGAGCGGCGGTTGCTGCCGTCCGTTTCGGCGTTCAACCGTGCCAGCTCGGCTTCGGCCTGGCGGAGCAGGCCATAGCGGATCTCAGCCACCCGCTGCAGATTGCCCTTGCGCTCTTCTGCCTGCTCTTCCTGCTTGAGCTGCTCGATGCGCTCTTTGAGCTGGCGCACTTTCGCAATGGCTTCTTTCTCTTCCAGCCAGCGGGCCTTCAAAGCATTGGATTTTTCGCGCAGCAGGGCCAGCTCTCTTTCCACCAAAGCCAGCCGCTCCTTCGAGTTGGGATCGTCTTCTTTCTTGAGCGCCTGTTTTTCGATTTCAAGCTGGGTAGCGCGGCGCTCGAGCTGGTCGATTTCGGTCGGCATAGAATCAATCTGGATGCGCAACGAGGCGGCGGCCTCGTCCACCAGATCAATCGCTTTATCGGGCAGAAAGCGGTCGGTGATGTAACGATGCGAGAGTGTAGCCGCAGCCACGATGGCTGAATCCTTGATGCGGACGCCATGATGGACTTCGTAGCGCTCTTTCAACCCGCGCAGGATTGCAATCGTATCTTCGACCGTGGGCTCGCCCACATAGACAATCTGGAAGCGGCGCTCCAGGGCCGCATCTTTTTCGATGTACTTGCGGTATTCAGCAAGCGTGGTTGCGCCAATGGCCCGCAGTTCGCCACGAGCCAACGGCGGCTTGAGCATGTTGCTGGCGTCAATTGCGCCTTCAGCAGCGCCCGCCCCAACCAGGGTGTGCAGCTCGTCAATGAACAGGATGATCTGGCCTTGCGATTCTTCAATTTCTTTCAGCACGGCCTTGAGCCGGTCTTCAAATTCACCGCGGTATTTCGCCCCAGCCAGCATCGAGCCCAGGTCGAGCGCCACAATGCGCTTGGAACGCAGAACCTCAGGCACATCGCCGGAGACAATACGCTGAGCCAATCCTTCGACGATTGCAGTCTTGCCTACACCGGGCTCGCCAATCAGCACGGGATTATTCTTGGTGCGCCGCGAGAGCACCTGCATGACGCGCCGAATCTCGTCGTCGCGGCCAATCACCGGGTCGAGCTTGCCACGGCGGGCCAGGTCGGTGAGATTGCGCGCATAGCGCTCTAAAGCTTGGTATTTCGCCTCGGGATTCTGGTCGGTAACCTTTTGCGTGCCACGTATCGTGGTCAACGCTTTGAGAATGGCGTCACGGGTCGCCCCCTGTGCCGACAGCAGCTTGGCGGCTTCGTCTTTTGCATCTGCAATGGCCAGCAGCAGGTGCTCGGTAGAGACAAACTCATCTTTGAAGCGCTCGGCCTCTTTGAAGGCGCTCTCCAGCACCTTTGAGGCCTTAGCGGAAAGCTGCGCCTGGGTGGCGCCTCCGCCAGACACTTTGGGCAAGCGTTCAACAAGCGCCCGCGCATCTGCGGCGATCGCCTCAACACTCACGCCAATTTTTTCCAGCACCGGCGGAACGATGCCCTCGCGGTCATCAACCAGCGCCAGCAACAAATGCACCGGCTGCAATTCCGGATTGCCATGCTCGGCGGCAATGTCGTTGGCGCGCTGCACCGCTTCCTGCGCCTTCAATGTCAGTTTGTCCCAGCGTATGGCCATAATGTTCTCCTTACATTTATTCCCATTACCACACTAGCCGCTCTGCATCAGCTGCTTTACTGCTCGTGATCCGAATCGGATTCGTTAATCATAGGTTCAGATGTACGAAATATGGCAGAGGGTTGAAATTCATCAATCGTACTTCTTAAATCGTACTTCCACGTGCTTCTTAAATCGTACTCTAAAAACAAACGGGAGATAGGAGCCCATCTTGAGCTGCCCACCTCCCATTCAGATATTTTGGCTGTGAAAAATTACGCAGCCTGGCTCTTTTTGGCCTCGATAGTCTTGGGAGCCGTGCTCGTGCCGACCTTAATCTGCTTCGGCTTGGCTTCGGCTTTCTTGGCTAACTGGAGCTTGAGGATGCCATTTTCATAGCTGGCATTCACGTTCTCCGGATCGACCGTGTTAGGCAGCGTGAAAGAGCGCGCAAAAGCCCCGTAGCGGCGCTCAATGCGATGGAAGTTCTCTTCCTTCTCTTCTTTCTCGAAGTTACGCTCGCCGCGTACCGTCAGAGTATTGTTTTCAAGTTTGATGTCCAGATCTTTCTCCTCAATTCCGGGGACCTCAAGCTTCAGAATGATGTTGTGCTCATTTTCATAAATGTCAACCGGAGGCACGAAGGTGCCGCTGGTGAGCAGCTCATCATTACCGCGGCTGTAGTCCTGGAAGATTCGGTTGATCTGATTTTGGAAATTCACCAAATCACGAAAGGGTTCAAAGCGAGTCAGATATGCCATTTTCTAATTCCTCCTAAAGTTTTTTTAAAGTTTAGGGTTAATAAACCAACCACACACTACGTTAGACTCATAATTAGTCTAAAGTAATCATAAAATCTTAGTGTGTTACTGTCAATATATATTTATCGTTTATTTTCAATAACTTATAGTAAGTTGTCAGCAAATAATTCATCAGTAGATGGTGTATTTTGGGTATTTTGTGGAAGTGCCACGGCCTACGCCAGAGTTCCGGGCCTTCCCCGGTCGTGTTGCTCTTGAAGGGGATGTATGGAGTGGCTCCTGCGTTCGTGATCTCTTCAAAGTTTGTCCTGCCAAGATAGCCCTTGTCCGCAGAGACTTCAGCGACGGTAAACCGCTTCGTGGTCGTGTCGAGCAACTGAAGGAGGAACGGGTAGTCGTTGGCGTCCGGGTTCGTGACTTCAACACTGGTAACAACGTTGGTTTAGCGCCAATCATTAAGTGCGCCTTAGCCCATTTGTGTTCGCGCCGCGTCCGTCCATATTTCGCGCGTGCGTCCGTAACCATATCCCCATCTATGGTCACAACGTAGCTACATTGTGGCTACAAATCCAGAAAAAACTTTAGGGCTTGACATGTGGCCACAATAGGGCTACTTTGTGGCTCATGACAAAGAGCAAACGAAAGTCCCGTCGCTCCGCAGTCAAGTCCACCAAAGATGACATGGTAAAAATGCGTGTTTCAGCCGAGGACAAGCAAGCCCTCACCGATGCCGCCAAACGGGATGGCCTTGAGCTATCAGCGTGGCTTCGGCAGTTGGCACTCCGAGCCGCAGGTGTGTTGCCGGAGGCAAAGTAATGGCGGATCAGATCAGTTTATTGCC
Organism: Candidatus Angelobacter sp.; assembly: GCA_035652415.1. Taxonomy (GTDB): domain Bacteria; phylum Acidobacteriota; class Terriglobia; order Terriglobales; family Acidobacteriaceae; genus Angelobacter. The sequence goes on along the minus strand of DASRDW010000176.1, from coordinate 13,379 downwards.
TACACCGAAAGACGCCCCTGCGAGCAAAAATTTATTTTGTAAGCGCTCAAACTTCACTAATGAGGCCACGGTTGAGAAGTGGTTCCTTGACCCGCTTATCGCATATCTCGGCTTTGGGGCGGACGATCAACGCCTCAAAACCTCTATCGGGGAGCTAAAAATAGGCAAGGGGAGCAAGTCATCACTTTATAAGCCCGATTACATTATCGAAGCAGGCGGTTTTCCGGTTCTTATTATCGATGCAAAATCTCCAAATGAAGATATTGATGATTGGGTCTGGCAGTGCAGATCATACTGCCTTGAACTCAACCAGATGTACGAACACAATCCAGTGGAATTTTACCTGATTAGCAACGGCCTGGAAACGGCACTCTATAAGTGGGACAAGGGAAAAGCACTGCTGGAATTGGAATTCGGGGATTTTGTTGTCCCTAACGAAAAGTTCGCAGAGTTAAAGTCGCTCATCTCCAAGAGTGCAATTCGCGCTTTGGCGGAAGATAAACGCCAAGAGTTACAAAATTCATCTTTTGATCTTGAGCCGGTAAGCCTGGAGACGGTGAGTGCGATATTCCATAAGCTCCATGACTACATGCGCGAAAAGGAAAAGAAAACTCCTTCTGCTGCCTTCATGGAGCTTATGAAAATCGTGTTTGTGAAGATAAAAAAAGACAGGGAGCTTCGGGAAGCAATCGGCAATGTAACCCCGAAAGTTAAGGACGTTGTCTTTTCCGTTGCTTGGATCGAGTCACAAACAGAAAGTGAAAGCCCTATAAACGATCCCCTTTTCAAGAATTTGCGTGAGACGATGGAGGTAGAAATCCACGCCAAACATAAGCATAGAATCTTTGACCCAAATGAGGAAATACAGCTAAGTCCAAGCACCATACTCAAGGTGGTACGTGACCTAGAGCACATTGATTTCTATCACATGGATGAGGATATACACGGTCGCATGTTCGAGAGTTTTTTAGATGCTACGGTACGCGGCCCGGAACTAGGACAGTTTTTTACGCCGCGAGACGTGGTCAAGCTGATGGTTGAACTAGCGGATGTTAAGGTGAGCAAAAATAAGATTGAATGCGTATTGGACGCCTGTTGCGGTTCGGGTGGATTTTTGATTTCCGCTATGTCTGAGATGTTAGCCAAAGCTAAAAAAATCGTCGGCCTTTCCAGCAAGGAGAGAAGAGAATTAGAGGCCACCATAAGAAACGATTCTCTTGTTGGAATTGATGCTGGCAGCGATCCTAAAATTTATCGTATCGCCAGGATGAATATGTATCTGCACGGCGATGGCGGAGCGAATATATTTTTTGCGGATGCCTTAGACAAGAAGGTCGGGCTTGTTGGAAAGTCTGATATAGAAACCGATGCCCAGCTTAGGGTTCTACGAAAAATGCTTCTGACAGATCAAAAAAAGTTTGATGTTATTTTGTCCAATCCGCCGTTCTCTTTGAAGTACTCGCGGGATAGTCGGGAGCAACACGAAATACTCAATCAGTACAAGTTAGGCGGGTATGACAAGTCGCTATTAAGCAGCGTGATGTTTTTGGAGCGATACAACGACCTTGTTGCCAAAGGGGGCAGGATTTTAACGGTTATAGATGACTCTATTCTTTCAGGAGAATCCTATAGTCAGGTGCGGGATTTCATTCGTGCGAATTTCATCATAGTGGGAATCGTATCCCTACCCGGTGACGCCTTCCGACGTGCAGATGCGCGCGTAAAAACTTCTGTTTTAATCCTTCGATCTCGCGAGGCTGGCGAAGAGCAGGGCGATATTTTTATGGATAAATGCGTCTATCTAGGTTTGACACCTAAAACAGCCAAGCGGGTGGGCATCTCGCGAAAGGAGCTTGAATCAGAGAAACCCAAGGAAATGACTCAAATCGCGGCGAGATTCAATTCTTTTATGGAAGGTCATCCCGGCTCCTATGTCGTGAAAGCGGCGAGGATTATGGGAAGATTGGATGTCAAGCACTGTCTGGGAGAAGTCGGGCGGAGACGCAATCTGTGGAAGTCTAAGGGTATTACAGTTGCACCTCTTGAGGACAAGCTAGAGGAAGCGACCGGGCGTGAAGTGATCGTGGAGGAAGCCAATGAATACATTTTGCTGAAAGTTACGTATGACGGAGAAGTTCTGGAGGCCGAAAGGAAATTCGGTGACGAGTGCTCTTACCGGACTCTTTACAAAGTGGAGTCTTGGGACATTCTGTCATCTAATATGGGCATAGGCAGAGGTGCGATTGGGATCGTCCCCGACTATCTCGCTGGCAGTTTCGTTTCTAACGAATACACGATCTTGCGAACCAAGACACCAGAAGACGCTATTTATTTCTCCGGAATCCTCCGGACAAAGGAAATCCTGGGGGACATTTTGGCGTCAACAACGGGAATGAACAGGGGGCGCTTGCGCTGGGCGGAAATGAGACAAATCGTAGTTCCTTTGCGGGACACCTCAGATAAAACCGTCACTGACGCCGTAGATGCCTTGAAAGCGCAATGGGCCGCACACTCTAACGTGGCGGCGTCCCTTGTTGGATATATCTCCAAACTTGCCAAAAATCTAAAACTAGATGGTGAAGATTCTAGGCTGCGTTGGCTTGCGTATAAACCCCCAGAATGATTTTTGGGCAGACCGCCGATTTTTTTTGGGCAAGAGGCACTTTTAAAGCAGGGCCCGGGGACACCACACTACAGCCGGCCCAGAGGCTGGCCTACTTCGATGAAACCTAGGCCACGGTGCAAATCAGGCATTTGAGATAGTGGGTTTCTGGAATGCCGAGAACGATAGGATGATCTTTGGACTGGGTGCGGATCTCAAGCAAGCGGAGAGCGCGGCCGGCATCCACCGCAGCCGCAGTCAGCATCTGCAGAAAATCCTGCTCATTGACGTGATATGAGCAAGAGCATGTGACCAGCACTCCGCCCGGGCGCAACATTTTTACCGCGCGAAGGTTGAGTTCTTTGTATCCCCGCAGGGCGGTTTCGAGGTTGCGTTTGCTCTTGGCAAAGGCAGGCGGATCGAGAACGACGGTGTCATATTGCTTACCCGCGACAGAATAGTCTTTGAGAAAGTCGAAGGCATTCGCTTCAATCCACTCAATGGGCGGCCGGCTTTGGCCGTGATTCAGCTTCTCGTTTTCTTCGGCAACTTCAAGCGCCGGGCGTGAGCTATCGAGGGCAGTGACTTCAGCGCAGGCGCGGGCAAGATGCAAGGCAAAGCCACCCTGGTAGCAGAAGACATCCAGCGCTTTACCGTGAGCATATTTTTCGGCGGCTGCGTAATTTTCGCGCTGATCGAGGAAGGCGCCGGTTTTTTGTCCGCTCAATGCATCGTAATGAAAACGGACGCCATTCAATACATATTGGGTCGAAGTTTTTTCGCCCCACAGCAGATGGTTTTCCGCCGGCGGCAATTGCTCCAGCTCGCGGATGTGAGGTTCAACCCGCTCTACGATGTGCGCGACCCCGCTCGTGGCAAGCTGGACTTGCAGTTCCTTAACGACGGCCTGCTTGATTTCAGGGCGGTCCAGGGCCTGGGTCTGGCTGTAGAGAGAAACGATGTCGTTATAACGATCGACAATGAGCCCCGGCAGGCCGTCGGCTTCGCTGAAAATCAGGCGGACGGCGTTGCTCTCTTCTTCCCGAAGGAGCCGTGCGCGATAGCCCAGTGCGTCACGCACCCGTTGCTGCAACAGATCCAATAACTCCTGCTGGGATGCGAGGCGTTCGCCTGTCAACTTGCGTAAAGCGATTTGCGAGGAGCTGCTGTACAACATACTGCCCAGAAATTTGCCGCGTTCGTCCTCAACGTGCACCATGATGCCGGGAGGAAGCGGAGTGGAATTCCCCGCGATGATTTCGGAGCGGTAGACCCACACGTGGCCGTGCCGCAGCCGGGAGGCGGCTCGGGCCGAGATTCTAACTTTGGCGTGGTCAGCGATAGGCTCTAGTGGTTCGCTTGTTCAGGTTGTGGCGCTTTGGGTGATTGCTGCTCGGGTGATGGTTGCTGCTCGGGCGGCTCGGGCGCGTCGTCTGGGTCTTGTGGTTTTTCGGCGTCCGTTGCTGCCTGGGCTGCCTGGGCTTGCGATTTTGTCAGCGCCGCCAACTCCTCGCGAACCTTGGGCACTCTTGGGTCCTGGGGCGCTTCTTCCAGAAATTGTTTATATTCAGCGGCCGCTTCGTCCGGCATGTGCTTGTAATAGTAGGCGCGAGCGCCAATCAAATGAACGACAGCTAACGACTGGTGCGGCATGGAGTGCAGCCGCTTAACGCATTGAAGAGCTCCATCGAAGTTCTCAAGCAGCAGATCAACCTGAGCGGTCAGCAGCAGCCCCTCCGGATTTATGGGGTCGGCCGTGCTTGCCTTGCTTAGCAGCTCTGCGGCCCGTTTGTAATCCAAATCCACCACCGCCATTTTTGCCAGGTTGAAATAGGCCGGCACAAAATGGTCGTTTACGGCGATGGTTTTTTCAAAAGCTTCACGTGCTTTCTGGCGGTCTCCTGATTTGAACTCCACCACCCCCAGACCGAAGTAAGCGGAAGCGTAAGAAGGGTAGATCTCGATAGCTTTGTCGAATCGCTTTCGCGCCTCGGCCAAATCGTTCTTGTCCAGGGCTTCGCTTCCTTTTTTGAACTCCTTGGAGGCGGCATCGGGGACGTTCAGGTCTGCCGCAGAAACTGTGCCGCCAGGCCCTGTGGGCGCACTCGATTGCGATTGCATGCGGCGCACGTTCACATATTCGATGTGATTCAGCTCACGATCGTTAACGGAAAAAAAAGACGATGTAGTCTCAGCGATATCCGGACCGGTGACCCGCACCCGGAAATTGCCGCCGCCGGTAATCTGAAAGGTTGCGGTGCCGCGGTCGTCGGTGAAGCTCTGGCCTGAGACTCCGCCGCTGCTGGTGAGAAGCTCGACCTGCAGCATTCTATCGGCCGGATGATCATTCTCATAGGCCACGTGGATCTGCAGCTCACAGGGATTGGAATTTCTGGGAAATCCGGGAGCGCGTTGTGCCAGCGCGCCGAGCGGAACCAGGCAGGCAAGAGACAAGATACTAAGGTGCCGTAACATATGCTCTCCCTTTCAGCGTGCGCCAGAGACAGAAGCCTGTTTAGGGACTCACCGGAGTTTGATCGGTTTCAACGGCGCTCTCTTCCGCCGCCGCATCTGTCGGTTCTGACTTGGCCTTTCGTTTGCGTGCCGGCTTGGCCGGGGCCGGGGGAGGCTCGTGGGATGGATCGTAAAACAGAATACGACTGCACGAGTCGCACGTCATGATTTGGGTATTGCTCTTAATTTCGTCGTATTTTTGCGGACGCAACATCACGTTGCAAGCTGCACACTTTTGGCCTATGGCTTCGGCCAGGGCCGTCTTGCGCGCCGGCAGAATGCGGTCATAATGTTCGAGGGTTGATGTTGAGATGCCGCTGCGCAGCTCCTGGCGCTTGCTTTGCCATTCAGCCAGCGCTTTTTCATCCTGTTCGCTGCGGGCGCGGACCTCTGCCTTTTCCTTTTCAATGGCTACGTTCTGCGTCTTGAATTCGGCTTCGGCTGATTTAAGACTCTTGTCATGGGATTCGGCCTCTACCATCGTGACCAGGATTTTTTCCTCGTATTCACGGATTTGCTTTTCGGCAAATTCAATTTCGTGCAGCAGGGCCTTGTATTGTTCGTTGGTTTTTACGTCCAACGACTGCTCGCGGTATTTGGAGATTTTTTGTTGCTGCGACTGGATTTCAGATTCGAAACCGCGCTTGGCGGCATCGTTTTGCTTGATCTTGCTTTTTTCCTGCTCAATCTGGGTTTTGGCGGCAGCCAGCTTGGCTTCTACTTCAGCCACGCGGCGGGGCAGAGTGGCTATTTCCTCATTGAGCCGTTGAATCTCACGATCAACGTCTTGCAGCGACTTCAATCTTTCCAGATCAGGATGCATGCGAACCACACTGGATGGTCATTCCCTATTCTAGCACCATACAACATTGCCGCTTGATTATTGTAGGGAATTGAATCGTTTATGCAGGGCGTCTCGCGCTGCGGGATGGAGGTATTTCCCGGCAACATTGGATAAGGGCTAACTGCTGAGCTCCCTTCAACATGGCTGTCCCTAATACCCGCTTTCCTTGTAGCTAGCAGCTGATTAAGTTTTTTAACCTATTGAGCCAGAACGGGCTGGAAATTAGCATCATGGGGAATGTCTTTCCAACTATTTCAATTGGTCTTCGGCATGGGCTTGGGGGTGGGAATAGCTCTCTTCCACCGCCCGATTGCAGATTTTATGTTGCAACAGGAGCGCACCCTGGCCGCGCTATTCCATGCCCGGGGATTGCCGCGCCCTCCGTTGCCCACGGAAAGCCAGTCACGCAATATGTATTTTATTGTCGGTGTCATGCTGGCTCTGATCGAGACCGGGCGTCTGTGGCTGCTGATCCGCTAAGGCATTTCCAGATTTCCAGGACATTGTTAAATCGATAGCTGACCTTTCATCAAAACTGGGATGCAGCAGCCAAGCTGGTTGGCGTAAAATGCGCTCCTATGTTCAAAGCGTTTAGCTTGTGCTCTCTTCTCCTGCTGGCGTTGATGTGCAACGCGCAAAAACCGTCTGTGCCTGAGGCGGCGTTGCCATACTCGCCCAGCCTGGACATCAAGTCCATGGATAAATCCGTAGACCCCTGCACGGATTTTTACCAGTACTCCTGCGGCGGATGGAAGAAAAATAATCCTATCCCACCCGATCAGGTATCGTGGAGCGTCTATGGCAAGCTTTATCAGGACAACCTGAGCTTTCTGCGCGGCATTCTGGAAGAGGCGGCATTGAGCAAGGCGTCGGCCGGCTCGGTTACGCAAAAGATCGGGGATTTTTACGCCGCCTGCATGGACGAGGCCGCCGTCGAGAAGCGCGGCACGACTCCCCTTCAGCCTGACCTCGATGCCATTGCCCAACTTAAGTCCGCCCATGATCTGGCCCCGCTCATCGCCCGACTTCAGGCAACGTTAGGCGGATCGCTGCTGTTTTCCAGCGGCTCAAGGCAAGATCCTGACAATTCCGACCAGCAGATTGCCGGTGTTAACCAGGGCGGACTCGGCCTGCCAGACCGCGACTACTACACCAAGGATGACGCCAAATCGAAAGAGATCCGCGAACACTACCTGCAGCACGTGCAGAAAATCTTTGAGCTGTTGGGGGACACCCCCGAAACTGCAAAGAAGAACGCAGATACGGTCATGCGCATGGAAACCAGCCTGGCGACCGCTTCGCTGACGCGCGTGGAGCGCCGCGATCCGTATAAGCAGAAAAACAAGATCAAACTCGCTGATCTGGAGCAGTTGGCGCCCAATTTCAACTGGCACTCTTATTTTGATGAGCTGAAGCTGCCGCCATTTCAGATCATCAACGTTGTGCCGCCGGCTTTCTTCAAAGAGATCAACAGCAAGCTGGCGGCTGAACCCATAGAAAATTGGAAAACCTATCTGCGCTTCCATTTGGTCGACGGGTACTCGCCCTATCTATCTGCAGCTTTTGTGCAGGAAAATTTCGATTTCTACTCCAAATATCTGCGCGGCGCCAGGGAGCAGCAGCCACGCTGGCGGCGGTGCGTGCGCTATACCGACGGCAATCTGGGCGAAGCTTTGGGACAGGCATATGTGGCCAAAGTTTTTTCTCCGGAGCTGAAGGCGAGCACGCAGGAGATGACGAAGCGCATTGAAGACGCGATGGAGCAGCGCATCCACGGACTGGATTGGATGAGCGCAGAGACCAAGCAACAGGCGCTGGCCAAGCTGCACAGCATCCGTAACAAAGTTGGATATCCCGATCAATGGCGCGACTACGGTTCCGTGTTGATCGCGCGTAATGATTTCCTGGGCAACGTGCAGCGGGCCGCGGTCTTTGAGCGGCGGCGCAATTTAAACAAAGTCGGCAAGCCGGTGGACCGTGGTGAATGGGGCATGACGCCGCCCACCGTCAACGCCTACTATAACCCCCAGATGAACGACATCAACTTTCCGGCGGGGGTGCTCCAGCCTCCGCTGTACGACGCGAAGATCGATGACGCTCCCAATTATGGCGACACCGGTGGAACGATTGGCCACGAACTGACCCACGCTTTTGACGACGAGGGCAGCAAGTTCGACGCGAAAGGCAATCTGAGCAATTGGTGGACCGCCGAAGACCGGCAGAAATTCGAAGAGCGCACCCAGTGCGTTTCCGATCAGTATGCGCAATACATTGTCGTTGACGATATCCACATCAACAGCAAGCTGACGCTGGGCGAAGATGTAGCCGACCTGGGCGGAGAAATTCTAGCCTATATGGCCTGGAAGGACGCTACTAAGCACAAGAGCTTGCAACCTGCGGAAGGTCTTACTCCTGAGCAGCGCTTTTTTGTGGGCTTTGCGCAGTGGGCCTGCGCGAACGAGCGCCCGGAAAATCTGCGGGTGAACGCGCTGACCGACCCGCACTCTCCACCGGAATACCGCATCAACGGCGTAGTAGTCAACATGCCGGAGTTCTCACAGGCGTTCTCCTGCAAGAAAGACCAGCCCATGGTGAAGGCGCCGGAAAAGGTGTGCAAGGTGTGGTAATCCAAAACAAGCTACAAGCTGTCAGCTCCAAGCTACAAGGAAAACAGTTGCGCGGGCTGCTGCTGGCCACAACGTCTCCGTGGGTACCCAGATTCTCCCCGCTATAATAAAACCTTCTGCGCTCTCGATGCCAAACTGAGCCGTGCTCGCTGACGCGAGACGAGGTTCTAAGCTTGAGGCGAGTATCTCTAGCGGTGAAGGAAGTTCGTACGCGGGTAGAGAGCTCTTCCTTGTAGCTTGGAGCTTGGAGCTTGGAGCTGACTTGTTGAAGATCCGTCCTGCTACCCGTAAGGATGCTGGCCTTATTGTGCAACTCATTCGCGCCCTGGCGGAATATGAGCGCGAACCGAAGGCCGCGGTGGTCACAAGGGCCGATATCCTGCGTGACGGGTTTGGTCGCAACCCGAAATTTTATTGCGTCATTGCCGAGTGGGATAAGAAGCCAGTTGGTTTTGCGCTGTGGTTTTATAACTACTCCACATGGCAAGGACGGCCCGGAGTTTATCTGGAAGACCTGTTTGTGTATCCGGAATTTCGCGGCAAGGGGATCGGAAAGGCTTTATTGGTGTACCTGGCAAAGATCGCCGTAAAACAAAAGTGTGGACGCTACCAGTGGCAGGTGCTCGATTGGAACACTCCTTCCATCAAATTCTACGAGTCGCTCGGCGCTCAGTTTATGAAGGAATGGCTCACGATGCGCGTGGAAGGCGAAGCGCTGAAAAAACTGGCCGGCATGGCCGAAGAATAAAATTACAAAGATGGCAAGCATCAAGATCATCGGCGCGGGACTGGCGGGCTGCGAAGCGGCGCTGCAGTGCGCGCGCTTTGGCGCTGCGGTTGAACTCTACGAGATGCGCCCGGTGCAGACCACTCCGGCGCACCAGACAGCGGACTTCGGCGAGCTGGTTTGCTCCAATTCGCTGAAATCTGAGAGTGAGCATAGCGCGCCTTGGCTGCTCAAACAGGAGATGCGCCGCGCCGGCTCGCGTCTGCTGCAATGCGCCGATGCAGCCGCCGTTCCCGCAGGCCATGCCCTGGCGGTTGATCGCGTTGCTTTTTCCCATAACATCGCCGAAGCAATCGCGCGCGAGCCATTGATTACGGTCCATCGCGAGGAAGTCACAGAAATCAACGAGCACCAAGGCTTGACCATTATCGCCAGCGGTCCGCTGACATCTACCACGCTCTCGGAAGATATTGCTCGGCTGACCGGCAGCAACCATCTTTCTTTTTACGATTCCATCAGCCCCATCGTCGAAGCCGAGTCCATTGACGAGTCGCGGGTCTATCGCGCCGCACGCTACGACAAAGGCGAGGCGGATTACATCAATTGTCCGTTTACGAAAGAGGAGTACGACCGTTTTTACGATGCGCTCATGGAGGCGCAATCGGTCGAGGGCAAAGATTGGGAGAAGCTGAATTACTTTGAGAGCTGCCTGCCCATTGAAGAGATTGCCCGCCGCGGACGCGACACGCTGCGCTTCGGCCCGATGAAGCCGGTGGGATTAAAGGACCCGCGCACCAGCAAGATCCCTTACGCCGTAGTGCAATTGCGGCAGGAAAACCAGCGCGCCGATTCCTATAACCTGGTCGGCTTTCAAAATCATTTGAAATATGGCGAGCAGGCGCGCGTGCTGCGGCTGATTCCCGGGCTGGAAAATGCCCGCTTCCTGCGCTACGGGCAAATCCATCGCAACACTTATATCAACGCGCCCAGCCTGCTCGATGCGACCTTACAGATGAAAACATATCCCCGCGTGCTCTTCGCCGGACAAATCTGCGGAGTTGAAGGTTACGTGGAATCCATGGCCACAGGATTGTTAGCGGGAATTTATGCCGTGATGCTGGCCAACCAATATGGCGGGGCGCTACCTCAAACCCCCGCCACCGAGCCTGAATTGTTGCCGCTGATTCCGCGCGCCACAGCGCTGGGGTCGCTCATCCACTACATCACCCGCGCCGAGGCCAGGAACTTTCAACCGGCTAATATCACCTTCGACCTGCTCCCGGCATTGCCAGAGAAGGTCCGCGACCGCAAGCAGCGCCACCGTTTAATTTGCGAGCAGGCCCTGGCTGAATTCGATGGATGGTGGAAGCAAGCGCAGGCGGCATTACAGCAAAGCGTTTGCAGCAATGAGTGACATCGAATGCCCACCATGGAGCCTAAAGATGACGTTCAATCCTGTTTCCAGTATCTCGCTTCGGTGTTGCATACCCGCTGATGAATTCAGGTGTAAGACCCCAAAACAGATGAAACCATTTTGAGATGGTTTGCACTATTAGAGACACAAATCCCTTGACTTGCGGGACGCGTTGTATTCCCATTACGGGTTTAACCCAGTCACAGTAGAAGATGCAGCTTGACGGAGGATGCCATGCGACGTTCTGTGTTGCTGTTGAGCGCCTTGGTGGTTTGGGGGGTTTTCATGTCGGCGGGCGCCCGCTTCCAATTACCCGCTTCTGCGCAAGACATTGCCATCAACAAGGCGCCGGGGGTGGCCATGCAATTTACGAGCTCGCCTCAAGCGGTAGTGGCCCTGCTCGGCCCGTCCGGCGCCGAACCAGGCACGAGCAATTGGCGCGCGATGCGCGTGCAGCAGTATCTGGATTTCGTTTTTATCCTTCTCTACTGGATGACGTTCTTTTTCCTTATCGGCGGAGCGCTGCGTCACGCAAATTCTGCAGCGGCACGCAAACTGGGCTGGCTGGTCGGCATACTTATAACATTCGGCGCAGGGGCCGACATCGGGGAAAACATCGGAATTCTAAGCGCGCTGAGCAGCACGCATCCGGGAGTTTTATGGCCGCTCCCCTTTGCGATCGCAAAATGGATGAATGTTTTCCTGGCGCTGGCATTTTCTGCCCCGCTATTTCTTTTCTATCCCAGGTTCGGGGATTTGCCTCTACCCAATCCGCTTTCGCATTGGGTTACGCGAATCCTGGGCATAATCTTCGCCGCAAGCGCGGTCTTAGGAATGGCCGGTGTAATCGCGGCCGCAATCCACTCCAGCGCAGTCACGCTCTTGTTTGGCGCGGTGCCGCTTATGTTCTTTGCCCTGCTGTTGCTGCTTCTGGAGGGAAGCGGCCTGTTGCGCTCAATCAGGCTCAACTTTGTTTCCTGGAGCACATATCTTTACCTGCTGCGCTTTCCGCTTCTCGCCTGCGCCTTTTTGCTTCTTTTCCCCATGCTCGATCTGCGGTCAGATAGCTTTGCCTCGGTCTCACGCGGCATTCTTTCCCTGGAGAGCCACCTGCAGTTTATCTTCGCAGGCTGGATGATCACCGCTGCCTGCTGGGTGGCAATGATTACCTCGCGCATAATTCTGGCCTATGGCAAAGAACGTGTGGACGTAGCGCCGCCACCTGAGCTGGCCGTAACCGATAAGATGAGCTGGTTGACCGTGGTGCTTTGGACTGTGCCCGGCTGGCCCTTGCTGCTCCGGGTGCTGCTGCTGGCGGACTTCCATCCTCCTGCGCATCCTCCGGCTCCTCTGCTGATCGGCGATTTGGCAATAGGCGTGGTGATTTCTTTGACGATGCTCTACCTCGCCGAATGGGTCCATTTGCATGAAAAAGATCCCGCAACTCCGCTCACCCACGCCCTTGTGCTCCCAGTCTCGCCCGGGTTGCGAGCAGCCTATGAAGCTCAACCATTCGGTAAACGGATAAAACTCGCCCGGCTCTTTGCCCCGCTGGGTCCGGGTTATTTTGATGACCAGGGTTATTTACATTCCGGACATTCGCTGGCATTTACCTTCTTCATGATTCTTTTGGTCTTCTACGCGGTGGGATATTTTACCCTCTATCCAAGGCCCGATAGTGATAACGATTTTTTCCCGGTGCTGGGTTATATTCTGGTGCTGGTGATGATGGCAGCCTGGGGCAGTTCAGGACTGTCGTTCTTTGCCGATCGCTATCGTTTTCCACTGCTGACCCTGGTTCTTGTTTATTCCATAATTTTTAATGGCGTGCTGGGACTTACGCCCTTCGATGCCGACCACTATTACGTTGTCCATCCACTTTTGGCAGCGCCCGGTTCACGGGCAGCGCATTCGCAGATGGCCGCTTCACAGTCCCCTGACCCGGCGGAGATAGCGCGCACATGGCAGGCACGACACGCAAGCGACCATGTTCCCATGGTAGTGGTGACCGCCACGGGCGGCGGTATTCAGGCCACCGCATGGACAGCCAAGGTGCTGAACGAACTGCACAAGCAGCTGCAAGAACCAGGCTGTCAGAAAAATTTTGGCAAGTCAGTGGTATTGATCAGTTCGGTCTCCGGCGGCAGCGTGGGTTCAATGTACTTTGTTGAGCATCTGGCCGAAGAAAACGACCCGGGCTTCAGCGCCACTGTGCCTGCAAGCTGCTCCCAGTTTTCCGTAGAAGACGCTGCACAAGCCTCGAGCTTGCGAGAGGCAGCGTGGGGATTGGCCTATCCGGATTTGTTCCGAACGATTTTTCCAGTCTTCGCAAAAAAGACTCTCGATCGCGGCTGGGCGCTGGAGCAGGCCTGGAAGCGCTGCTGGCCGGGCGCTTCACATAGGCTCGGGGACTGGACCACTGAGCTGGAAAAAGGAAACATGCCCGCGGTAATCTTTAATTCCACCACGGCAGACAGTGGCCAGAGATTTCTGCTCACGAACTTTCGGGCGCCGGCGCAACTGCCCGCCCCCAAAGGCGACGCTCCTGAACTGACCTCGGCCCCTTCGTTTAACAATCTTTATCCTGGGTACGATGTTGACGCGGTCACTGCGGCACGGCTCTCCGCAACTTTCACTTACGTAACCCCGAT
>DASRDW010000175.1:0-17324 GCA_035652415.1 Candidatus Angelobacter sp. | reverse complement strand
CGTGATCGGCGTGCTGCCGCCGGTGCCGCAGTATCCGCGGGAAAATGATGTCTACATGCCAACCATGGCCTGCCCGTTCAGTTCATCCCCGCAGGCGATCGCCAATCGATCCGCGCGAATGATGCGCGCCTTTGGCCGTCTTAAACCCGGAGCGGATGTGAAGACCGGAAACAATGAAGTTGCTTTGGTGGCTTCGCGGCTGGAGCAGGAATATCCCAAGGACTATCCAGCCGCGCGCGGCTTCAGCGCTCGCATGGATGGGTTACAGGACCAGCTTACCCATCAAGTTCGTCCCATGCTACTGGTGCTGCTGGGAACGGCTGGCTTGGTGCTGTTGATTGCCTGCGCTAACGTGGCCAACCTGGCGCTGGCGCGCATCATGCGCCGCGAACAGGAGATGGCAGTGCGCGCAGCATTGGGTGCAGCGCGTGGCCGGCTGGTGCGACAACTGCTTACGGAAAGCACAATGCTCAGCCTTGCTGGCGGTGCGTTAGGCCTGCTTCTTGCTTCAGGATGTGTGAATCTGCTGGTGAGGTTCGTTGGGCGGTTCACCACTCGCGGAGCTGAGGTCAGCATGAGCTGGGAAGTGCTGCTCTTCACACTTGGCATTTCCATGCTTACTGGTTTGATCTTTGGTTCCATTCCCGCATTCTCCCAGCGTTTGAATCTGGTGGACTCGCTTAAGGAAGGCACTACAGCTTCAACTCTCAAGAGCAGCCGCCACCAACTCCGCAATCTGCTCGTCATAGGGCAGGTGGCGCTGAGCTTCATGCTGCTGATCGCTGCCGGGCTCATGGTCCGCAGCTTTATCAAGCTTCAGCAGGTGAATGCCGGATACAACCCTGAAAATGTTCTTACCGCCAACATTCCATTCAACTTCAGTAAGTACCAGAGCACCGCTGCGGTAGTGAATTTCTTTGACCGCGTCACCAGCAGGCTCCAGGGCACGCCGGGCGTTCTTTCCGTGGCCGTCAACAGCGGCGCACCGCTGGCGCCCGGGCGGCCCATGAATCAATCTTTCACCATCGAAAATCACCCGCTGGGCGGTCGCGACGCTCAGCCCACAGCCGACCTCAACTTTGTCTCGCCGGACTGCTTCAAGCTGCTGGGTGTTCCCCTGATCAGCGGACGCGCCTTTACCGAGCATGACAACGCTGATGCGCCGCACGTTGTGATCATTAGCCAGTCACTGGCCAGGCATTATTTTCCTAATGAAGATCCCATTGACCACCGTCTCTCCGGAGACAACGGCGAACATTGGATCAAGATCGTGGGCGTGGTCGGAGATGTGAAGTACTACGGCCTGGACCAGGATGCGCTGGACACAGTTTATTTGCCCCTGGCCCAGGAGAATATGGGCGGGAGTTTGCTGATCAAAACCGCAGGCAATCCCATGAGCTATGCGCAGCAGTTGCGCGAGGCGGTTTACTCAGTCGATCCGGAACAGCCTGTCAGCGGCATTCAGACGCTCGACGAACTTCGCGGCGATTCGCTGGTGCAATCGCGGCTGACCACGCTATTGCTGGCGATGTTCGCCGGTCTGGCGCTGGCCATTGCCGCTACCGGCCTGAGCGGTGTGGTTGCACTTATGGTGAGCCAGCGCACGCGCGAGATTGGCATTCGCATGGCCCTGGGCGCGCAGAGCACTGAAGTTTTGCGCATGGTCCTTCTGCAAGGCATGCGCATTATCACTGCAGGACTGGTCGTTGGGATCGGGGCCGCGTTGATATTTTCGCGGGTGATGCGCGCCTTGCTCTTCAGCACGCCGGTAAACGATCCATTCACCTTCGCAGCTGTCGCGCTTGTGTTCCTGGCTGTGGGATTTGTCGCTAGCTATGTGCCTGCACGTCGCGTGACCAAAGTTGACCCGCTGATTGCCTTGAGAAGCGAATGATAAAAAATTGCCAGAATTGCCATGACTGCCAAAGATTGCCGATAGGAATCAACGGTTTTCAATTTTGGCAATTCCGGCGATTTTGGCAATATTGACAATTCTGATATCTGCATACGGCCTAGCTTTTCTACAGAGGAAAGCTCTCAAACAAAATTATTGACAAGACAACCTATGCCTAGATAATCTATGCCTGTCTATGGCAAAGAATGAAATGCTTCCCGGAACGCTGGGCATGCTCATCCTGAGAGTTTTGCAGCCGGGGCCGATGCACGGCTATGCCATCGCCCAGCGCATTCACACGCTTTCCAAAGAATTGTTACAGGTGGAAGAAGGCTCGCTCTATCCGGCCCTGCAGAAGATGCTTCTGAAAGGCTGGGTAAAAGCCGAGTGGGGAGTCTCTGAGACGAATCGCAAAGTAAGGCTTTACCGGCTCACCACGGCAGGGCAAAAGCAGTTGCGGGCCGAAGTGGAAGACTTTGACCGCGTCCTGGCTGGGATCAAGGCCGTCATGACCAAGGCATAGAGGTTTTTATGGGCGAATTTTTCCGGCGCATTTATTATCTGCTGAACCGGCGCAGGCTGGAGCGTGAGCTCCAGAATGATATCGACGTCCATCGCGAGATGCTCTCGCCGGAGGCGCGCAAAGATTTTGGCAATGCCACGTTGGTGCGTGAGCATGCGCGTGAGGCATGGGGCTGGAACTGGCTGGATCGCCTGGCCCAAGACCTGCGCTTCGGCGCGCGATTGCTCAGGAAATCGCCGGGGCTCGTACTGACGGCAACTGCGGTGTTGGCGCTGGGCATAGGGGTAAACGTGACGGCCTTCAATCTTATGGACGTCATGTTCTTCAAGCCGCTGCGGGTGCGCGATCCGCTCTCACTCGTGCGCTTTACCCTGGATTCACCCACCAGTTCTTCGAGTGAGGTCCCTTATCCGGCAGCCATGTTTTACGGGGAAAACTCTCAGGCCCTCTCCGCCGTGCTGGCCCAGACCACCACACACATGACCTTGACGGAAGAGACGAACCAGGAAGTGAGCGCCGGCCTGGTAAGCGCAAACTATTTTAGTGAGCTTGGCGCCTCCCCCGGTTATGGCCGGCTCTTCGATCCACGTATTGACGACGTGCCAGACGCCTCGCCAGTGGTGGTGCTGGGCTATAGATTCTGGCAGCGCCATTTTGCAGGCGATCCTTCAGTAGTGAACAAGGTGGTGCGACTCAACCAGCACCCCGTTACGGTGATCGGAGTATTGCCTTTCGACTTTATCGGACTTGATGCCGAGCACGGTGAGGCCGATGAAGTCTGGCTCATGATTTCAAAGCTGCCTTACTTTGTGCCTGAAACCAAAATGCTCACCAGCTTTGACCTGGGTGACTCCGGCGTGCAGATGACGGCGCGTCTGAAAGCGGGAGTAAGCCGCAAAGCGGCGACTGTGGCATTGCAGCCGCTCTCACAGGAGTTGGTGAGGCAACATCCTGACGTACTGCCGAAAGATCTTACGCTGCTTGCTTATCCCGGCGGATACGCTGTGCATCTTGATCCTACTGACGGCGGGTTCCTGGCTGTCTCGGGTCTGTTCGGGGCCCTGGTTTTGTTGATCCTGGCCGCGTCATGCGGAAATCTGGGAAACCTGCTGTTAGGCCACGTACTTACCCGGGAACGTGAGATCTCCATTCGCATGGGGCTGGGCGCGACTCGGCGGCGCATCGTGCGCCAGCTCATGACGGAGAACCTGCTGCTGGCGCTTCTTGGATCGAGTGGCGGTCTGATTCTGTGTTGGTGGATTGCGCGCCCTCTGATCGTCTGGCTGGGCGGACCAGCGCATCTTGATCTGGCTCCAGGCTGGCGAACAATCCTGTTCGCCTTCGCCATGGGCGGGGTGGCATGCATTCTTTTTGGACTCTCGCCTGCACGGCAGGCGACAGCGCCGCCAAAGCGGAAGTCGCGCACGCGTACCATCTTCATGGCCACGCAGATCACGGCAAGCTGCGTACTGTTGGTGCTCTCAGGACTGTTGGTGCGGGCATTGCAGCGCGCCAGCAATGTTGATCCGGGATTTGATTACGCCCGCATCATCACGATTGATCCGCAACTCTATGCTCACGGCTATACGCCGGCCCGGTCAGTGGAATACATGCAGCAACTGAGTACGCGTCTGGAGCAATTGCCTGGCGTTGACTCTGCCGCGCTCGCAGCTGTAACGCCGCTGGGACACCACGTGCGCATGATGCGAGCCGGTGGGGAGATCAAGGTGAATATTCACATGAATGAGATCTCACCGCGTTATTTCAAGGCCATGGGCATCCCCATGCTGCGCGGGCGCGACTTTACTCCGCAAGATCAAAACGCGATCATCGTAAGCGAGTCGGCTGCGCGTAATCTGTGGCCGGGCAAAGACCCGATGCTGCAAACGTGGAAGGACGGCGATCGCCAGTTTGAGGTGGTTGGTGTGGCTGGTAATGCTCGCAGCACCGGGTTGCGCAACGGCGACGACGCCCAGATTTACATGCCAATGGCTGCCGAATCTACCAGTTCATCAATTATGCTGGTGCGGGCCTTGCAGACTCCTGAGAACGCGCTGGCGAATGTCTCCCAGGTAGCGCGTTCCATTGATCCCGCTCTCAGCCCTGATATTCAGTTGCTCAAAGCGACGCTGGCAGAAAAGCTTTCCGAGTCACAGCACATCGCCAGCGTTGTTGGCGGGATGGGCACACTTGCCCTGGCGCTGGCGATCATCGGGCTTTACGGCGTGGTGGCTTACACGGTTTCGCAAAAGACAAGGGAAATCGGGATTCGCATCGCGCTGGGCGCTAGCTCAGCCGGGATCGTGCACAATATGATTTCCAGTTTTGTGCGGCCCTTGAGCATTGCCCTGGCTGCTGGCCTCGTACTGGCCGCTCTCCTCTCCGCTATTCTGCAGCAGTATCTTTATGGTTTGAGTAATCTCGATCCACTTAGCTATCTGGGCGCAGTCGCGCTATTGGCGGTTGTGGGCACTATCGCAGCGCTGCTGCCGGCGCGGCGTGCGCTCCGGGTAGATCCCATGGGGGCGCTGCGATGTGAATAGGAGCGCTCAGCTCAATACGTCCGAATCGCAAAAGCTAAAGACACATCCTTGTCCCCCGATAAGCTTTACAAAACGTTTCACGGCTGAATATGACTGCTGAGTCCCCGCTGCTCTATACTGAATCAGCCATGCTTGCTTTCAAACGTATCCTTCTCAAGCTCTCCGGCGAGGCCCTGGCCGGGGACAAAGGTTTTGGTGTTGAAACCAACCGGATTCACTCGATTGCCGGGGAAATCAAAGACGTCCTCAATCTGGGCGTGGAGATTGCGCTGGTAGTCGGCGGAGGAAACTTCTTTCGCGGCGTGGCGGAGCAGGCGCGCGATATGGACCGCGTTTCCGCTGATCACATGGGCATGCTGGCCACGGTGATCAATTCGCTGGCGTTGCAGGATGCGCTAGAAAAACAAGGCGTTCACACCCGCGTAATGTCGGCCCTGGAGATGAACCAGGTAGCGGAGCCGTTTATCCGCCGACGTGCGCTGCGGCACATGGAAAAAGGCCGCGTGGTCATCTTTGCCGGTGGCACCGGCAATCCTTATTTCTCCACAGATACCGCAGCTTCCCTGCGTGCAATGGAGATCAAGGCCGACGTGATCATGAAAGCCACCAAGGTTAACGGCATTTATGACGCCGATCCAAAGCTCGTCACCACGGCAACCATGATCGAATCCATCAGCTACATTGACGTTCTGAAGCGTGGCCTGCGCGTGATGGATGCAACCGCTATCTCGCTTTGCCAGGAAAACAATCTGCCCATCGTGATCTTTAATTTAAATGTGCCTGGGAACATCCAGCGCGTGGTGACCGGAGAGAAGGTCGGGTCTCTTGTTTCAGCCTAGCTAGAGATCTTTCGTTCTGCTCAGGATTCCTCTGCGGACTCAAATATCTCCAGCAGAATTTAAGCTCCTTTCTTAAGCAGCCCAAGAAGCAAGCTACCCAGTGAATCTTCATTTTCCAGATTTGGATCAATATTGACTGCAATTTTGGGCGCGAATCATTCCTGCCCGATCAATGACAACGATCTGGGGAATGTTGAGCATTTCTTTGCCCTGGCATCAAGAAACGCGTCAACTTGTGCGGCGAGTCGTCTCCAGACGTACAGAAAGGCGCTGCCGCTCTCGAAAGAACGATGAACGGCAGCGCCAATCGTTATTGGCGAACCCTCGTCACCGCGGAGCTGGCAGAGCCCCCAGCGGAAGAGGTAACGGTGACCTGTGTCGGCTGAGTCAAGCCGGTAAAGGTGATAGTAAAGGAACCTGCAACCGGTGGGTTCGTTGGTCCCATTGTTCCGGTCCACAGCTGTCCTGTTGCAGGGTTGATTGTATTTAAGGTGCACGTCAATGTGACGCCCGGCGTATTGTCGGTGGCATTCACCTGGAGCGACCCTTTGAGTGTTCTGTAAGTTGCATTGCTGATCGTTACTGTGTCTTGAACTGGATTCACAGTGACGCTCATATTCGCGGTTGTGCTCAGGCCGGTCTTTGAACTGAGGGCGGTCACAGTGAATGACAATGTGCTGGGAGCTGTAAGAGGCGGAACAGTGGGCGCTGTGAATGTTTGCTGCGCTCCATTGGTTCCGGAAACAGGTGTAAGTGTGACGCCGCTTGGCGCTGTCCAGGTGTAGGTAAGCGTTCCTCCTGAAGGATCAACTCCAGTTGCGGTGAGCGTAACGGCTGCTCCGCTGGCTACCGGACTTGCCGGGCTTGAAGTTGCGCTTACGGACGGCGGAGATGGTGGTGCTGGTGGAGCGATCGGCACAGTCACCGTAGCCGTCGCTGGAGTGGTTGAGTTTGCTCCGCCCACGCTTACCTGGAAAGTAAGGTTCGTGTTAGCGGTGACGGTTGGCGCGGTAAATGTTGTGGTCGGTGCTGTTGGAGTATTCAGCGTGACCGCTGGATCGTTGCCGCTGTTGATCTGTGTCCAGACAAACGGACCGGTGCTGGGCGAGCTTCCTGCGGAGTTCAGTGTAACCACGGTGCCGGCTACAATCGGAGTCGCCGACGAAGTAAAGCTTGCACTGGCGCTGGCCGTAGGTGTTCCACCACCACCGCCCCCGGTGCTGGTACAGGTAAGGCTTGGCGCAGGCAATCCGGGCCAGGGATTCAGTTGCCCGATCGGCTGATTGCTGAACCCATTCCATGGTCCTTGTCCGTTCACCAGGAAGGAAAGATCAGAGAAGTTTAACGGAACCGGCGGATCGCCTACAGCCAGGTTTTCCGGGAAGATAAATGTAAAATCCGGGGCTACATAGCGGCCGGCGATAATGCCCAACGCAGGGTTGTAGATTGCGGGTGGAGGAAAATCAATCTGTACTCCCACGACTCGCGCCGGCGGCAGGAAGTTTCCGCCAGCGGGTACGAAGCGGAAACGGCCTTTCTTACCCAATGTTGGCGGTCCGGGCTCTACCGTGAATTCAAATGCCCACGGCGCCCGGTCTGTAGTCACGCCGTTGCAATCCTGGTCAACTGCGAAAATATCGACCGGACGTGATGGATCGGTCGAGAACCCTTCCACCCTCGCCTTGGCCGTGGCTTCCTGAGGGAATGCGGGATTTGGGATTCCCGGAGCGCCTTGCAGCAGTACATCAATGGCAATGTAAGCCGGGTCGTCGCCAGGCGTAGTAAAAATTCCTACGTTGTCGATGATGGTATGCGCCGAAATATATTGCGCGCCACTGCTGTTGACCATCAAAGTGCCCGCATAGGTCACGTAATCGCCCACTTCAAATGGAGCGAAGGCGGTTGAATCCGTGGGCTGCGCAAATGTAGCGGATGTGGTTGAGCCATTCGGATCCATTGTGTAGTTCATCAGATAGGCGCTGCCGTTGCGCGGACGGTTTCTTTGCGGGCACAGTGGATCATTGCCGGTTGCCGGATCGACGCGCGGAATGCACATGGGAAACGCTGTCTCTGAGCGAATTGTCGGATTGTCTTCATCAATGGAGAAGCGCACGTCCGGCGATTTGCCGATACTGAAGCGGCCCAGCGGATCGTTGATCTGGATTTTGGTTCCATTTACCACCATGATGCCATTGGCGTAATCCAGCGATTCGATAAAGCCCTGGCTGGAATTCAGCGATTGCTGCGAGAGGAAGATCAGCCCGGCAATATAGGTCCCATTCACGATATTGCCTTGCACGTGCGCTTCAAACGTTCCCGGGAGCCGCGCGCTGTCCGCCATTGCCATGCCCGTTTCATTTCTCAGGCCTGTCGAGTTGTATTCGAACAGCTCTTCCCATGTCAGAGTGTTAGCCGGCATCTGAAGAATCGTGTTCTGCGGAACGCGGATGACATGGCCGTTGATCTGGATCCAGCCGCCAGCAGCTTTGCAGCCCGCGGGCGTGGGCGGGTTGGTGGGTGAGGGCGCGGCATTGGGCGCACAGTTGGAATCGACTGAAGCAAACTGAATAAAGCCGATCATATCGAACGGCGCTACCGCACCTTGCGACGCCGGCACGGTTGCCGGCGTTGGCGGTATGGAAGGTTGCGCCCATGCGGTAAGCGTCATCAATATTCCTGCGATCACGGCAGCGGCGACTTTCCCGGGACTGTTTAACCTGAACATGGAAAACATTGACTCCTCTTTCATTGGTCTGGAGCTTTCGCTCATAGAAGTTGATTTTTGACCTGCTGTGAACGTATTGATTACCTCCGTCGGGTGATCAATGCGTCAGCAGATTGCAAACTGTGAATGCAAAGATCGGTTCCGTCGAACCGATCAATGCGTCAGCAGATTTTGCAAAAAGGTCGGCAGCGGCGCGCCGCCGTTCTTCCCTGTTTGCGGAATTGTCATGAATTGATCTGTCGCCAAGCCTGGATGCAACGGATCGTTCTGCACCGGATATCCATTCGGATCTGCCGGATGGCCGTTCGGAACGAACAACTGCGGATGGTCAAATGGCGGCGTTTGGTTTATCACGCGCTGGTCAGTAAGCGCATTCCGCAGAAAATCAACCAGATCGGTTTTTTCCTGCATGGTAAGGCCGAGCGGCACAATGTTGGGATCGATCAGCGGAATCTGGTCAAAGCCATCTGGGAAGTCACCGCCACGGTTGTAAAACTCCACTACCTGTTCCAGCGTGAGCTCCCCGCCATTATGGAAATAAGGCGCAGTGAGTGCGACATCGCGCAGCATCGGTGTCTTAAAGTATCCGATTCGCGCAACATCGTCATTGCAGCTGAGTGGCGCGGAAGGAAGGCCGTCACCAACAATGCCGTTGCCGGGCCGGGCTGGAACCGGAATCACCAATCCAGGCGTGTTGCATACCTGTTCGCGCTCCAGCTCAGACTGCGAAAGCGGCAGCCCGGCTGCTCCGTCCACATCGCCCAGGCTTATATCTTCAACGCCCTTTCTGACGCCAATGTTGTAAAAACCATTGTCGTAGACGCGAACGTTGAAATCGCCCATTACCATGCGTTCCAGCGGAGCCAATGCAACGTTGCCCACGGAGGCGTTAGAGAGCTCAGGCCCGCCATGGCAGCTAATGCACTTGCCTTTTGTCTGGAACGTGAGAAGACCGCGAAGCTGGCCTTGTGTCAGCGGAGTAGCACCCACTGAATAACTTATGTTGATGGGATAAGCAACAGGCGGGGGCACATCGAACTGAATTGCCAGCGTTCCCGTTGCATAGTTGATCGTCCCGCTGGTAATCCCTACGCCGCTCACCTGGCCACTGCCGTCGTCGAAACCGAAAACCTCCTGGTCGCTCGCGTCCAGCGTTGGGTTGAGTTCCACAACCGAAATGGTCATAGGATCAACGCCAGCCGGCAGCTGAATGCTGTAAAAATTCTTCAGACTGTCGCCCTGCAGCACGTAGGTCTGCTGCTGCGCCAGATATTGATCGAGAGGCGTCTGGTCCGCTACCAGCGTGCTCTCATACATCTGAATGGCAATTCCCCAGAAGAGCGAGAAGTTGTACTCCATGAGGAAATAGCCGCTGTAGCCTGTAGGGCAGCGGTCCGCTATTTTGGCCGAAGTTTCTGCGCTGGTGCCATCGTCTGGAATGCAAACCAGCTTATTGGATTGCCACCACTTAGGCTGGAAGGCTGACCGAATCATGTCAGCATAGGTTTTCTGTAGTCCTGGAGAAGAACCAAGGCTTGAAAAACCCAGCACGCTGTCTGTAAGAGCGACTCTTTGTTTCGCCAATGGAGTTCTACTCGCCGTGCTTGCCTGATTGGAGAGGAACAACAGCTTGCGCCCAATATTACGGAAGTTCCGGGCGTTGGCGGACATCTCCATGTCTCCGGTTGGCGGCCCAAGGGCTTGTGAGCACAGAGCAGAGTTCTGGAGCCGGACAAGTGTAGGAGTGATGGGCCCGAGCGCGCCGGTGGCATAGTAAAAATGTGAGGTCGTGTCACGCTCCCCAAAAGGGTTGGAGCCGTTGCAGGTGTTTTGCGCACGGCCGTCCCAGAAATTACGGTGGTTAAAGACCGCATTGATCACGCTGGGCGCGCTACGCGGCTCTACGCGCCTGGTATTGATAGTCTTGGTGGGATCGGATGGATCGGGATAGGAGAAAACCTGGTCGGCCTCCACCGTTTGCTTCTCCGCCGAGCGTCCCAGCCGTATGCGGTCAAACGATGTAGCGAAGACGCCCTGTGATCCAACGATATCGTTGATGTCTGATCCGGGATCGTTTCGCGTGTCTGGATTGTTCTGTTTGTGTAGGGGGAAGTCGCCGTCATGATAGCCGCCAAAGCCCGCAGTGGGGCTGCCTGCATTCAGCGTGTAATTGGGATGGTTAATTCCATTCAACGGAACCCCCAACTGGAAGGTAGTGTCTCCCGCATTGAGACCCGGGCTGATGGAGTTTCTAACGCGGCTGTCAGCCCCAGCGTTGAAGTGGCAGCTCGCGCAAGCCTGGATTCCGTCACTGCCTGCTTGCATGTCCCAGAAAAGAGCTTTTCCTAATGCAATCGCTGCCGTTCTATCTGCAACGTAATCATCCAAACCGGGAACATCAGGAATGGGAACAGTACTGAGCGCCGCGAGTGGGCGCAGCGGAACAACTTGCGGTGGGGGCGGCGAGCTTTGCGCGCCTGCGTGCTTCAGATAACCCGTTGTAGCTACAATTACCGCAATTACGGCAATTACCTGAAGCGTCCGGATAGTCCTGCTGGACGACACCTTCATCTTCTCTCTCCTTCGACTGTGCCGCAGAGCAAAACTTGAAGCTGATGCCCGCTACCAATTCTTTGGCTGATCTCAACCCGGAAGCTCTGCGGAGCATTTAGTTCAAAATATCTAATGCACGTCTTTTGCCAAATTCGTGCGAGGAAAACTTGCGTGAAGTTTTTATGCGTGAAGGAAGCGCAGTCTCCATCGCAAAAAAAATTTGCGAGTGAAGAGCAAAACAAACTCACTCCTTCACCCGCACCGCAACCTGCACTTAGTTCTGCTTACAATCCAGAGCTGAATTAACGGTTCCTGGTAGCACCGCTATTCGCTGCCGCGTCACGATTCGCCGATGGCGTTAATTCGGCCTCGTTAGCGCTGCTTGCGGTTTTGATGTATTTGATCAGCGCGTCCGCATCTACCGGGCTCAGGCGCAGGTTCGGCATGGAGACGCGGTTATATTTTTTGAATAATGCGGTTGCAATGGGGTCTTTTGCAGCCAGCATCTTGTTCGGCGCCTGAATAAAGCGAGACAGCCAGTCTTTTTCGCGAACCGTCGTTACGCCGCGCAGATCGGGGCCAATGCTGTCTCCACCGCCAACGGTATGGCAGGCGGAGCAGCGGCTCTTGAAAAGATAAGCGCCCTGGTCTGTATTGGGAGCATCCGCGCGCGTTGCCTGCATATAGCTCTCGCCGGGTTTGTGTTTCTTCCAGCTAGAGAGCCAGTCTGTAACCATCGTGGCAATGTAATTGGAGTCGTCCAGAGAGGTGTCGCGCATCCACTGTCCGCTGGGTTCATCGCCGATGATGAAGCTGGCGGCGTGATCGGTAAGCTGGTTCTGGCCCTCAGTCGCGCCCTGGCCGAGTTTCCTGCGGATCAGCTCGATGTTTTCTTTTTTGCCCGTCAAAAAGTACCATCCCGGGCCGGCGTGAAACTTCTTTGCGTATGCCTTGAGTGTCTGTGGAGTATCGTGCTCCGGATCAATACTGATGGAGTAAAAGAAAATGTCTTTGCCCACGCGGCCGTTCAGAAGTCTCTGCACCTGCGCCAGCTTGGCTGTTTCCAATGGGCAGGAATCGCCGCATTCGGTATAGATAAAATTGATGACAACCGATTTTCCCTTAATCAAATCATCAAAGAACCTGACTGTTTTTCCGTCCTGCGTAACCAGCGGCGTATTGGTGAAATACTCCGCTCCAGGACCGGTAGCATAGGCTTTTGGCGAACTAAAAAACATAAGAATTCCAGCGGCAACTGTCGTTATTGCCACAATCACTATCGCGACCCACTTGCGTCCTTGCATGATGCTTAACTCCTTTGCGTAACCCGTGGTTTCCGGAAAAAGAGTATGGGCCGCGGTTACGGCCCATACTCTTTTAAGTGGTGCACACAGCTCATCCGTTAGCTGTTTTAAAACGCCGTTGGAAGAATGGTTGGGGAGGTAAATTCCACACCCTGGGGTGTGGGGTTAGGGGTGGGCAATGGCACAGGGCCACGGTCGATTTCCCACCGGAGCAACATGGCGTGATCTTCATGTTGCGTGTTGTGGCAGTGCTCCATGAACATTCCGGCAAATTCCCGGAACTGCATGGTAAGGGTCACGCTTCCGCCCGGCCGCAACCGGTAGACATCCTTGCGGCCCAGCTCCCAGGCGGGAATCGGCACAATGCTCCCGGTTGAGTTTCTGCGCTCCAGGATCTGTCCCTCTTCAAAATGAATATGAATCGGGTGGTCCCAGCCAGTGCCACCATTGATGAGGTGCCAGATCTCCCGCGTGCCCGGCTTCGGCGCCGCGGAGATGCGGTTGAAGTCGGCTGCAAAGCCCTGGCCGCCATCAGTTGCGATCGTCCACGGCTCCGAGTCAGAATTCGAGCGGCCGAACTCGAAGGTCCTTTCCCGGCTAACTGGAATGCTGGAGAGATCAGGGTTGGGAATCATGGTATCCGGAACCACGCTTTGATCGGCCACGGCCGGGTCGCGCACAATGCGAAATTCCAGGAACTTTCCGACACATGGATCCGGCGATTTTCCTGCCAGAGCATCCGCCAGCGTGCGATCCACTTGTGGTTTCGTTCCGCTGGAGTGCTCGCACAGGTTCACCATCCAGACCTTAGAGCCGATCTTGTAGCGTGTGAAATCAATGACAACGTCATAGCGTTCCGCGATTCCCTGCTCATCAAGCTGCGTGAGGCTTACGGGATGCGGCAGCAAATTGCCGTCATTGGCAATCTGGATCATTACCGAGCCGTCACTCAGAGCGACTTTGAAGAAACGTGAAACGCTGCCATTCAGAATGCGGAAGCGGTATTTTCTCCGCTCCACCTCGAAATAAGGCTTGTAGCAGAAGTTGACGGTCATCGCATCGCCGAGAAATCCATCGAACTGGAAAATATCGAAGAAGAGTTGACCGCTCGAGTCCCAGGCTTTGTCTGCCAGCATCAGATTCACGTCGTAGTCCAGGTTGCCCCAGCCCTTGCCATTGGAAGAGCCGCTGGGCAGCCGCAGATTCACGCCGTCATTCACGGTCTCATCACCGCGATCCAGAGCGCTGTAGATGTTGAACATCCCGGCATTGCCTTTGTATACGTTCTGTGCCGTGAAGCTGAACATGTGGTCATGGAACCAATGCGTGCTCATAGTTTCATGCCAGTCGCCGGGGACTTTGTTGATGTCGCCGCTGTCAGAAGGACTGCCGGTCATGGGGTCGGTGGCATCAGGGTTGATCGTGTCATGGCCAGCCAGAACGATCGGCCAGTGATAATCATAAAACTCTCCAGGGAAGAAGAAGGCGCCGGTATATCCATCATTCTCTGCGCCGTGGTGGCCGTTGTGTTCGTGTGTGGTAAGGGTGTGGCGGCCAAACCCTCCGTTCTGGCTCACATCAGGATTCAGGTTGTTGTGATGGCGGAAAAGAATCGGCTCTCCATAACGGCCCTGAACCAGCTTGGGTGGAATCGTGCCGTTGAAGGTCCACAAAGCCGTGGGGTTCTGAACGGGCAGACCTGGATGGAACTTCAGAGGAATGCTGGTTGCAGGATTGATTCCTGAATTCAGGCTGGAAGGAACGCCCGGATTGTAAACAGTATTCGTAGTGGCCGGTAATTGTGAAACCTCTACCGCTACCTGAGGCGGAAGCGTATCAAACCTCTGGTGCGCCCAATCGGGTCCTGGAGGACGGCCTTCAATTGGCCCAGTCCCCCCGCCGAGAATTGCCGGCACAGGTTGCTGTGTGGTGTTTGCCTCTGCCGTTGGTGCGGGATTCAGTGAGCTAACTGGGTTACGGCTGAGAACATCAAATCGCAGCATTGGCTGTGTGAATGCCTGCACGCCAAACAGCGGGCTGGGCGGTGCACCGGTTGGAATATCGCTGCTGGTTCCTCCACCGCCTCCACCGGATGCATAAGCACTGGTGACAAACGGATTGAGACCATGGATTGGCGCCAGTAAGCCCGCGCTGGAAATCAGGCCCCATTTCACCAGTTCACGGCGCGAGACCTGGCCCTGCGAGTAGGCTTTTACAATCTCAGCCCGGTTCTTGCGTGCATTTTCAGCTTCTTTGAGGCGTGCTTTTGAGGCATTTTTTGGCAAGTAAATAAAACTCACGAACTGCCCTCCTAGTGTTTCTGGCGGACCAAGGGCCCGCTGATAAGGCAAAACTCAAACTTCTTCAGGTTGAGTCTTTAGGGTTGACGGTCGTTGGTCCTACACACTCGGTAGTTGCCAGCCAACGTCACCGGCGCCGATTCTGTCTGACCATAGCAAGTTCGCTGTTCATGCACAGCGAAATGAAGCGTGGCTCATTTGTTTTGTGTCTTTAGAAACTCACACCCACGAAATCACGCATTGCAGTTTTGCTTCCACACACAAGAGCGCGCTAGAGCTGCCTAAATCTATCGGGTCATGATGGAGATAGAATTGGCTAATCTATCGGGTCATGATGGAAGGAAGAATGCAGAGGAGAGACTGGCTGGACCATCAGGCGGAATATTCCCATTTTGGAACTGAGTGGGGCCATGTGGCAGTTTACTGCCACCGGTGGAATCTTTGTGCCACCCTTCAGGGGCAAGTGCAGCCCCTGATACTGAGGGTTACGAAATTATTATTTTGCTGTACCTATGCACAAATCGAGGTTTACTCGCCACTATATTATTGAGGGGTAAAGTTCAAGCATCTCACAGGCTTCTTTATCCCACTGGAAGTTCCGCAAAATACAAACTATGTGAACGAAGAGAGCATATTTGCCAGGGATAGGGCGTATCCTGTTTTTTTTTACGGCTAAACAGGTCTACAGCAAGTGGTGTTCCTAACTTTGGATATTCCGGCTGTTCGACTCTTGCCGCTTACCTATAACAATTGAGGGCCCACGTTCCGTGATGGCATGGGTTCCATGAAGAGGAGAAGTGTCTAAACGAGGGCCAGTACAAGCTGATGTGCCTCTTGATTCGCCGATGAAATCCAAACCTTCCACTGATGCGCAATCAAAGCAGGAGATGTTTCAGCGCACTCTGCTGCTCGCAAGCGCCGCTCATGAACTTAAGACGCCACTTGCAGTAATCAACGGCTATGTAGATTTCCTCCTGGGAGATCATGCCGGCCCGCTCAACCAGCAGCAGAAGGTCGTGCTTACAGAGATGCAGCAGAATACGCTGCGGCTCCAGCGCATGATCCAGAGTTTCCTGAACTTCAGCGCGTTGCAGTCAGGAAAATTTGAGGTGCGAAAAGAACTCAGGGACATCAACCAATGCGTGGAAGAGGTGATTTCGCAATGGCAGGTACCCTATGCAGCACGCGGGACTACCTGCAATTTTTTCCCCGATAGAACGATCGGTCCCATCTGTTTTGATTCACTGAAATTCCATAACATTCTCTCCAACCTTCTGGAGAACGCGCTGAAATTCACTCCCACTTTCGGAAAGGTCACGGTGACGACGCGGCTGGACTGCTGGGAACGCCGGAAACCGCACAATAAGAAATCGATTCACCTGGAAAAGCGCGCTTCCATGGCAGCACTGAAGAATAATTGCGTACGAATTGAAGTGACTGACAATGGTCCGGGGATCGCGCCTGAGTATCACCGGGAAATTTTTGAAGAGTTCCGCCAGATCGAGCAAGCAGGCCAGGCACAAGGAATCGGCCTTGGATTAGCTATCGCGCGTCGGCTGGTCGAAGCTCAGGGCGGCGAGATATCAGTACAGAGTTCGGTAGGACAGGGGAGTACCTTTTCAATCGTGCTGCCTATGCAGTAAGGAGAGCCGAAATGCAAGCTTCCGGAACAGATAAACCAAGCATTCTCATCGTAGATGATGAGCCGAGTATGCTCATCTACACGCGAACGCTGCTGGAATCCAGCAACTATTCCGTGGAAACAGCCAGCAGCGGTGAAGAAGCTCTGAGAAAAATCCAGGGGCACCCACCGGACCTGATGCTTGTGGACATGCAAATGCCGAAGATGAACGGGCTGCAAACGATTCGGGCTTGCAGAAATCTGGTTCCAGGCCAGCGCATTGTGATGGTTACCTGCGTCACTGAGACCAGCAACGTGGTCCAGGCCATGCGCTTGGGCGCTCTCGACTACATGACCAAACCGATCTACAAAGCGGAATTGGACGCCGTAGTCGCGCGCTGTCTATCTTCCAGCGCTGCACCGGAGCAGGAAGTTCCTGTGCTCCATTTCACCGCGACTACGGAGCAGGAGCATATCGACAATCTTCAAAATGATCTCTTTTTTCTTGCCGTCAGCCCAGCCATGAAACAGGTCCGGGAGCAGAGCTCCATCATCGCGAAGGTCGACGTACCGGTGTTGCTTCTGGGCGAGAGCGGCGTGGGCAAAGAAATTCTTGCCCGATTGATTCATCAACTCTCGCCTCGATCGCATAAGCCATTCGTGAAAGTGAATTGCGCGGCGTTGCCAGCCGACCTTCTGGAAAGCGAATTGTTTGGTTATGAAGCCGGAGCATTTACCGGGGCGTCAAAGCCCAAGCCCGGAAAATTCGAGCTGGCAAATCAGGGAACAATTTTTCTCGATGAATTGGGCGAGATGAGCCCGGCGCTTCAGGCCAAGCTTCTGCATGTCTTGCAGGATGGCGAGTTTTGCCGTTTGGGCGGGCGGATGAGCGTTACTGCAGATGTAAGAGTGCTGGCCGCGACGAATATCGATATAGAAAAGTCCATTGCGCAGAAGACATTTCGCGAAGACCTTTATTATCGGTTGAATGCGTTCACCCTGAACATACCGCCTCTGCGCCA
>DASRDW010000174.1:0-7676 GCA_035652415.1 Candidatus Angelobacter sp. | reverse complement strand
CAGCTCAAGGGCCGCATGGATAAAGCGGTGGAAGACTTCCGCACTAACCTGGCGGCTGCCCGCACCGGCCGGGCGACGGTGCACATGCTGGACCCAGTCCGCGTTCCAGCTTACGGCTCAGAGATGCCGCTGAACCAGCTTGCTACCGTGCACGCGCCAGAGCCGCAAATGCTTACGGTGCAGCCTTACGATCCCAGCCTCATGGGTGAAATTGAAAAGGCCATCCGCTCCGCCGGCTTGGGGCTTAACCCGCAGAATGACGGCAAAATGGTTCGTATTCCCGTGCCGCCGCTCACGGAAGAACGCCGCCGGGAGATGGTAAAGCACCTCAATAAAATTCTTGAAGACCATCGCACAGCGATCCGCAACGTCCGCCGTGACGGCAATGACGCCATCAAAAAGACCATGAAAGACAAAAAAATCAGCGAGGATGAAGAGCGCCGCGCACTGGAAGAAATCCAGAAGCTTACCGATGATGAGATCAAGAAAATGGAAGAGCTTTGCAAGTCCAAGGAAAAAGAGCTGATGACGTTCTAAATTCTGCAGCAAAATAAAAGCCTGGCCCCGGAGCCAGGCTTTTTTCCTTTCGCGCAAATGTTACCCGCGAGGTAGAAATAGAGCGGCAAGATCCAAACAATTTTCATAACAGTCTGCCGATGGTTTCACAGCAGCAGCCACTATCTTTGGCTCCTGGTGCATGTGAAGTTCACGCACCCGCAAATTCCTGGCTTATCTGATCGCGCACGGGCGCTTGACTAGTGCTTTGAATTTCCTGTTCTTCAACTAGCGTCTTCAATACTGTTTCCTCCTTTTCTCTGCACTTGGCAGTTGACATTCACTCCGATGGGTACTCCCTTGGTTAGTGCATGGAATTGACCCTGGAAAGAACTTTCACAACAAGTGGCTTGGGCAATTGCGAATAGCCCTCTTGAACAGCAATGCTTTGTCCATCTGAATAGGCCCAGTTAAGCAATCCAACCAGGGCTGACGTGCGCCGCTGGTCTCGCGTGCTTGAGCGCACGTAAAGCCACGTGAAACTGGAGATGGGGTAAGAGTCTGCGCCAGGTGCATCCACTAGCGACGCGGAAAGCTTGTCCCACGCCGGGGATTCCACGGCAACACACGCAGCAGTAATGCTTTCTGCTGAGGCTTTCACAAACTTGCCCGCCGGATTCAGAACGCTCGCATGCGAAATCCCGTTATCGTCCGCATACTGTAATTCAACATATCCAAGTGCTCCCGGCGCACTCTTGACCTTGTCTGCCATGTCAGAGCTTCGCTCAGCAGGCTGACCAACGGGCCACTTGGGTGAAGCGCTTCTCCCAATTTGGTCGCGGAACTTTGGACTGGCCTTGGAAAGGAACTCAGTAAAGACATAGTTGGTTCCCTTGCCGCCAGGACGGTAGATCACGTCAATCGCCAGATTGGGAAGATTAACTCCCGGGTTCAGCCTCTTGATGGCAGGATCACTCCAGTTTTTGATGTGGCCCAGATAGATATCTGCCAAGACCTCGCCGGAAAAACGCAGTTGCGGGTTTCCCGGCAGGTTGTAAATAGGAACAATGCCGATCATCACCACGGGCAGTTCAGTCAACGAGCCCGTACGACGATCTTCAGTGGATAACGGCACTTCTCCCGCGCCAAAATCGCTAACGCCGTGTGTGATCTGGACGATGCCTTCAGCATTGCCCATTGCCACATATTTCAATTGGACATTCCCGTTGCTCTGGTTGTACTGCTCAGCCCATTTGCGATAGAGCGGAAGTGGCACGCTTGAGCCCGCGCCAACTAAGACAACACCTTGCGGCTCGGCAGCAAACAGCACCGCACTCAAGCCGGCTAATAAAAAAATGAACAGCCCGAACTTCTCCAGCAAGGTTCCGTTTCGTCGCGGTCTGCTGGGCCTCCGTAGTCGCGCAATACAGCGCGCTGCGCTGCGAAAAACTACGCTTCGCATGTAAATCCATCTCCTTTTTTGCGCCAAACAATGTTGTGTTTTTGGGCACGAATAACTTTGTCTGGTGGAAAAGGAAAACAACCTTGCGTCCTTCTCCTGGTTGCTCTAACTTTAGGCCAATCAATGGGATTGTTGGTGGTTACGCTGGTAACCAAGGGTTACGATTGGGGTGCTCTCCGGCGTTTCTGCCCTGTGCAGCCATTTACATAGAGCGGAAGTGATGCCAGAATGTCCCCCACCAATCCACTGAAACTATGTCTCAGCAGATTCCAGCTACAAATTCAGAACTTTCTTATCCAGCGCAGGAGGGTGGTTTCCCTGTTCAGCAGCCGGTAGAAGCACACTGGCGGCGCAGCTTCTGGGTGCTGATCCTGGTGCAATTTCAAGGCGCATTCAGCCTTAACGTGCTTCGTTACCTGCTCACCTTCATGGTGATGGGCGCAACCATTTCAGAAGCGCGCGGCGATACCCTGGTCTCATTAATCTCGTTTTTGTTCTTCCTGCCCCTGGTACTCTTCAGCATGGCTGGCGGATTTCTGGCAGACAGGTTCAGCAAGCGGCAAGTCACCATTGCAACCAAGGTGATTGAGATTGCCGCCATGGTGCTGGCGATCTTTGCTTTGACCTCCAGGCAGCAGCAATATCTTGGAGAAGTAGTTGATCTCTGGCGACATCCGGGTTTGTTGCTTACGCATTTTCCTCTTCCGCTGATTGTGCTTTTTGTGGCCGCGACGCAAGCTGCATTGTTTGGTCCCTCAAAATACGGGCTGCTGCCTGAATTGCTACCGGAGAAATGGCTCTCCTGGGGTAACGGTGTCATTGAATTGGGAACTTTTCTTGCCATCATCTCCGGCGCCATGGCCGCAGGATGGCTGGCACAAGTCTTTCAGGGCCGCGAGTGGAAAGTGGCAGTCTGGCTGGTGGGTTCTTCAGGGCTGGGCCTGCTCTGCAGCATGGCGATCCGCAAAGTGCCGGCGGCAGCTCCGCAAGCCAAATTTCAACCGAACTTTGTTGCCAGCCTTTGGGAGCAGATACGGCTCATGCGCCTTGACCGCACGCTCTGGCTGGCGGTGATCGGCAATACTTATTTCTGGTTCCTGGGCACGCTGTTTTTCCAGACCGTAGTTGTCTTTGGCAAGAAGACGCTTCATCTTGATCCATCGAACATTGCGCTGCTCGATGCCGCGCTGGCGCTGGGCATTGGGATTGGCAGTTTGCTGGCCGGTTATCTCTCTGGCGACAAGATTGAGTACGGCCTCATGCCGCTGGGAGCTTTCGGCATGACCGTGATGGCGGCTGTAGTCGGTATTGTGCCCCACAGTTTTTTGCCTGCTGCCATTGCTCTGGCAGGGTTGGGAATTTTTGGCGGCTTCTTTGCCGTGCCAGTGAATGCGCTCATCCAGCATCGTCCACCTGCTGATAAAAAGGGCGGCGTGATCGCCGCAGCGAACCTGCTCTCTTTTGTTGCAGGAGTAGCGGCGTCAGGCGCTTACTTTGTTTTCACCAGCTTTGGCCATCTTGATCCGCGCGGCGTCTTTGTGGCCGGCGCGATCATTACGCTGGCAGGAACAATCTACGTCCTCTATCTGTTGCCGGATTGGTTTCTGCGGCTGCTGCTCTTTTTCCTTACGCACACGATCTACCGCATCAAGATTTTGGGCCGCGACAACATTCCTGAAAAAGGCGGGGCGCTCTTTGTCTCCAACCACATGTCATTCGTTGACGTGTTGCTGCTTCTGGCCTCCACTGACCGGCCCATTCGCTTCCTGATGTTTCAGGGGATTTATGAAAAGCCCATCATCAAACCGTTTGCCCGGATGATGAAGGCCATTCCCATCTCTTCTGAACTGCGACCGCGCGATATGATCCGCTCTCTTCGCACTGCCAGCGACGCCATCCGTGACGGCGAGATCGTCTGCATCTTTGCTGAGGGACAGATCACCCGCACCGGCCAGTTGCTTCCATTCCGGCGCGGCATGGAGCGGATCATCAAAGGCCTGGATGCGCCGATTGTGCCCGTGAACCTGCATGGCGTGTGGGGTAGCATCTTCAGCTTTGAGCGCAATCGATTTCTCTGGAAAGTGCCGCGGCGCGTGCCGTATCCGGTGACCGTGAGCTTTGGACAATGGCTTACCTCGACTGCCGCTCCGGCTGAGGTACGACAGGCAGTTCAGGACTTGCAGAGCGAAGCCTTTGCCGCGGACCGCAATCCTAAATTCACCCTTGATCGCGCGTTTGTGCGCAGCGCTCGCCGCTATTTCTGGCGCTTTGCCATGGCGGATGCGCGCGTCCCCAAAATGCGCTTCGGCGGCGCACTGGTAAAAACCATTTTTGTGGCGCGGCGTATGAAGCCGCTGTGGAAAGACCAAGAGATGGTCGGAATCCTGATGCCGCCTTCAGCAGGCGGCGCGCTGGTGAACTATGCGGCCATGCTGCTGGGTCTTGTTCCCGTCAATTTGAATTACACCGCCAGCAATGAAGTGATTGCGTCATGCAGTCGGCAGTGCAATCTACAGACTGTTGTCACCTCAAAAGCTTTTCTGGAGCGCTTTCCCAAGATTGAAATCCCTGGGCGCACGTTGCTGCTGGAAGATGTGTTGAACAAGCCTCGCTTAAGTGAAAAGCTAGTATCGCTGATCTTTTCCTGGACGCTGCCTTACCATTTACTCAAATCAGCGCTGGGCGCGAAACGCCATATTGATGAAGACCTGGGCACGGTGATTTTCTCCAGCGGCAGCACCGGCGATCCCAAGGGCGTGATGCTCACGCACCACAACATTCTTGCCAACATTCGCCAGGTCACGCAGGTATTTATGCTTGGCGGCGATGATAAGGTGCTGGGAAGTCTTCCGTTCTTCCATTCCTTTGGCTTCACTATTGGGCTGTGGCTGCCGGTGGTGCACGGGATCGGCGTAGTCTTCCATCCCAACCCGCTCGATGCCACTTCCATCAGCGAGCTGGTTTCCAAGTATCGCGTGACTTTCCTGATCGCGACCCCGACGTTTTTGCAGGCCTATATGCGGCGCTGTTCGCCGGAGCATTTTGGCAGCCTGCAATACGTGCTGGTGGGCGCAGAAAAACTTCCTGAACGAACGGCCCTTCAATTTGAAGACATTTTTGGCATTCGTCCGCTGGAAGGTTATGGCTGCACGGAGTGCGCCCCGGTCGTTGCCGTGAACGGGCGGGACTTCCGCGCACCCGGCTTTCGTCAGGTGGCTGCGCGTCGCGGGACCATTGGCCATCCGTTGCCGGGAGTGAGCGTTCGTATTGTCGATCCCGAAACGCAGGAGTTGCTGCCGCTGGCCAAGCCGGGAATGCTGCTGGTGAAGGGCCCTAACGTGATGCGCGGCTATCTTGGCCGCCCGGAGAAGACCGCGGAAGTGCTCAAAGACGGCTGGTACACCACAGGCGACATTGCCACTATGGAAGAAGATGGCTTTCTGACTATCACGGACCGGCTCAGCCGCTTCAGCAAGATTGGTGGTGAGATGGTGCCGCACATCAAGATTGAAGAAAAGCTGAACGAACTCTCCGGCAGGGCGGAGCAGGTGTTTTCAGTTTCCGCAGTCCCCGATGAAAAGAAGGGTGAACGCATCGTTGTGCTGCATACCTTGTCTGAAGAAGATCTGGCGCCGGTGCTGGCCCGGCTTGCTGAATCCGATCTGCCGGCCCTGTGGAAGCCCAAGAAAGACCAATTTTTTCATGTGGATGCAATTCCTTATCTGGGCACCGGCAAATTGGATTTGCGGGCTTTAAAAACGATGGCTGCCGGACTTGTTGCCGCTGAAAAGTAGTGGTCCTACGACCAAGGTTCCAAAATGGGAAGCGGAGAAAAGCCCCACAGCAAGCGTTTTATGCCTTACCAGGGGGTACATGTACTTACGTGAATAGTCCTATTTCCGCAATCAAGGTAAATTTTTGTTTTCCTTTAACAATCTTCTGTTATGTCTGGTAGCCACTGGACTAGAATCCCCGCAAATTTACTGTAATCGGGATTTAGATGTCGGTCTTTTTCTTTACAAGGGCTTTGAAAAAAACGATTTCCAATTAAAGGAGAGTTCATGAGAGTTTTACCCAAGTTAGGTTTCCTGGTTTTGGCGGCTGGCATGGCGCTGGCGCAGTCAGGCGGCGACGGAGGGGGGCAAGGCCAGAATTCGTCAGTCGCAGACGAACTGAAGTCCCTGCGTGAGGCCATCACCTCCCAACAAGCGCAAATCTCCCAGCAACAGCAGCAGATCCAGAATCTGCAACAGCAGTTGCAGGAGAAGACCTCGGGGACGCCACGAATGGCCGATGCTGCTCTACACAACACGGCGGCTCCCGCAACCACAGCCACCAACACCAACACGGTGGTGCAGGAGACGGAGAAGCCGAAAGAATCACCGCTGTCGTTCCG
Source organism: Candidatus Angelobacter sp. (assembly GCA_035652415.1). Classification (GTDB taxonomy): domain Bacteria; phylum Acidobacteriota; class Terriglobia; order Terriglobales; family Acidobacteriaceae; genus Angelobacter. The sequence continues at coordinate 1,323 of DASRDW010000174.1, read as the reverse complement.
CATTGGCGGCACGGAGTTTACGCCGGGCGGGTTCGTCGATTTTGAAAACGTCTTCCGCTCAACCAACACGGGTGGCAACATCACCACGCCGTTTGGCGGCATTCCGTTCAGCAACACGGTGCAGGGACATTTGACGGAGTTCCGCACCACCGGCCAGTATTCCCGTTACAACCTGAAGATTACGGGCCACTACGGTGAGAACAATGTGACCGGCTATCTTGAAGGCGACTTCAACGGCAACGATGCGACGAACGTGTTTGTGACGTCAAACCCGCACACCAACCGGTTGCGTTTGTACTGGCTGGATTTAAAGCGCGGGAACTGGGAATTCCTGGGTGGACAGAGCTGGGGCCTGCAAACGCCGAACCGTGTAGGCTTGTCGCCTGCACCGGCCGATTTGGCAGTTACATTGAATGAGGACGCCAACATCAACGTCGGCATTCCCTATACCAGAGCTGGCTTGTTCCGCGCGGTCTATCACTTTAACGACAATTTCCAGTGGGGCGTGGAGATGCAGAACCCGGACCAGTTTACGACCGGTGGTGTGCTTTTGCCTGCGGCCTTCAGTGCTCAATTGGGACCGCAACTTGACGGAGCGAATGGCACCAACGCAACCGGAGTACCGAGCGCGTTTCCTGATCTGCACACCAAGTTTGCCTGGGACACGGGCCGCAATGGGAGGCACTTCCACTTTGAAGCGGGAGGAATTCTGACTTCGGCCAAGATCACGGTGCTGGCGCCATCCAATACGCCAACGGCGTCTTTTGTTCACAACACCGGTATTGGTGGGACCTTCCATGGCGCGTTCAACTTTGAACTGTTCAAGGGGTTCCGCATTCTGGCAAACGGGATGTGGGGCACAGGTGCTGGCCGTTACATGATCGGCTTGGGACCGCAAGTGGTGGTCGTGCCGATCAGCGGTCCGGGATCGACATGCACGATTGTGGGAACAACGGCAACAGGCTGCAGCGCTGATGTATCGATGGTTCATGCTGGAGCGATGACGATCGGGTCGGAATTGCAGGCAGGAAAGAAGACGCAATTCGGCTTCTACTACGGTGGGAACTACTTCCAGCGGAACGCGTTCACGGACATCTCATCAACGCTGGCTGTACAGCCGACGATCGGCTTTGGCGGGTTGAACTCACCGAACAGCGCGAACCGTGCGATCCAGGAAGGGACGATCGATTGGACGCAGACGTTCTGGAAGAGCCCGCAATACGGGGCAGTGCTGCTGATCACGCAGGCGTCGTACTTGACGCGCGCGCCGTGGTTTGTGGCGGCAGGAGCGCCGAAGAACGCGCACCTGATGCTTGGCTACGT
>DASRDW010000173.1:0-6480 GCA_035652415.1 Candidatus Angelobacter sp. | reverse complement strand
CCTTTGCCATTGCATCTCCTCAACGCCCATGAAGCCCAACGCTTCATGTAATTCGCTTCAGTAATATTGATAAACTTTTCTGTATTTCTCGCGGACCTTCACATCCACTTTTTCGATCCGCTCCAGATAAAACTCGCGCATCAGGGCCTGATCAGAAAGCGTGAGCGCGTCATACAGTTGCCTGGCGGTCTTGCCTGATTTCGCCAATGTGGCATCCACCGCTTCCAGAATCCCCATCCCGGCAATCTTTTCAAATTCGCGCACATTCACGCTGCGGCCTTGCAGCTTGCTATAAAACTTTTCTACCTCAGCCGGACCGAGCAGCCGCTCCAATGCGGACTTCAACTGCTCAAACTCTTCTGTCTTTGCGACCGCAATCTGCGCCTGCTGATATGTCATCTGTTCCCTGCGGTAATTAGTATTGAGTATTTAGCCGTAAGCTCCCGGCTGTTTTCTTCACTGGAGCCGTCCGGTCTTCCAAACAAGCCAACTACTAAGTACCAAGTACTAACTACTGATTTTCTGGAGCGGGAGACGGGAATCGAACCCGCGACCAACAGCTTGGAAGGCTGTGACTCTACCACTGAGTTACTCCCGCCCTGCTTGCTCCAACTCCTGCGCTTCTTCTTGTTCTCTCCGCTCTTCCCGCTGGTCTGCCCTCCAACGCAGCACAGTCAACGCAGCAAACAATCCCAGGATCCCGAGAGTCACGCTGCGAAACGGGATATCAAGAAACGTCCCGTTTTCCCGCCGGATCTCTACTGCCCCGCTGTCCATCGTGAACCAGATCAAAGCGGCCAGAACTGCATATACCGCCATGGCAACGAAGAACCGCTTGTTCGAATCCATTCTCGTGAAACTCTGAGCTGATGACCGGTTCTATTCAAGAACGCCTGAACCGGTGACTCTCCCTTACCAGCGTAGTGCTCTTTATCTTTGAGGGTTCCGCTTCGCTTCACCCTTGTGCTTCGCTTGCACCACCCAGCGCTCGCTTCGCACTCACCTGCAACTGAGCTACATCAGCTTTTCTAAATTCTGGAGCTGATGACCGGGATTGAACCGGTGACCTCTCCCTTACCAAGGGAGTGCTCTACCAACTGAGCTACATCAGCTCTGAAACTGCATTTCCTATCATCAGCAGAGGTCACCCGGTGACTGCTTCTTTCTGGGTTGCGGCAACGCTTTGCTGCCGCAACGCTTACCAAGGGAGCGCTCTACCAACTGAGCTACATCAAGCTCAAAACTCTGGTGCACAGGGGAGGATTCGAACCTCCGTAGCTCCGAAGAGCGGCAGATTTACAGTCTGCTACCATTAACCACTCGGTCACCTGTGCATTGAACCGAGCCCATCGCTTTTCCCCAGGGCTCCGCAGCAAAGCTGCTCGGACCCTCGCACTCCGTTCGCGCTGAACGGCGCTCACTTCATGCTCACCCGGCGATTGCGCCGCAACCTTCGGCGCCGGCTCACTTATACTGGCTTGCTTACGGGCGCTCTTCCGCAAAAGAAAAAGAGCGAATCAAGGGACGCGCGAACATACTTCCGCATAAAACGTCAAAAACCGACGATTTGGAAAAGCTTCGTGGATTGCGTTCCGGTAGAAATTACTATTTTTGCGCGGTGCCTGCTTATGTCCGAAATACGTCCAGCTACGCACTTCGGAAAACCCGTTTTTCTATCTGGAGCTGGCGAAGGGACTTGAACCCCCGACCCTCTGATTACAAATCAGATGCTCTACCAGCTGAGCTACGCCAGCACAAACCTCCCGTAACCGGGCACAAAGTTAATAAGTTAGCACACACGGCAAGCTGCGTGCAACAACTCAGAACCCTGGCTTTTAGGGAAACGTAACCTGCGTGGTTACCACTCCATGTTGATTGTAACAATTCAGGCGGCTTTATGCTTATCAACTGGCAAGAAAACCTACTTACTCTATACTAGTCCCCTCATGCAAAAGCATCGCAAGCTGCTGATTTTAGCCATCTTACTTATTGCAGCCGCTGCTGCCGGTTTTTTTATGTACCAGCGCAACCAGGCTCCCGCGGCTGCCCGCCTGTTGCCTGAGGGCGATCTCCTGATTTACGCCAATTTCAAGCCCATCCACTTATTTGATCTCAGCAAATCCGGCCCGGTTGAGCTTGAGGGCGATTACAAAGATTTCGTCGCTCAAACGGGAATCCAGTTTGAACACGACTTGGACGAGGTCGCCATGTCACGCCGCGACACGCCAGACCACCGTGATGTGGAGTCGTCAGAGATTTTTGCCGGCAGGTTCGACGCCAATCGTTTAAAAACCTATTTGCAAAAGATAGCTGACTCAACCGAGCAGTATCGCAACCACACAATCTATTCCATCTCTCATGAAGGCCATCTGGTGCGCGCTTCGCTTTTGGATGATCACCGCGTCGCTGTAACTAACATGGTTTCGCCAGAGCCAATGCACGGCATCATCGATCGCTCATACAAATCCACCAGCGGCCCTTCACTGCTAAACGCGCACTATCGCGATGTTCCAGCTACCAGCCTGGCCTGGGTTATTGATCGCATTCCCAATAAACCGGACAACATTGAGCTCCCCGGCGGCTTTGCAATCACCCTTCCCGGTAATACCGTCGCAGTCGGTTCGCTACGTTACACCGGCTCATTGCTCTTTCGCGCTGATGTCTTCGCTCAGAGTGAAGCGCAGGCCCAGCAAATCGTTGATGCAGCCAACACGCATTTGGCGCTGGTGCGCAGCATTGGCCAATTTGTCGGTAGAAAAGGAAATGACAAGGATGTGAAAGCCGCGTTTGACAGCATCCAGGTGGAGCGAAAAGAAAATGTGGCGACTCTCACTGCCACGGTTCCGCAATCTGTTTTGAAAAAAATCTGGTCAGAAGTTAAAGAAGAAAATGCTGCTCCGCAGCAGACGCCTAAGCGCTGATTACATTGCTCCTGAAGCTACCTGCTGGTTCAGGCTGAAGCGCAGATATTTATACGGATTCACCGGCGTATTGAAGATGCGGACTTCATAGTGCAGATGCGGGCCCGTGCTGCGTCCGCTCTGGCCCACGTAGCCTAGAGTGTCGCCTCGGCGAATCATCTGTCCTGGCGTTACGGCAAATCCGGAGAGATGGCCGTATAGAGTGCTGATTCCATTGCCGTGATCGATCATCACTGCGCGTCCGTAGCCGTTCATAAAATCGGCAAAACGAACAATTCCGTCAGCCGGGGCAATTACTCGCGTGCCGATTTCGCTGGAAATGTCCACGCCGCGATGAAACGCTCCTTCACCGCTGAACGGATCAATACGCTCGCCAAACGATCCGGTAATACGCCCCATGACTGGCCAGAGCGTAGGAGCTGCAGCCAGCCGCATCCAATCACGCGTGCTGGTGTCGCCCACCTCGCCCATGCTGATGCCTACAGAAGCGGCGCCGTTCATCGCTGTCATACGCAGTGCATAAAACTGCTGCAGAGAAGCGGAGACAGGGTCATCATCCTGAAATGCCGGATCTGGCTTAAGGCCGTAGAGGGAGGATACTTCACCTGCCAGGGAGCTCAGGGACTGGGCCTGCAACTCATTTTCCTGGGCAATTTGTTCAAGCTGGCTGTATTGCGATTTTAGGGCCTTCTGTTCATCACGCAGCTGGTTATAGTGCTGCGCCTTCACCACCATGCGGGTATAAGAGCCGAGCATGCCGGTAATCACCAGCATTCCAATGAGAGCGCCGGCCACAAAAACATACAAATAATGCATCGGCACGGGGATCTTCAATAGCTCCCCTTCGGCGTTCCGGGCCACCAGCATGATGTAAAAACGCTTACGCAAGTGAACAACTCCGCTTGAAAGATTCTGTTTTCAAACTTGCTTAGGCTACTCTTCCTTGAACTGCGGTTCCTCTGGGGCTGCTTGGGCCGGCCCCGCCGAATACTTCGGCTGGATTATTTCCGCTGGTCCGCAGGAAGAATCCGGGGAGATGAAGCGGCCAGTGGAACTAGTTAAAAACTTTGCATAAACCTTAACAAGCACCTTTAGCCACTGTCAACGTCCAAGCCACTGGGCCCAGTAACGAAGGTATCCCGTTGGGATATTTGCAGAACCTGTACCTGGACATGACCTTCAGTTCCACTTAAGCTCAGCAGCTTTTCATAAGGCAATACCAGTATGGTTGGCTTGCGATTCACTCAAGGCTGCGCGGTCTGGCCAGTTACTTTGGGACTAGGGATCTCGTCTCGCCGCCGTCATTTATCCATGCAAGTCTTTGTTTTTGATATAGTTAACCTGCGTCAAAACACCATGCAAGAACGGCAATTGATCAAGCGAATCCGAGCATTAGCCAGCTCTACCTCTGGAACTCCTTCAGTGGTACAGGGCATTGGCGATGACTGCGCCGTTCTTGAGGCGCCGCGCGGCAGCCAGTACTTGGTCACAACCGATCTATGCGTGGAAGACGTCCACTTTCGCCGCAAGTGGCACCCTGCTCATAGCGTCGGCCATCGCTGCTTAGCTCGGGGCCTGAGCGATATTGCCGCTATGGGCGGCACGCCGATGGCTTGTTTCTTATCGCTTGGACTGCCGTCGAAATTACCTCAAGCCTGGATTGATGGGTTCTTGCGCGGGCTTCGCGATCTGGCGTGCGGCTTTCACACTCAGCTTGCTGGCGGGGATATTTCATCAGCCCCAAAAATCATCGCCGATATTGTCGTCATCGGCCATGCGCCATCAGGTAAAGCAATCCTTCGTTCTGGCGGCCGCCCAGGCGACCATATCTATGTCACAGGTGCACTTGGTGGCTCTGCTGCAACCTTGCAAAAGCTCCGTACCGGCAAAAAAATAAAGGCCGTCCGATCTAACCTTCATTTCTATCCCCAGCCCCGTATTCAAGTGGGCCAGTGGATGCAAAAGCGCGGCTTGGTTACGGCCATGATCGACCTGAGTGACGGCTTGTCGGTTGATCTGGCCCATATCTGCGAAGAAAGCCGCGTCTCTGCCACCATTTGCGCCGGGCAAATCCCTATAGCCAAGGGCTCAAATCTTGGGCTGGCCCTTCACGGCGGTGAAGACTATGAATTGCTGTTCACTGCCTCAAAGCGCGTAAAAATGCCCAAACAAATTGCGGGAGTACCGATCACCAGGATCGGAACCATCTCAGATACTTCAAATTACTCGTCAGCAATACAGATTCTGGGTGAGAATGGCACAGTACGGCCGCTGCCGCAGCAAGGCTGGGAGCATTTCGGCGATTAATCCAGCACTAAATAAAAGCCGAACTTTGCATTGAAAGCGGCAGACAGTAACTTTTCCCAGATCAAAACGTAGGATGGTTTATGAACTTTCCCACAAGCCAGACACCGCCGCCACCATTGCCAGGTCAGCCAGCTATGCCGGTAACGCCTCCCGAACCCGCAGGGCCTGGGCTTTCCGAGCCACAGCGTCTCATCAACGTCCTCATTGCGCCCAGCAAAACTTTTGAAGATTTAAAGCGCAAGAGTAGCTGGTGGGTTCCCTGGTTGGTAACAGGCATCTTTACCATCATTTTTGCTGCTGTTGCAGTGCAAAAGATCGATATGGCGCATTTTATTCAGCAGCAGATGGAGAAATCGCCCTCAGCGCAAAAACGCATGGAACAGCTCTCGCCGGAGCAGCGCGCCAAGGCCACTGAACTTCAGGGCACCATCACTAAGGTGGCCTTCTTTGCTTTTCCGTTGATCAGTTTGATTGGTGGACTCATCATGGCGGCCGTTTTCATGGTGATTTTCAACTTCATTCTCGCCGCAGAAGTCCCATTCGAGCGTGCGATGGCCGTCGTCTTTTACTCGTATATTCCCTTTATTATTTCCAGCATTTTGCTCACTGCGAGTCTGCTGTTTAGCTCTGACGCAAGCAACATTGATCTCGCCAATCCCATGCCGACAAATCTCGGCTTCTTTATGGATCCCCATGGGAACCGATTCCTTTATGAGATCGCCTCCGCCCTGGATATTTTCAGTATCTGGGTAGTAGTGTTGCTGGGGCTGGGATTTGCGACAGCTTCTTCCAATCGGAAGCCCAGCAAGAGCACCGGGATCGTAACGATGCTTGTTGTATTTGCGATCTTTATTCTTGGCCGGTCAGCGTGGAGAGCGTTTGTTTAGGGCTTGGGTTCTCCTAATTTTGCCGTTCACAATTGAAAAACAACCGTTTACTGTACTGCTGGCCTCCAATTCCGCATAGGTATGATCTAATAAATAGTTTAAACAATGGCAGATACAGGCACTAGGATTCGGCGGCGGCTCAAGGCCGTGCATCGGACCTTTCGCGAACTCAAGATGATCGCGAAGGGTGTGCTTTCCACCGACCACCCGGTCCAGGTGCACATCATCCCCATGCGGCGCTGCAATCTCTCCTGCGCCTACTGCAATGAGTACGACGACTTCTCTGATCCCGTGCCGCTGGAAGAGATGTACCTCCGCATTGACAAGCTGGCGGCGCTGGGCACCACGCTGGTCACCATCAGCGG
>DASRDW010000172.1:0-4139 GCA_035652415.1 Candidatus Angelobacter sp. | reverse complement strand
CCGGATTCTGCACGCAATACTGCGGCTTCCATACTCATGCAACGCTGGGCGGAGTCGATATCAAGTATGCGTTCGTCGGCAATCCGGACCGCTGCCCCAGCGGCTGCGAAGCCCAGACCACCGGACCGAACAGCCCGGCTACCGGTGTGGGTGGCGCGGATGGCTTGATTAACGTGGTATCGCACGAGCAGTTTGAAGCCATTACTGACCCGGATCTGAATGCCTGGTTTGATACCAGCGGCGAGGAAGATTCCGATAAGTGCAACTTCAACTTTGGCACAGTCCAGACATGCACCTCGACGAGTGTTTGCTCGGCCTCAGCCAAAGCGGCTGGCTCGAAGTTCAACCAGTCGTTCGGTGGCAATGACTGGCTGCTGCAGCAGCAGTGGGAAAATGCTGCTGGCGGAAAGTGCGTACAGCACCTTTAAAGCAGGAACCTTTAAACATGGCGGGCCGCCGTCTCCTTCGGCGGCCTTTCCCAAATTGGGAAGACAGGAAGCCCTATTCTGTGCCAAGTTGGCCAATACTTAAGAAGAATTTAATTAATTATTGTGCTACCTCGGAATTTCATAGTAGACTCGCCCCAATGTCGCGGACTCGGAGACGTCGTTCCCGAGTATCTTGTATGAGCCTGTTACTACTTCCGATCAACTTTTATACCGGCTTTATCTGTTTGTCTTTTTTAACAGAATTGCAAATTGCACCTCGAGGTCACACAAAAATGACAACGCTCCTCGGAAAGATGAAATACGCTTTAGTTCTCCTCTCTGTATTGCTTACCGCGAATTTCATGGTCGCGCAAGCCCTCAAGCAGCATGTCGATAATCCGGGCCAAACAGCCATGGACCCGGTGCCTGATGACATCAATCACACACACACGGGCAGTCGTACTCAATTCCTGCCTGCAGTCCCTGGTGGAAAGGCAGTTGTTACCGGCAATGGCATCAATTATCACGGTGGCCCAGTGCTGAAGGGCAACCCGGTTCCGATTTACCTGATCTTCTACGGGAATTGGGCTGGTTCAGGCTCCAATACAGCAGCCAGCGTCAGCCTGGTCCAACACTTCATCAGTACGCTCGGCAACAGCGCCGATGAACTTATTGCCACCACCTACGGTGATACCACGGGCAACGTGAGCGGCAACGTGAGTCTGGGTGGCACGGCGTTTGTCAGCAGCACCAAAAACTTAACCGATCGCAGCCTGCAAACGACCGTGAGCAATGTTCTCAGCAGTGGCGCTCTGCCGCGTGACGGCAATGGCGTGTACATGGTGCTGACTTCCTCCAACATCAATGAGACCTCCGGATTCTGCACGCAATACTGCGGCTTCCATACCCATGCAACGCTGGGCGGAGTCGATATTAAGTACGCGTTCGTCGGCAACCCGGACCGCTGCCCCAGCGGTTGCGAAGCCCAGACCACCGGCCCAAACAGCCCGGCTACCGGCGTGGGCGGCGCGGATGGCATGATCAACGTGATGTCACACGAGCAGTTTGAAGCCATCACCGACCCGGATCTGAATGCCTGGTTTGATACCAGCGGCCAGGAAGATTCAGACAAGTGCAACTTTAACTTTGGGACGGTTATTTCCTGCAACACGAACGGACTGTGCTCGGCTGCCGGTACTTCAGCTCGTGCCGCGTACAATCAGACCTTTGGCAACAACAACTGGCTGCTGCAGCAGCAGTGGGAAAATCTTGCCGGCGGAAAGTGCGTCCAGCATCTCTAATTCCTGATTGCAGAATAGCTGCATAGCGCTATTCTTGTGGCCCGCCCGCTTTAGCGGGCGGGTTTTTTTTTGATGAAGAATTGAAAGTTAAAATAGAACCAGGAGAGTGCTCTCATGCGTGTTCCCTTGATTATGCGTGTAATCCCGATTTTGGCTTTGACCGTGCTGCTGGCAGCGCAAGAGCCGTGGAAACCCCCGTTGACTTCCCGGATCAAGACTTCCACCAGGCAGGTGGTTCTATTTACCAACCTTGAGACGCAGATGCTTCAGGCTGTGCAGAAAAAAAATCAGGCCGCGCTGACAGCCATGCTTACCGATGATTTCGCCATTGACATGCCCAATGCCGACCGCATGGCCGGGGAAGATTGGGTGGATTCGGTGATGTCTAAAGACTTCACGCTGGAGAAGTTCGGGGTTCACCAGATGTCGGTGATTGATCTGGGAAACGCTGCGGTGGTGAAGTATGAACGTCTGCAGCAGGCCACCCAGAAAGGCGACAATGAGAATGGCGAGTTCTTTGTTATCGACCTGTGGAAGAAAGACGGCGACAACTGGAAGCTGGCGGACCGCTACGTGTCTAAAGTGAGCTCGGTGATACCGGCAGATAAATCTGAGCCGAAGCCGACGGGCAAACAATAGCTCTGCCGTCGCAACCTACCAGATCAGCATGATCGGCAAGCCAATCATGGCGGACGAAAATGCCGCCATGCTACCGGTTTGCTTCCTGCAACATCGAAACCAGGCGGCTGGATTCATAATCGGATGCGTCAGTAATCATGTAAAACTGCAACGCACCTTCTCTCCAGCTCTTTATCGTAAACGTGCTGTTGCTGCTGGTCTTTGGTTCAGCACCGCTTGCTTTGAAAATGAATACTGTGGTCTTGTGCTGGCCTATATCGTAAAGCAGCTCAGCGCCGGGCGACTGTTCAATGTAAGCCACTTTGCCGCCTTCAAGAGTGTACGGTGTACCTTTCAATTCAGGCAGGCTGAAAGTGAACGGCAGTTTACCCTCAAACCACGGCTTCACTGTGTGGCGATCTTCAGAAATTATGTCAACGGGATGAGCACTGGCGAGCGTGGTGATGTGCTGGTCCACCAGCCCGGCAATTGTTGGATCTGGCCTGTTATTGCGGATGAGAACTGCGCTTAGAGCAACCAGCAGAACAAGCGTTGCCGCAGCAAATCCCCATGTCCACCAAGGCCGCAGTGCTTTTGTTTTTGCAGCATGCGTCTGCATGCGGACCTGGGCGTAGAGTTCAGGCGGCGCGGTGAAGCGCTTGCCTGCAATCCTGACCGCCTTCTTGAGCTCCTGCTGTTCCAGCACGGCGGCTGCGCAGCCATCGCAGCTTTCAAGATGAGTGATAAAAGCCTGCTGCGACGCGGGCTCCAGCTCACCATCCACGTACAATCCGGTCTTTTCCCGCCAATCGCAAATCATCGTTTGGTACCCGCAACCTTCTTTTGTTCCAGCGCCGTTACAATGTAGGCGCGAACCTGCTTCCTCGCCCGCGCCAGCCGCGACATCACCGTGCCTATCGGTACATCCAGGGTCTCGGCAATTTCCTGGTAGCGCATCTCTTCCATGTCAGCCAGCAGGACCACCTCTTGAAAAATTGGGGCCAACTGCGCGATTGCCGTCTGCACCAGCTCTGTGTCCGCGCGGCGTATCAACGCGAGTTCCGGCGTTTCCGAGCTTACTGCCAGATCGGCAAAGCCTTCTTCATCTTCCTGCTGCGTGTTGCGCCGTTCCAGGCCGGTGCGGCTGGTGAGGAAGGTGTTGCGCAGGATGCGGTACATCCATGCGCGAAAGTTTGTGCCTTCACGAAACGATGAGAAGCCGCGCAGTGATTTGAGAAACGTCTCCTGCACCAAGTCGCGCGCCTCGTCGGGGTTCCCGCTTAGCCAGCAGGCAAAGTTGTACAGCCCGTCTAACAGCGGGACTGCCAGCTTCTCGAACTCGTGGTTTTCCAGGCCGCTCACGTTTCCTCTGGGTAAGAACTGCCGCGGCCATGATTTTATTCCCTTTTTGCTGAAGTTTTCTTGGTGGCGCCGAATAATTAGGACACTTGGCAGCTAATGTTGCAGCCGACGCAACCTGCTCACACCGGCGAATTTACGCCGCTCAAGAAGCCGCCCAGGTGTCCGGTAAGCGCCACAACCGCAGCGCCCAACAACTCAAGAGCAAGCCTGTATTGCGGCAGTGTCCTCTCCGGTTTGCGTCCGCGAAAGTGCAGCCACCACGTCAGCCAGATCAGCATGCTTGACGCGATTCCAAGCACAAGGTGCAGCAACAGAGTTCCCCTGAGCCGCTGGCCTTCCAATTGCCATCGCCATGCCATCAGTCCGGTCGCTACTACTGGAACGGTCGAAAGGGCAGCGATGGTCAGGTTGTAGTAAGCGGCCGTGGCTA
>DASRDW010000171.1:0-8940 GCA_035652415.1 Candidatus Angelobacter sp. | reverse complement strand
ATAGCGGCGCAGTTCACTTTTACAAAAGGCTTGTCACCACGCGACGACTCGGAATAGATCATGCGTGCCACCACTTCTTTTCCCGTACCGCTCTCGCCGCGAACCAGAACTGTGGCGGTGGTATCGGCCACCTGCTCAATGGTGGTCTTTACTTCCATCATCTTGGGACTGGTGCCAAAGAGCATGGTGAAATCGCTCTGGCGGCGCACCTGCTCGCGCAACTGCGTAACTTCGTGGTAGTGCCGCTGATGGTCCAGGACTTTGCCAATGCGCACATCAAGCTCGTTGGGGTCCACTGGCTTGCTGAGGTAATCGTCCGCGCCAAGTTTTGACGCCTTAAAAATAAACTCCGGATCTTTGCTGGCTGAGAGCACGATGAGAGAGACACCCGGCTTGATCTGCTTGAGACGTTGCAGGGTCTCAGTGCTGGCCTCATCCAAAGAAACTTCCACCAGCACCAATGCCGGATCAAACGATCGAAAGACCCGCAAAGCTTCCTGATGGCTGGAAGCGACCGTCACTTCAAAATTGCGGCGGGAGAGATGCGCAGCCAGGTATTTGGCCATAACCACATCATCGTCCACAATCAATACACGGATCTTTTGGTTCATTCGCTCTCCCTGACGAATCCGTCCGGTTGGGTCAGAAAGCTTTTGGAAATGAGGGCGCAGTGGAACCAGCTTCCACCGGGGTAAATCAGCCTAGGGTATTGTACTCTGATTCCATTTTCCGGCATTAAGATGCCTAGTCAGGAGTGGAAAAAGGGCTAACATGCCTAAAATCGGCAGGAAAATGGACAAACGGGGTTCTGATGAGGCTTTTATCCCCAGCGATCAGAAAGGCTAATGAGATTTAAGAGGAGCGTTTGCCGGTAATGAAATGGTACGGCGGCCAGGGCCCACTCATCACCACTTCAATTCCGGGCAGGTGGCGTGTGGCCATCTGGTACCGGTTTTGGTATTTCTGCACTTTTTTGTGGTCAATGAGGTGGGCTATATCAATCAGCATTCCGCCAGAATCAACTTTGCGGCAGGAGACGTCCTGGTCGAGCGGGGAAAAAATCTTGTGCACCTGGACGGAAAGGGCGCGCGCCTTGGTCTGGCGCTCACGCTGCCGGACAGCTTTCTCGCGCAGCTTGCTTAGGTATTCGCTGCCCACGGTGGCGGGAAGTTCAATTTCTTCCAGCGCTTGGCGCAGCGAGCCGTCCTTGATCAGCAACTTCAAATGCATCTCCGCCTTGCCCTTCAGCTTGGCCACGCTCGCCAGGAATCCCTTGCGATTCAGCCGCACCGCGCGGCGTAACGCGTCGTCAGTATCAAACACTGTTCCAAAACGGAACGGCAGCACCGTTGTGCGCTTGAAACATTCGCTGACCACGTGGGCGTGCTGCAATAGCGCCTTCTGGCCAAGATCGCCCGTAGGAATATATTCACTCACCAGCACGGAAAAATCGCCGCTTGGGTAAGCAAAAATCTGGGCATCAGCTATGCCTTTAAGACCTTCAACGGGGACGGGGCGGCGAGCGCGAATACCATTTTGGAAAGCTTGCTGCTCAACGATGCAGTACGCGTACCATGCCATTGGGGAGCTTCTCCTGTCGGAAAAACATTTGGGGCCGGCGGTGAATTTTTTTATAAACGGGCGAAGTTTTCTGCGAAGAGCTTTTCAATTCGGCACTAGCGAGTTTTCCAGCGCCAAGAGCTATCCTATGCTGAGACAAGGATAAATGCAACAGAGAGTGTGCATGGAGAGTAATAATTGCGGACTTACTTGCAGTTTGCCGGGTTTCAGGCTGCCGAACCAGTGGCGCTTGCGCCTTTAGCGCAGAGCTGAAAGCTTTTATTTTCATCAAGTTGGTCCGCCTTACGCAGGACCATGGAGATGCGTGAAACCTCGTCGTCAGCCAATTTGAGATAGCGCTCAACCTCAGGATCATCGGCTCGAACTGCCGCTAGGTAAAGGGCATTGCGGATCGCTGCAAGCGGGCTGTTGATCTGGTGTTTCAACTCGCGAATCAGTTCCTTTTTGGAAAGAGCCATCTCATCACCTCATAACGCCTTGACCGGATGCCTAATGCAAGCGGCAAGCCAAAGCCTAGGCAATGCCTGCCAACTTCCGTCTTTAGAGCAAAACCATGCAAATTCAGACGGGAAATGGGCATCCCATTTCTTATTGTGGGAAGCTGCATCTGCCAATGCCCAGGTTGGATACGCGCTAAAGGCAGGCAGCTACCCTGTACATTTGGCCCAGTACCGGTAAAAAGGATATGGAGACTTCCGTAAGTTTCCCGGAATAAGACAACGGCATCTCACACAATGGCCGGAGGAGCCGCTAAACCGCCTTGAGCTCGCCAAGGAAGATGTTTCCGATGTTCTCCCATGAATCGCCCGATCCGGCGTCATTTCCGCCTGAGCGATTTGTGGTTGAGGTGTTCTCTGAGCTGCGTGCGGAAACCATTCAGCAGCGCTGGGAAAACGTGAATGTAATCCTGCGTATGAGCATGCTCACCGGCCTGCAGATGCAGTTGGAAGCAACGCTCAACCTGCTCTGCGACATGGCGGCTGAAATCACGCAATTTGAACGGGCTTTGATCTATTTCTGGGATGAAGGCCAGGAACTGATGCAGGTAAGGCTTACCCGCAACGTGGACAAAAACGCGGGCCAGGAGATTGCCAGCGGAAACATCTTTAACATCTGGGCGATCAAGTATGGGCGGCCTTTGCTGGTGAAGCGCGGCTCCAACCTTCAGGCTGATGCGTTGTTGCAAGTGGTAAATGCCTCTTCTGCGCTCTCAATACCGCTGTTTGTCAGCAATCGCGTGATGGGATCAATGCAGTTATTCAGTTCCAAGGCGGATTGCTTTAGCAAAGAAGATGCGCAGCTTTTGTGGATTCTCTCTCTAGTGGCGGAAAATCTTCTTACCCGCGAATACGCCAATGAAGGCCTGCTGCGCTTCGCCTTTACTGATTACCTCACCGGGCTGCGTACCCGCGGATATTTTGAGCAGCAACTTGAACTGGAGTTCAAACGCGCTGAGCGACGCCAGCAGAAATTTGCCCTGCTCATGATCGATATCGACCACTTTAAGCGGGCAAATGATACCTTTGGCCACCACGTAGGCGACCAGTTGCTGCGCGACGTAACCTCTATCCTGATGAAAGATATGCGCGAAGTGGATACGGTGGCCAGGTATGGCGGGGAAGAGTTTGTCATTATCCTGCCGGAAACCACCCAGACCGGGGCCCTCTATGTAGCCCAACGCCTGCGCCGGGCCGTGGAGCAGGCCAAATTTTTTGCTGGCTCACCCCACTCTGTCCAGCATCTCACAATAAGCATCGGCGTTGCGGTGTATGATGCTGACGCTCAATTCAAGCGCGACCTGATTGAGTTTGCCGATGCGGCGCTCTACGCCGCCAAAAATGACGGGCGTAACCGCGTAGTCTGCTACTCTGACCTGGCCCATAAAGAGAGCAAAAAAGAAAGCAACGAAGTTTTATAAACCGCCATGAGCTCCAGCCTTCACATAGGCCATCCGCGCAGTGAGTCTATGCGCCAGCCCGTCCGCGCCAAAGCGTGGCGGGTGATTCACGCATGTGAATATGCCCGCGACGTTCTTCCGGTGGTGGAAGGGCAGATCTCAGCGGGGATGCGCCCATTCATCGTTACGCCACAGGGCGCAGGGACGGCTGAACTGTATCTCTCCGGCAAGCGCCAGGAAGATGGGCGATCACTTTCTCTCCTGCGTTCCTGGCAGGATGTACGCAACTGGCGCAAATCACTGCTTGATTGCGCCCCTGAAGTTTCCTCTGACCTGGTACATACACATTGCTTTGCCGCCGGAATGGCCGGTGTGCGTAGCTGTTCCTGCGTTGTGTATGATCTCCGCGCCTGCATTGAAGAAATGGCCATCTCCGCTCAGCTATGTGAGCATGGGAGTTGGATGGCGCGGTCATTCCGCGTGGCTGAGCAGTTTGTGCTCTCTCGCGCCGCTGCGATCATTGTCCATTCCCAAGGGATGAAACAGGCAGCGCTGGAGCGCGGCGCAGCGGCGGAAAACACATTCCTGGTTCCTGATCCGATTGAAGGCGAAGAGGAGCCATCGCTCTTTCCCGATATGGATTTCCTTGCTCGCCGCTACGGCCTGACCGAGGATACAGTCTCCTTCTTTGTGCCGCAGTTCGCGCCGGAAGGCGCAACCGAGCTTTCACGGGCGGCCATCTCTGCGCTTGAAGGTTTTGCCCTTGCTTCAAATGAACTACCGTTGTTCAGCCTGCTTCTTGACGCTCCGGAAAGCGCACGCAAAGCCATTAATGAACATACCGGCAGATTAGGAATCGCGGGGCACGTGTCTCTGGTGCATCAGCTTGATGCGCCTGCCACTATGCAGTGTGCGCATGTTGTGATCGCTCTGGGAGAGACACCCACCGACCCAGTAGCCGCTCATCTGCCAAACGAAATTTGCCTGAAAAGTCTGTGGCAAGGCAAGACGCTGCTGGCTGCGGACGTGCCATGCAATCGCGACGCCAGCCCTGACGGCCGTGGCTGTTTATGGTTTGAAGCCAATAACCCGCGCGATCTCGGCTATCGAATGGCCTTCCTTGGCCGCAAGCCTGAATTTCGTGCAGCGCTGGGCGTGGCCGGGCGCATGTACGTCTTTGAAACGCGCAACCAAAAGGTCATCGGTGAAAAATACGATGAAGCTTACCGCCATGCCGCCAATCGCAAAAAATCCGG
The DNA here is from genome assembly GCA_035652415.1 of Candidatus Angelobacter sp. Taxonomy (GTDB): domain Bacteria; phylum Acidobacteriota; class Terriglobia; order Terriglobales; family Acidobacteriaceae; genus Angelobacter. Next base: position 4,206 of record DASRDW010000171.1, on the reverse strand, counting down.
CAGCATAGGGCCAAAAGTCATGAATATGGAGCCGGCAGAAAATTTGGGGTAGAACGGCTACAGCTTCTAGGCTGCTGGCCAGAATTCATCTGGCGGATAATTCGCGGAATGACTCCACCATAATCAGCACAAACGCAAGGCCATTCAGAACGAGACCGCTCGAAACCTTGACTTTGGAACGCCAGTGGATCAAAGCGATAATCGCTCCCGAAATGAACCAAACGATCTCAAGGAAAAATGTCGCGCCTATGACGCCTTCCTTGAGCCCGCGCCAGCCACTATCGAAGCGTAATGGCATCAGCAGAGCGACGATGAACGCAATGAAGATTACAAACCCTGCGAACGTCAAATATCTTTCGAGCTTTGTCATACTTCCTCTGGCCTGGTTATTGCTTGGCTGATTGCTGAGCGCCGCTCGCATTTTCCAGTACATCAAAGTTTGCCTTTACCAAGTCGCACCACTGCTCCCACGAACAAGCACTCACCTCTCGTCCAGTGCGCTCGCTGATTACGTCGTCCACGCTTCGCCAACCACCATGTTTGTGCACATGCTGGTACCCGACTGACGCAAAGCCCTGGTCCCAAACGAAGCGTAAGAGAACATTCCCCGCTTTTACAATTAACCAAGCATTTCCGAATGGCTGAGGATACGAGCACTCTTCCTGGATTACAGCACCAACAATGCTGAAGAGGTCCGGAGTTCTGACCCGTAGGTCGTCAGAAAGCCTTCGATTCTCGGTGTATATCATCGGCTCAACCGTTATCACACACGCGGTTTGGTTGGTTGCTGACCGCTGACTGCTGATTGCTTCTTCTCCACCTTCGCCCATGTGTCCTTCAACGCCACTGTGCGATTGAAGACCAGCGTTCCCGGCTTTGAATCCAGATCAACACAGAAATACCCCAGGCGCTCAAACTGATAGCGCGCTCCTGCGACCGCGTCTTTGAGTGACGGTTCTAGTTTTGCATCCTTCACTACTTCAAGCGAATTTGGATTCAAGTTCGCCGTGAAATCCTGGCCTTCAGGCACATCACTCGGGTCAGGGTTGCTGAACAGGTTGTCATACACGCGGATTTCCGCATCGATGGCGTGCGCGGCTGAGACCCAGTGAATGGTGGACTTCACTTTGCGTCCGTCCGGCGCATTGCCGCCGCGCGTGGCCGGATCATACGTGGCATGCACCTCAACTACCTCACCGCGATCGTCCTTCACTACACTTTGCGCAGTAATGAAATATCCGTAGCGCAGCCGCACTTCTTTTCCCGACGAAAGGCGGAAGTAGCCCTTGGGCGGGACTTCGCGGAAATCGTCCTGCTCAATGTAAAGCACCCGGCTGAACGGGACTTTGCGCGTTCCCGCGCTTGCGTCTTCCGGATTGTTCACCGCGTCCATCTCTTCGCTCTGGCCTTCAGGATAGTTATCAATCACCACCTTCAGCGGCTTCATCACCACCATCACGCGCTGCGCCCGCTTGTTCAGGTCTTCACGGACAAAGTGCTCCAGCATCGCCAGTTCAATGGTGCCATTGGTCTTGGTGACGCCGATATTGGCCACAAAATTCCGCAGCGCTTCCGGCGTGTAACCACGGCGCCGGATGCCGCTTAGCGTAGGCATCCGCGGATCGTCCCAGCCGCTTACCCGGCCTTCCTGCACCAGTTGCAGCAGCTTGCGCTTGCTGAGCAGCGTATAGGTCAGGTTGAGCCGGTCAAATTCAATCTGCTGCGAAGGAAATATTCCCAGCTCTTTGATAAACCAGTTGTAAAGCGGCCGATGGTCCTCAAACTCCAGCGTGCACATGGAGTGAGTAATGTTTTCCAGCGAATCACTCTGGCCGTGAGCATAGTCATACATGGGATAAATGCACCACTTGTTGCCGGTGCGGTGGTGCTCCGCGTGTACGATTCGGTACATCACCGGATCGCGCATGTTGAGGTTGGGTGAAGCCATATCGATCTTGGCGCGCAACGTGCGTGAGCCATCAGGAAATTCGCCGGACTTCATCCGCGCAAACAGGTCCAGGTTTTCTTCCACTAAGCGATTGCGATATGGGCTTTCCTTGCCCGGCTCAGTCAACGTGCCGCGATATTTGCGGGTTTCATCCGCGCTCAGATCATCAACGTAGGCCTTTCCCTTTTTGATCAGCTCCACCGCCCAGTCATGCAGTTGTTGGAAATAATCTGAAGCGTAGTAAAGGTTTTCCCACTCAAAGCCGAGCCAGCGCACGTCCTTCTGTATGGATTCAACGTACTCGGTCTCTTCTTTCTCCGGATTTGTGTCGTCAAAGCGCAGGTTGGTGCCGCCGCCAAACTCATCGGCCAAACCAAAATCCAGGCAAATGGCCTTGGCATGTCCAATATGCAGATAGCCGTTTGGCTCCGGAGGAAAGCGCGTCCAGACGCGGCCCTGATATTTATTTGTTTTCTGATCTTCAACGAAGATCTCGCGAATGAAGTTGGAGGGACGAGTTGGTTCGGCAGAGGGAGCAACGGCTTCCGGCTTGGGATTCGCAGTCATAGATAATTTTTTAGGGCTTCAGGAGCGTAATCAAATATCTTAAATTGGCAGCGGGATAAAATGAAAACCAGCAGAATGCAATGGTCCTTAGTTTGACTTGGCTAAAACTGCGAACCACGGAGCGCACAATCATGACCAGAAAAGCAATCAACTTCAGCGTGGTCTTGATCCTTGCGTTTGCAAGCGCAACAACTCTTGCTCAGAGCAACCAGACCTTCTCTCCCAAAGCCCAGGCCCGCATCGTCAAAGAAGTGCGCCATCAAATCCTCATGCCCCCTGACTTCGGCGTCTTTGACAATATTGCTTTCAAACTGAATGGCTATGACGTTACGCTGGTCGGGCAGGTGGTCAAGCCATTGCTCAGGAGCGAAGCCGAGCGCGTAGTGAAGAAAATTGAGGGAGTGGAGCGGGTGGACAACAAGATTGAAGTGCTGCCGGTTTCGCTCAATGATGATCGCGTGCGGCGCGACGTTTTTCGCGCCATCTATCGTTACGGGCCGCTGCAGCGTTACGGCATAGGCTCCAACCGGCCCATCCACATCATTGTGAATCGCGGTCACGTAACGCTGGAGGGCGTGGTTGATCACGAGTCCGACAAAACCATGGCCGGAATGCGTGCGAATGAAGTGTTTGGCGTATTTTCCGTGCAAAACAACCTAGTGGTTCCGGGCAAAGGTCGCTAGAAACGAAATCACAGCGAAGCATTACAACCAGGCAGCGACAAACGCGTTAGTAAGCCTCAGGTCGTGCACATAGCGCTATCTGAAGAGATTTTAGCTCTTCACCTCTTCACCCAACTTGCATCTTTCTTTGCTGGGCGTGACAAATCTTTATGATTCCAGACGCCCGTTTCCAGCATCTCTGGGTTAAATGGGATTAAAGCGTCGAGAGCGGCAAACTCCTTCCCAATCGGCGCGGGCCGGCGGCAAAGCTAGCAAGCGCCGCCCCTTAATGGCAAAAGGAAACGCATATATGATTCAAGCCACTTTTTGCACTTCCTCTAGTTTCACCGCCCCATTTTTTTCAACCATAACCGCCAGCAAGATCACCAAAAGCATTCTTGCAGTTGTGTTGGCCTTTACGCTCTTGGAAAGCACCTCCCTGGCCGAAGAAGAGCCGGTCATGATCATCCCCAGAGCGCAGGCGTCCGGCGATTCCACCCAATCAAAACCAAGCTCAACTGAGCCTTCATCACAGACCGTCGCGCCTGCTTCCAGCACACAGCAGCCGGCAGCGCCACCAGCCAGGCAAAACCAGCCTGCTGACTCTATGCTTGTTCTTCCTGTGGGAACCAAGCTGCCGCTGGGATTGGTGCGGCCGCTTTCGCTCAAGTCGTCATCGGCGAAAGGCACAGGAGTTTATCTGCAGATAACGTTTCCTGTAACCGTGGCCGGACGCATGGTTGTTCCACCGGGCGCTTACGTTCAGGGAACCATTGAGAAGATGACAGTAAAACGCAGATCAAATCCAGATTTGGAATTTGAGATACGCTCCGCCAGCCTCATCTTTTCCACCGGCTACACAGCGTCTCTCACAGGCACAGTTCAAATGGTCCACAATAATGCGCTCCTGATGCCGCCGTCTGGGCTGCCCAACACCGATGAGCCAGCGGTCGCCGCGATTCCACACGGCGCCAGCAATGTACCATCGCCAGCGATGTCAGCCGTGGGAACCGCGCCGACGCCAGCGCC
>DASRDW010000170.1:0-13022 GCA_035652415.1 Candidatus Angelobacter sp. | reverse complement strand
ACCCGGAAGACCTTTCCCACTCCGCCGAAAAGCAACTGCACAAACTGGGAGTGGAGGTGCGCACCGGGGCCATGGTCACAGACATTACTCCGCGCAGTGTCAAAGTGGGAAATGAGGAAATCCCGGCTGCCGTCACGCTGTGGGCTGCCGGCGTGAAGGCCTCTCCGCTGGGCGCCATGCTGGGAGAAAAAACCGATAAGGCCGGCCGCGTGCTGGTCAATCAATACCTGAACCTGGCCAGTCATCCTGAGGTTTTTGTCATCGGCGATCTGGCGTGGTTCATTGATTCGGAAGGGAAGCCCCTGCCCGGCGTCTCACCGGTAGCGATCCAGATGGGAAACAACGTGGCTGCCAACATTAGCCGCGATCTGCGCCACGAATCGCGCAAACCATTTGTCTACTTCGATAAGGGCAGCATGGCCACCATCGGGCGCGCGGCTGCGGTGGCCGTGGTGGGAAAACTGCACCTCTCTGGTTTTATGGCGTGGATGGCATGGCTGTTCATCCATATTCTTTACCTGATCGGATTTCGCAATCGCGCGGTAGTGATGCTGGAGTGGCTCTGGGCCTACCTGCGCTACGAGAAAGCGGCGCGGCTGATTACAACGGAAGAGTGCAAAGACAAACCTGTGACTTAAAGCATAATCCTGCCGGACTTTGTGCTTGTAATGCGTAGACGCCAATTGATAGTTGCAAATCAGCACTGAGTGGTTCATCTGCCACTGTAGTTGAAGCCGCACAAATTGAGGCCACGCCGGGATTACTTCCACATTCTCGACCACACACCCAGAACTTCGTGGATTATATTCCTTCTGAATTGACAGAGTTCCACCACACTGGATTGAACATTTGAACGACGATCTACGTATTGGCCTGCATGAACAGAGTTTTGGTTGGACTGATCGTTTTTGCGGCTGGGTTCGCCATCGCTCAGAACTCTCCGTCAGCTACCCTGTTGATTCGCAACGTCGCGGTAATTGACTGCGCCGGTCATACTCCCCAGAGGGGAATGTCAATTCTGATCTCCGACGGTCACATCGTGGCAATGAGCAAGGCTTCCAAGTTGAAGGCGCCCGCAAACACAGAAATTTTGGACGGAGATGGCAAATTCCTGATTCCCGGTTTGTGGAACATGCATGTTCACCTCGGAGCGTATGCGGATGGAAAACGTGCGCTTGCGGACTACCTGGCGGAGGGGGTTACAGGCATCCGTGACATGGGGTCTCCGCTCGACGACATTCTTCGGCTTCGAAACGAGGCCGATCAAGGCACAATCAGTGGACCGCACCTGGTCGTCGCGGGACCCATTGTGCAAGGACCGCTGCCTTTCCGAATGCCCATGTTCATTTCAGTGAGAGACGTAACCGCAGCTCGGCAAGCTGTAAAGATGCTCAAGACCAGGGGCGTGAACTTCATCAAAGTGCAAGATGCGATACCGCACGACATCTATGTTGCGGTCGCTGAGGAATCTCGTAATGAGCACATTCCATTCGCAGGCCACGTTCCCCCTACAGTACTTCCTGAGGAAGCATCTAATCTCGGTCAGCGCAGCATTGAACATTTAGGAGGCCGCTTTTGGGGCCTGCTCATAGGATCCTCCAAACGTGAATCAGAACTTCACGCCGAAGAGATTCAGATGTATCACGACATCTTGACAGCATTGGATCGCAAAGAGCCGCCATCTTCCGCAAACATGCGCGCTGCGTTTACTCAGGCTATTGTGGAGAGCTATGACAGCCAAAAGGCAGCAAAACTTGTTTCGCAATTCAAAAGGAATGATACCTGGCAATGTCCCACTCTGGTCGTCCTCCACACGCTCTGGGCGGACGGTGAAACACAATACTCGTCAGAAGACCGTCTTTGGGCCGAGCGGTTGATCGCAAAGGAGACTGGGCTCGTGGCCATGATGCAGAAAGCTGGTGTTGGCTTGCTGGCCGGCACGGATTTGCCACCAAACGTTAAAGGCGGCACGATTCACGACGAACTCGCCGCTCTAGTCAGTGCAGGACTGACTCCTATGCAGGCCCTTGAAACCGCTACTCGCAATCCGGCCAAGTTTCTGGGTAAGCTGGATAGCACTGGCACCATCGAGCCGGGGAAATCAGCCGACCTCTTGCTTTTGAATGCCAATCCACTCGATGATATCCGCAACACAAGGCGAATTTCGGCCGTCATCTTGCAAGGACGAGTTGTTCCGCGGCCGCCCGAGGTTGCTTTCTAGAAAATCATATTGCAGAAGCTTTCACTGCGGCGCAGCGGGAGGACGATTATTCACTTTTATACAAGTAATCATCTGAGTTAATCTTGCCGCATGTCGCCAACATTCAAGAGAGTGCTCGAAGCAGTATTCTGGTTCGTCCTAGGTCATCTTAGCTGCGCCGTAATCCACCACCTTCACCACATGAGTTGGAAATAGCTGGGCCCGGGCAAGGCGAACATCCTGCTTTTTTCCACCGGCCGTCCGCAATGAGGTAGAGTAGATAGACCAAATCAGACCTGAAATCTATGAACAAGCTCATTGCCCTTACCGCCTTTGTTTTTCTAGCGCTCAGTTTCGCTTCAGCCCAGTCTGCCACCACAGCCGCTAAAGACCCGGCCCCCAAAGACCAAGTCGCCGCCAAAGCCGCCGATACCGGGTTTCCGCTTCCCAGCAACGAAGAGGTGGAAGCCGCGATGAAACGCACCTTCGGTTACGATCCCTCGCTTACCTGGGAGATTCTGGCGATCCGGCCCTCAGCGATTGCGGGCGTGGCGGACGTAATTGTTTCCATCAACAAGCAGGCGGCTACCCACATCTATCTTCCTCCTGACGAAGAAAACGCAATTGTGGGCGAGATAGTGCCGTTCGGGTCCAATCCTTTTGCCCCGGCCAGGGCGAAGTTGCAGGCCGCCGATGGACCGGCGCGCGGCCCGCAAATGCCGGTGATCTCGGTGGTTGAGTTCAGTGATCTTGAGTGCCCGCATTGCAAGGCGGCCCAGCCCATTGCAGACAAGCTGGCGGCTGATTTTCCGCAAGTGCGCTTTATCTTTCAGCAATTTCCGCTGCCGGCCTCAATGCACCCCTGGGCCATGAAGGCGGCGGAGTATTCCGACTGTGCCGCCCATACCACCGGCAATGATGCTTTCTGGAAATATGCCGACGCCATTTTTGAAAAGCAGGGGAGCATTGACGCAGCCACCGCTGACGATAAGCTGAAAGAAATTGCCACGGCGACAGGCCTGGACGCGCAGAAGATCGCTGCGTGCGCGGCCACGCCGGAAACTGAAGCCAGGGTCAAGAAGTCCATGGCACTAGGAGAATCCCTGGATGTGAACCAGACGCCAACGGTCTTCATCAACGGAAGAAGAGTGCCCGGCATTGCCAGCATCCCTTATGACCAGTTGAAGAACCTGATGCAGTTTGAAATCGATCACGCGGGAAAGTGATCCCAGATTCTCTTTCGCCCTTATTTGACTATTGACGGCAGGGAATCGAGAACGGACAACTGATGTCAACAACTGCCGCCACTGTTGCGCGACCGTCCGAGCCCCGCTCCCGTTTTTCCGATTTAATTTTTCTTTTGCAGGCCTCGCGGCCCGGGCTTTGGTCCACGCAGGTATGGTTTTATCTTTTGCCGCTGGGAGGGAGAAATTTATTTCACTCAACCCCTTTCTGGCTGGGCGCGATGTACTGCACATTTCCCCTGGGATTGCTGCTCTATGGCTGGAACGACTATGTTGACTTCGAAATAGACCGAATCAATCCTCGCAAAGGAACTTTTCTTTTCGGCGCGCGCGGATCGCGCGAGCAATTGCACAAATTGCCCATCGCCATGGCGCTGGTGCAGGCGCCCTTTATTGTTTTCTTCCTCCATATGGCAGGAGCGAAGGTGCTGTTGTTTTTCGCGGGATCAATTGCCATTGGCGGCATGCTTTACAACTGGCCGCGCTACGGCTGGAAGAGCCGTCCACCTCTCGAACTGTTGAACCAAAGCGGATATCTTCTGGTCTTTGTGCTCAGCAGCTGGTTGAATCGCGCTCCGCAACTCCCCTGGCAGGCCATGCTGTTCAGCACCATGTTTGCCATGCACTCGCACTTGTTCGGGGAAATCATGGATATCGAGCCTGATCGCGCCAGCGGACGCCGCACCACAGCGACTGTCATCGGGCGCGTTCCAGCAAAATTACTTATCGCCGCGCTGCTGGCTGCCGAGTGCGCGCTGGTACTCGTTTGCTTTCGCGATCTGGCCTTGAGCGCATTCTTGCTGGCCAGCGGTCTGTGGTTCCTGCTGGATGCGGTATTGGTTTGGCGCAAAAAGCCGTACACTCCGAAACAGATGCGCTTTGCCATGCTGGCGTGGAACGTGATCGCGATTGCCAGCATGCCGTGGGTGTGGTCGAAGGCAAGCCTTACGACGTTGCGGTGAGGCATTCAGCAGTCAGCCAAAGAAGTGTGGAGACGTAGCATGCTACGTCTCCACATGAAAGCTATTTGTTTCAATTTGGGAGCGTACTCATCCCTGCCAGGGAAAGTCGGCGCTGCCGCCGTAGACATCAGGGCACTTGGAGCCCATGGGCCGCAGGTAGGAGCAGAGCTGGCCGCGATGGTGGCAGGAGTGCTTGGTCTGAAACAGCAAGTAGGCATAGGCCGGCATGTTGAAGACGCCGAAGAAATCAATGGGCGTCGCCAACTGCTGCGGCGTCAGCTTGCGCAGCCGCTCCACCTCTTTTTTCGCGTTCTTCTCGTACCATTGCGAAATTTCTGCGATGGTTTTTGGCGCGTCTTTTTCGAACGCCACGGGGTCGGCAAATTTGCCATCCACAATCCCGCTCAGGAACCAGACTTCGCTGTTGGCCAGGTGCCAGGCCAGTTGGCTCGCGCTGCGCGCCTTAGGATCGGGCTTATATTCTTTCCGGGCTTCGGGAACGGCATCGATCACGGCTTTGGTTGTTGCCATTTCTTTTCGCGTGTACTCATCCAAAAACATCTCACGGAATCCAACAGCAAAATCAGATGCTACAGCAGTGCTCATAAGAATCTCTCCTTTTTAACGTAAGTCTGTCTTGTAGGGATTGGGTGTTTGCGGGTGAACCTCAATGCCGGCCTGAACGGCATAGTGCGGTTCACCCGAATCGAAGGGAAGAGTCGAGTAATTTCGTGCTTTCATTACAGCCTCAAAGCTGAGAGCTGGTGCTTGTTTACACGCCTACGGGTTGCTTCATGCTGACCGGAACCGGAGTGAGCCAGTTGAAACGGTCGGGCGCCGTGCCATTGACGATGCCAAAGAATTCTTTCTGCAGCGTCCTGGTAATTGGTCCAATCTCGCCTTTGCCGACGCTGATTTTATCCACAGAGCGGATCGCGGTGATTTCTGCCGCGGTGCCGGTAAAGAACAATTCATCGGCAATGTAGAGCATCTCGCGCGGAATCATCTGCTCCACGATAGGAATTCCTTTTTCTTTGGCGATGCGCAGCACGGAGTCACGGGTGATGCCGGGAAGCACCGAATTGCCCAGCGGCCCGGTGTAGAGCGTGCCCTGGCGCACGAGGAAAATATTTTCGCCCGAGCCTTCGCTCACGTAGCCATTCACGTCGAGAGCAATGCCTTCGACGTAGCCGTTCATGACGGCTTCCATCTTGATAAGCTGCGAGTTCATGTAGTTGGCGCCGGCCTTGGCCATCGCGGGCAGGGTGTTGGGCGCAAGACGGTTCCAGGATGAGACGCACACATCCACGCCTTCATCGCTGCCGTGGCCGAGGTAGCGTCCCCACTCGTAATTGATAATGTAGGTTTCTACCGGGCAGTTGAAGGGCGCGACTCCGGCTTCGCCATAACCGCGCAGCACGATGGGGCGGATATAACAGGGCGTGACCCCGTTGGTCTTCACCAAGTCAACCATGGCCGCTACCAACTCTTCACGGCTGTACTCGAGGTCAATGCGATAGATTTTGGCGGAATCCAGCAGGCGCTGGGCATGCTCAGGAGCACGGAAGATTCCCGAGCCCGAGGGCAAAGCATAGCAGCGGACACCTTCAAACACCGAGGTGCCGTAATGGATCACATGGGACATGACGTGCAGCTTGGCGTCATCCCAATTGATGAGTTTTCCATTGTGCCAGATTTTTTCGCTTTTTTTGATGGGCATTACCGGGACTCCTTCGCCTGGTTGCGTCGAACATCAATTATAGAACGAGAGCGGGGTGGTCGGAAGTCAGAGAATTGATTAACCAGAGAGCATCTAGCTCTAGCCACTAGGCTGTGGTTCAGCATCGTAGTTTTCAAGAGAGATCTCGCCTACGGTTCTTATTGCAAAGATACGGATAGCGTCTACTTGGCTCAGAAACAGCTAGAAGCTAGGAGCTAGCAGCTCAAACCGCAGTCTTCTGATACCGAGTACTGCTTAGGACTTTTTCGCGGCCACAGTTTTGAAGTACTCATCCATTTTGTGGTTCATCTCGGGCATGGCAGCGAACGGACGGCCGTAGTCGTTGCGCGCGTTCCAGAACAGAAAGCCGACTCCCCCGTTATTTTTCGCTACTTTCACCTGCGTCTCAATGTATTCCGGCGAATAGCTGGGTGTGCGCCAGGCAAAGGCCTGCAGCCAGGGACGCAGCACCACCCCGCTGCCCTGGGTTACCTTTTCGAAACGCTGCATGGAGGCGGAGATGAAGTGCTCGGGCGCATCGCCGGGTCGCTTGTAGCCATCCATTCCGAAGAAGTGTGAGGGATAGATCATGGGCGAGAGCACGTCGCAGAATTTCGCCATGCGGGTAATATCCTGGCCGGTGTGGTTCAGGTCAACCGATCGCTGCCACGCCATCACGCCAAAGACATCGAGCGAAAGCAACACGCCCGAGGGATGCAGTTCAGAGTAGGCGCGGGAGAGAAAATCGGCGATCACATCGGCGCGCTGCCAATCGGGATGGCTCTTCATGAAGGCAAACTGCGCGTCTTTCTGATCACCCTCGGCAGGGAAGCGAACGTAATCGAATTGAATTTCGTCTGCCCCGGAGCCGGCCACGAACTTGGCCAAGGCAAGATCATAGTCCTGCACCCGAGGGTTGGATGGATCGCTCCAGACCAGCTTGCCATTTTCGCGCCAGGGCTGAGGGGCGGTCTTGCCGGGAGCGGTCTTGCTCTGCGCGCCGTTGTTCTGCTCAATGTTCTGAGCGACCGGGCTCTGAGAGGATTGGTTCGGCTGCGCGATGGCGCCAGCCTGCGCGACTTGGCTCTGAGCAGCCTGGTTCTCCGCAGTTGTGTCTTCAGTGGCGCTGGCCTGCGCCGCTTTACCCTGCGCAACTTTGTTCTGCGCAACTGCCGCCAGCGCGCGCTTGGATTGTACTGCCAGCTCCGGGTAGGTACGCGCAATATGCTCATCGCGGAAGAGAGCGATACGGGCAATGGCATGCATATTCTGAGAGTGCAGGAAGCGGATCAGCTTGGGCAAATTGGTAATGCTATGGTGCCTGGCAGTCGGGGCCAGGGGGTGATTGAAGACAACGTTCACTGAACCATCGCTGTCTTTGATGTCGAAGACAACAGCATTTCCTCCCAGTTCGTGCCACCTGCGGATAATGCGGATGCCATGATCGCTGCCCGCCATCGTGCCGGTCAGGTAAATGGCGCGCACTTCAAAATCTTTCGGCACCGCGACCGAGTGCTCCACGATGGGCTGGCTTTCATAACCGGGAATGATAAGGTCTTCACCCGGTTTCAGGCTGTTGCCGTTGGGTTTGTTGTTCACCTCGCGCAGGGCGCTCTCCAGTTCAGCCCCGGTCATGTAAGAGGTGTGCGAAATGTATTCCCGTACCACTGCGGGAATGCTCTCCCCGCGTTTGACGGTGTGGTGGAAGGCGGCGGGCTGGGTACTGGCAGCCGGAACTGGCGTGGCTGCCGGCTGCGCCGGGCCGCTGTTTTGGCTGGTCTGCGCGCGTGTGAAGCTGCATCCGCAGAGTGAAGCGAACAGCAATGAGAATAAAAGTAAATTCGCCAACCGAACTGAATATGGATTTATGCAGGACAAACCAGGGAGAAACTCGCAAACCTTCATGCCAAGTACTTCCAATTCCTTCTCGGAGAGAAACGAAATACTAACAGGTCTAAAGCAACCAGCAACCCGGTGTATACCTTAGAAGCGGTCCAGCAGGTACAAAGATGGATGCTCCCACCTCTGCCGCGCTTCAAAAGGTCATGTACTGTTGCCGCAGAAACGCGGACTTGCGGCAGAGGCCCGGCCCCCGGGTTGCTCCGGGGACCGTAAAATGCACCTGTTGAAGTTTTCCACCGGGAGGCCACTCCGTTGTTGCTGATTTTGCATCCAAGAATGATAGGGCAGGAAGTTGAGGGAAAGACAACAGCGCAGATCGGCCCACTTTATATATAAGTTATATAAGAACCGCCATCATCCAACAGCATTTTGATTGATAGCAACTCTGCGCGTGTCTTTCTCCATCGAAAAAAGTGATAGCCCAGGCAGGAAGGGGCACGACATGAGGACGGGTTTAAACACAGCGCTGGATCCAACCCGGCGCAGCAATGACGCGCAGGATTTTGATTCCGCCTTGCGGCGAAAGATCGTAGGCCAGGACCCTGCCATTGAGAAGGTCACCGAGATCTACCAGATGTTTCTGGCAGGCCTGAATCCACCCTCACGTCCAATCGGCAATCTGCTGTTTCTGGGGCCTACGGGCTCGGGCAAGACGCGGGTGGTCGAAGCCATGGCCGAGGCGCTGTTTGGAGATTCCAAGGCGTGTATCAAGATTGACTGCGCCGAGTTCCAGCACAGCCACGAGATCGCCAAGCTCATCGGCTCGCCGCCCGGCTACCTTGGCCATCGCGAAACTCATCCTTTGCTAACCCAGGAGGCCCTGAACCAATGGCACACCGATCGGCTGCGGCTCTCTCTGTTGCTCTTCGACGAAATCGAAAAGGCCAGTGACTCGCTTTGGCAGCTTCTGCTGGGAATTCTGGATAAGGCTACGCTCACCCTGGGCGACAACCGGCGCGTTGATCTATCGCAATGCGTCATCATTATGACTTCAAACCTGGGGGCCGGGGAGATGAATGAGCTTATCCATGGCGCTATGGGCTTTGCCCAGAAGCCACCCTCGGTAGACGCCAAACTCGACGACAAGATCACCCGCACGGCACAGGACGCAGCCAAGCGCAAGTTCTCGCCTGAGTTCATGAACCGCATCGACAAGATTGTGGTCTTCAAGATGCTAAAGCCGGAGCATCTGCAGCGCATCCTTGAAATTGAGCTGGGGATGGTGCAGCAGCGCATCCTGCAGGCCACGGGCAACAGCCAGTTTGTCTTCAGTTGCACTCCCCGGGTCAAGCGCTTCCTGCTGGATGAAGGCACAGATCCCAAGTACGGCGCACGGCATCTCAAACGTGCTATCGAGCGTTATATTGTCTTCCCATTGGCCAATTTAGTCGCTACCGGGCAGGTGAAGCTGGGCGATTACGTCCGGATTGACATGGATCCGGAAGGCAAGATGGCCTTCGTAAAAGAAGCCGAAGGCGCGTTAGTTCCGGTGCTGCTGGAGAAATACGGACAGGAGGTCAGTTCCCCTCCGCTGGCCCGCGCCGCCCGCACCGGAGCCAAAACCCGCGACTTCGGTGTAGCGCCCCCGCTAGACCATAAGTGAGAAGCAGAGACTGCCAAGTACTCGCTGCTGTTCTTGCTGGCAACGTTCTTAGAGATCGTCATCCTGAGGGCCGCTTTTTGGCCCGAAGGATCTCGCGGTTGCTTTTACTGAGAACCGAGAACTGAGAACCGAGAACTGAGAACCGAGAACTGAGAACCGAGAACTGAGTTTTCACTCGCTCATCTTTCGCAACTCGCCCAGCGTGCTGGGATGTCGTCTGGAAATCTGCGCGCCGTAGTCATAAACCGTGCCATTGGCTGTAGTGACCTTGGTGGGGCCGATGCTCAGTACCTGCCAGCCGTCCAGCGGCATCTCGTCCGAAAAAACCGGGTTCTCAGGCTCTTTTCTTAGCCAAGTCCCGCTCAAGCGGATAGGTTCGTCATGCTTCACGTTGAGTTCAAATGACCACTCGTCCGGCGTCACGGGCTCTATTACCGCGTCCAGGGTCCAGGGGGCATCAATGCCAGCGCTGGCCGAGGCGGTATTTACCGTAATGGAACGCTTCTGCTCGTTGAGGTGAAACTCGGTCCGCTCTTTGATTTTGCCGGGACCGGAGGGTGCGGCCGCGCGCAGCAGCTCGAGAGCCATTCTTAGGTTCAAGACCGGGCCGTCGAGAGTATCAATCTCCTGGCCGGGTTCGAGCGCCACATTTTTCGCCAGCATCCACGGATGGCGTCCATTGACCAGCATGATCTGACTGTGCTGGCCGTCGGCTGTGATTTTGAGCTCCTGCCCATGGCCGATGTCGTATGTCATTTTGCTCATCCCGCTACTGGCCTGCATGCGCAGCGTCACCCGGGTCGCCTTGTACCATTCCCCAGTCTCTTCTTTTAGCGCTGAGTTGGAGTGCTTCGGGCGCGTTGTGGAGGCCGCCTCCGATTGTGCCAGCAACATGCTGCCGGCATGCGCCAGAAGAACGGATAGAAATATAATGCGGAGCTTCATAATATATGCTTTTGCTCCTTTCCCAGGTCGCCTGTGTTCCCACCACTGTCTCACTTCAAGGGGACGAATTCAAGGAACCGGGTCGATAGCTGAGATCTCTGACTTAGACGGCTACAAGGTGTTTCAGGTTCCTAATTCGCCGGAATGGAAGGGTTAGCGGTCATTATCAACAGCGCACTTTTGTGCTGCCATCGGCGCTTCGGAGGAACCCTCTTCCGCATTGCTCCAGGGCCGAGCAGTGGCAGTTTTTCTCCAGAGCTCGCAATAGCCGCTGCATGGTCTGGATGCGTTCCATCATGATGTCCAACTCCAGGAGTTTTTTGCGCGAGAGTTTTTTCCATCGCTGGGAAGCCGGCATGGCGCGCCCAAAGCCAAAAAACAGTTGCCGTATCTCATCCAGCGTGAAACCGGTCTCGCGCGCCCACCGGATCACCGCCAGCCGCTCCAGCACGGTAGTGTCATAACGTCTCTGGTTACCAATTCTCTGCGCTGGGGCAAGGATTCCAATCTGCTCGTAATAACGAATCGCCGACGGTCTAACTCCCGCGCGCCGCGCTACCTCGGAAATCAATAGTTGTGGCATGCAGCTATTGGACGCGGGAGAACCCCTTTTGGACCAGAAAAACGCTCTTGTCCTGGATTATCTATGAATGCGTTCGAGGGCGCATTGTCATAGCACGCATTGATCATCCGTGCACTGACACTTGCCAGCCGAAATCCATAAGCGCGACAAATCTCTTGCAAAATATCGCTTGCCTTAAAGCCGGCTTGAACTCATAGCCTGTCTCTGTAAGTCAAAGGAGATTACGCATGAAGAGATTCATTTGCAGATTCGTATCTTTGCTTCTACTGGCATGCGGCCCTGTTGCTCTCGCACATGCCGCAAGCCCAGACGACCGCCATGGTGTTCCGGTGCTTGATGAATGGGTCACAAGCATCGAGCAATTAGTCGTCCCGGCTGCGGACGCCATGCCTGAAGACAAATACTCTTACGCGCCGACGAATGGAGAATTCAAGGGTGTTCGCACTTTCGCCGAGCAAGTGAAGCATTTGGCCGCCGCCAACTACCAGTTGGGCGCGCGCATTCTTGGCGAAGAGCCGCCCGTGGGAACTCGAAACGAGGCCGCACCCGATTCCGTAAAAACGAAGGCCGATATTATGGAATATCTCAAAGGTTCGTTTGCCTGCCTTCATCGGGCCGCGGCCGCGATTGACGAGAAAAGCGTACTCATGTCCATCAAGGGCGCATCCGGTACGTGGCACCAGACTCGTTTGGGCATGCTTGTAGACGCGCTCACTCACGCTTCCGATCACTACGGGCAGATGGTGGAGTACCTGCGCATGAACGGAATTGTGCCCCCCGAAAGCCGTTGAGGTTGGCCCTCCAGCTATACAAAATGACAACTTTCTATAAAAGAGGTTAACAATGAAAATCATTCTGATTGCAATCGCTATTACATCCCTGGGCGCATGGGCACTCTTACAAGTCGTTTCCCAACGGAAGTCCGCCGCTCAGACCGGCAACCCCGCTGCGAACTCACGGTCGGCCTTCGCCTGCTCCCGGCTGGCGCTTACTGCAGAGCAGAGGAAGCGGCATTTTGAAGAACTCACTCCTGCTTTGCTCAAACTGAACCAGGGAGTGCGGGAATTAGACGATGGATACGAGCTTCAATTACCTTCCGACCCGGCAACATTTCAACTGGTAAGCGAATGGGCCATCCAGGAACGCCTGTGCTGTCCTTTTTTCGATATTGATTTGCGGCTCGATCACCAAGGCGGTCCCTTGTGGTTGCGGCTCACCGGACGAGAAGGCGTCAAGGAGTTCATAAAGGCGGAGTTCCGTCCGGCATGGTTTAAACAACTTTAGTACCCGCCAGGGCTTCTGCGGCAAGTCAGGATGCGCGGGAGCCCTTCACTCTCAGCACTGCTGCCTGAATGCAATCCTCGGTTATCTACCTACCGTTTATAATTCCTGCGAGCGTAAGCTGAGCCTGCTTCGTCAGCGTCTACGGAGGAAACAAACATGAAAAACCGCATACGGGAACAGCGCGACTGGCAACTGACAACTGGCAACTGGCAACTGCAGTTCATGATTCTCGTCTGCATCCTGGCCCTTCCCCAGCTTATTGATGCGCGCGTGCAGCCTACCCACGGCTTCGATCTGTTTTCCCCGCAAGAGGAGGTCCAGGCCGGACAGCAGGCTTCGGCAGATGCAAACAAGCAGCTTCCTATTTTGAGCGACTCCGACCCCATTACAAGATACATACAGAGACTCGGCGCCACCCTGGCCGCACATGCGCCCGGCGAAAAGTGGCCGTATAACTTTCACGTGGTGAATCAGAAGGAAATCAATGCCTTCGCCATGCCCGGCGGCCCTGTGTATATCAATCTGGGCACCATCCAGGCGGCGGACAATGAAGCCGAGGTGGCGGCAGTGATGTCGCAT
>DASRDW010000169.1:0-13442 GCA_035652415.1 Candidatus Angelobacter sp. | reverse complement strand
TGGATTGGTATTGTATCTGGCTTGCGCGTGTTTCTGTAGGCGCGAGCCCAAAACAGTATGTTCAGACTAAACAAATTAACGGATTACGGCATTGTGCTCATGGCGCATGTGGCGCGAACTGGTTTGGAAACACCGCATACCGCGCGCAGCTTGGCCAAAGCCACCCGGCTGCCGTTGCCCACGGTAGGCAAGCTATTGAGGCAGCTTTCTGAATGCAAGCTTTTGAGCTCGCATCGCGGCGTAAAGGGCGGCTACAGTCTGGCCCGCGATGCCGCTGAGATTTCCGTGGCTGAGATCGTGCTGGCACTAGAAGGACCAATCGGTTTTACCGAATGCAGCGTGGTCAAAGGGCTTTGCAATATGGAGCGCTCATGTGCCATCAAGAGCAACTCCCAGATCATTGGCGATGCGCTACGTGATGCGTTAGAACACGTGATGCTTTCTGACCTGAACCATGAGATGACCAAGCATGAACGCAAAGGCGAGCAGGAACAAATTGTTGCCTCCATCAAGCCGGCTGGCGGGGTGGTGGAAGGAGTGAGATGAGCAGCACAGTCAATCAAATTAACGATCTTACCCAGCAGGAGTACAAGTGGGGATTTGTTACCTCGGTGGACGAGGACCGTCTGCCTCCCGGGCTGAATGAAGACGTCATTCGCGCGATCGCGGCCAAGAAGGGTGAGCCTGAGTTCATGCTGGAGTGGCGGCTGAAGGCGTATCGCCACTGGGCGCAACTGGAGCAGAAGCAGGCTGAGCCTAAGTGGGCCAATGTGAAGTATCCGCCAATTGACTATCAGGCGCTTTCCTACTATTCCGCTCCTAAGCAAAAGAAAGAGTTGAAGAGCCTGGAAGAAGTCGATCCGGAGATTTTGAATACTTACAGCAAGCTTGGCATTCCGCTGCATGAGCAAAAGCTCTTGGCCGGCGTTGCCGTTGATGCGGTGTTTGACAGCGTCTCCGTGGCCACTACGTTCAAAGAGAAGCTGGCCGAAGCAGGTGTGATCTTCTGTTCATTTTCTGAGGCGGTAAAGAACCATCCTGAGCTAGTAAAGAAGTACCTTGGCTCGGTGGTTCCTTATACGGACAATTTCTTTGCCTCGCTGAATTCAGCGGTCTTCAGCGATGGCTCCTTTGTTTACGTGCCCAAGGGCGTTCGCTGTCCTATGGAGCTTTCAACGTATTTCCGCATCAACGCCCAGAACACCGGACAGTTTGAGCGCACGCTGATCATCGCCGATGAAGGCGCTTACGTCAGTTATCTTGAGGGCTGCACCGCGCCAATCCGTGATGAAAACCAGTTGCACGCGGCCGTGGTTGAGCTGATTGCGCATGACAACGCGACCATCAAGTATTCCACGGTGCAGAACTGGTATCCGGGCGATAAGGAAGGCAAGGGCGGGATTTACAACTTTGTGACCAAGCGCGGCAAAGCGCTGGGCAAGAATTCAAAGATTTCCTGGACGCAGGTGGAGACCGGCTCGGCCATTACGTGGAAGTATCCGAGCTGCATTTTGCAGGGCGAAAATTCCGTGGGCGAGTTCTACTCCGTTGCTCTGACGAACAATTATCAGCAGGCCGATACCGGAACGAAGATGATCCACATCGGCAAGAACACCAAGAGCACAGTGGTGTCAAAGGGGATCTCCGCCGGCCACGGACAGAATACCTATCGCGGAGGCGTGAAGATCCTGAAAGGCGCGCAAGGCGCGCGCAATTACACCCAGTGCGATTCACTGTTGATCGGTGATAAGTGCGGCGCGCATACGTTTCCGTACATCGAGGTAAAGAACGCCAGCGCGCGCATGGAACATGAGGCGTCAACGTCAAAGATCGGTGATGATCAGATTTTCTATCTGCAGCAACGCGGCATCTCCAAAGAAGAAGCCGTCAGCATGATCATTAACGGCTTCTGCAAGGCCGTTTTTAAAGAGCTGCCGATGGAGTTTGCCGTGGAAGCGCAGAAATTACTTAGCATTAGCCTTGAGGGGAGCGTTGGATAACGATGAGCTTGCTCGAAATTAAAAATGTGCATGCGAGTGTGAATGGAAACGAAATCCTGAAGGGAATTGACCTCACGGTGAATCCGGGCGAGGTGCACTCCATCATGGGGCCAAACGGCTCCGGCAAAAGCACGCTGGCCCAGGTGCTGGCTCGCCGTGAGAGCTATGAAGTTACCGGCGGCTCCATCACCTTTGCTGGCAAAGACCTACTGGAGATGAAGCCGGAAGATGCGGCTTGCGAAGGCCTGTTTATGGCCTTCCAGTATCCGGTGGAGATTCCCGGCATCAGCAACGCGTACTTTCTGCGCGCGGCATTGAATGCAGTCCGGAAATATCGCGGCGAAGATGAAATGGACGCAATGGATTTTCTGCCGCTGCTTCGCCAGAAGATGCGCATGCTGGAGATGGACGAGAAATTTCTGAACCGTCCGGTAAATGAAGGTTTTTCCGGCGGCGAGAAGAAGCGCAATGAAATTGTGCAGATGGCTGTGCTGGAGCCGAAGCTGGCCGTGCTGGACGAAACTGATTCCGGCCTGGACATTGACGCCCTGAAGATTGTGGCTAACGGCGTGAATGCCATGCGCAGCAAGGACCGCGCCATGGTCGTGGTGACACATTATCAGCGGCTGCTGGATTACATTGTGCCCGACTTTGTCCATGTGCTGGTGAATGGCCGGATCGTGAAATCTGGCGGGCCGGAACTGGCGCTGGAACTTGAGCAGAAGGGCTATAGCTGGACTGAAGGCGAGTTGACGGGAGCGAGGCGGTAGGTTTTTCTGAAATCCCGAGCGTAGCGAGGGATCGCTATGGCAACGGGAAATTTCGGGTGAACACAGAAATTGAGTCGCCCTATAAAGCTTGAAAGATTGTAGGGGGTCCCTCACTCGCAAAGAACGCGAGTTCGGGATTTAAAACATCGAAGGAACAAGAAGAGTGATTACAGCAACCCAAGTTCCGGAAAAATATCTGGAGACATTCGATCAGTCAAACGGCCGCACGGCCTCTCAGCCGCGCTGGCTGCGATCGCTGCGGCAGGAAGCTTTTACAAAGTTTTCCGAGAGCGGCTTTCCGACCACGCACGATGAAGACTGGCGTTTTACCAACGTGTCAGCTGTTTCTGGTGCGCAGTTTGAACTGGCAGAGACGGCAAATGTGGCCAAGAACGATCTAGAGCAGTTTTGCACAGCCGGCTTCGCTTGCCAATTAGTGTTCGTCAATGGATTGTTTTCAAAAGAGCTCTCAACTCCTCCTTCGATCACGGGTGTGAAGATCAGCAGCCTGGCTGCTCAGCTTGCCCAAGATCCGGCAACCGTTGAACAACATCTTGGCCGCTATTTGAATACGGAGCGGGACACTTTTGCTGCGCTGAACTCAGCATTTATTGAAGACGGGATCTACATTGAAGTGCCGAAAGGCGTAACGGTGGAAACGCCAATTTACGCTTTGTTCATCACAGTTCCAGGCGCTACGCCCACCATGAACCACCCGCGCAATCTGATCGTTGCGGGTGAGAGCAGCCAGGTCACAATCGTGGAAGACTACGCTTCTTTGGGCGAAGGCACTTCATTCTCCAACACTGCAACCGAACTGGTGGCGGGTGCCAATGCAAACGTCTCGCACTATATGGTCGTGCGCGAAGGCGAGTCGACTTACAACTTCTCCACCTTGCGCATCCAGCAGGGGCGGAGTGCCAATGTAGCCACACACTCACTGCTATTGGGTGGAGCGCTGATTCGCAACAACGTTCATCCGGTGCTGGCAGGTGAGGGAAGCGAATGCTTGATCAACGGTCTGTTCATGGCCAACGGACGCCAGCACATGGATAACTACATGCTTGTTGAACACGCCAGCCCGCATTGCAACAGCAGGCAGTTTTACAACGGCATTTTGAATGGACAGGCGCGCGGCGTGTTTCACGGGCGCATCATCGTCCACAAAGATGCGCAAAAGACAGATGCCAAGCAGACCAATCGCAACCTGCTGCTCTCTGATGATGCGCAAATTGATACCAAGCCGCAGCTTGAAATTTATGCCGACGATGTGAAGTGCACCCACGGGGCCACCATCGGCCAGGTGGATGAAAATGCGCTGTTTTACCTGCGTTCGCGCGGCTTGGATGAAGTCTCTGCTCGCGACTTATTGCTGCTGGCCTTTGCCAATGAATGCCTTGATCGTATGAATTCGCCTCAGGTGCGCGAACACCTGGAGCGACTGGTAGTTGCGCGACTGCCGGAGTCAGCGCAGTTTTCCGGCGAAGGCTCCGCCCAGGTGGTGGAGCGGAATTGGGAGGAAGTGGGATGAGTACCGTTGCCAAGACGCCGCATGGGATTGATGTTGTCAGCGGATTTGACGTGCAGAAGGTACGCAAGGACTTTCCTGTGTTGCAGCAAAAAATCCACGGCAAGCCGCTGGTTTATCTGGATAATGCCGCCACCACGCAAAAACCCCTGGCCGTAATTGATGCTCTTGAGCATTACTATCGTCACGACAATTCCAATATTCATCGCGGTGTGCATACGCTTTCTGAGCGGGCGACAGAAGCTTATGAACATGCCAGAGTGACAGCACAAAAGTTCCTGAACGCGGCTGACAGCAAAGAGATCATCTTTGTGCGCGGCACCACAGAAGGCATCAACCTGGTGGCCCAGACTTACGGTCGAAAAAACGTGGGCGCGGGTGATGAAGTCCTGATCACCGCGATGGAGCACCACTCCAACATTGTGCCGTGGCAGTTATTATGCGAAGAGAAAGGCGCGAAGCTGCGTGTGGCGCCGATCAACGATCGCGGCGAACTGCTGTTGGAAGAGTTTGAAAAGCTGTTAAGCCCGAAGACGAAGATTGTTGCCGTGGGGCATCTTTCGAATGCTTTGGGAACGATTAATCCAGTGCGCGAAATCGTTCGTTTAGCCCATGCCAGAAATATCCCCGTACTGGTGGATGGAGCGCAGGCAGCGCCGCGTATGCCAGTGGATGTGCGAGCGCTGGATTGCGATTTCTATGCCATATCCGGCCACAAGATGTACGGCCCTACAGGCATTGGCGTACTGTACGGAAAAGCAGCTTTGCTTGAGGCCATGCCACCGTGGCAGGGCGGTGGCGATATGATCGCTTCAGTTACTTTTGATAAGACCATTTACAACCGCTTGCCCTACAAGTTTGAGGCCGGCACGCCGAATATTGCAGACACAATTGGCCTGGGTACAGCCATCGAGTACCTGAACAATTTGGGGCCGGAGCAGGTTGAGGCCCATGAAGCAGAATTGCTGGCATACGCCACAAATAAGGTAGAGTCGATTCCAGGAGTTCAAATCATTGGCACAGCGCGTGAGAAGGCTGGCGTACTCTCATTCGTGATGGAAGATATCCACCCGCACGATATTGGGACAATTCTTGATCGTGAAGGTATCGCCGTGCGCACTGGGCACCATTGTGCGCAGCCGGTGATGCAGCGTTTTAATATCCCCGCCACCGTCCGCGCATCGTTTGGGCTTTATAACACACGCGAAGAAGTTGACGCGCTGGCAGCGGGAATCCGCAAAGTCCGTGAGGTGATGGGGTAATGTCTGAGCTGCGGGAGCTTTACCAGGAAGTGATTTTGGAGCACAGCAAAAAGCCCCGAAATTACCGCGCCTTGGAGCAGGCAAACCACAAGGCAGAGGGTTTTAATCCGCTCTGCGGCGATCATTTTACGGTCTATCTCAACCTGAAAGACGGCGCTATCAACGACATCGGTTTTCAGGGCAGCGGTTGTGCCATCTCAAAAGCTTCTGCTTCCATGATGACGCAAACGCTCAAAGGCAAGACAACGGCCGAAGCCGAAGATATTTTTACCAAGTTCCACGACCTGGTTACCGGGCAAAAAGCCGGAACGCAGGAAGATCTGGGCAAGCTGGCGGTGTTTGCGGGAGTGTCAGAGTTTCCGTTGCGGGTAAAATGCGCAACGCTAGCCTGGCATGCCTTGCGGGCTGCGATGCGCGGAGAAGATCAGGCTGTTTCAACAGAATAGGTACCAATGGCAGCAAATGAACCTATCGTACTGGCGCGTGACGTCGATGCCACACAGATTCCCAGCGGCATACCGCACAAGCTTGCCGCAGGGACCACGGTGCGAATGATGCAATCGCTGGGCGGCAGCTATACGGTAATGACGGACGTGGGGTATATGGTCCGCATTGACGCCAAGGATGCCGATGCGATGGGCCTGGCTGCGACGCCTTCGTCGGAGGCAACAGAAGCTCCGGCCGAATTCAGTGAGAACCTTGTCTGGGACCAGTTGCGTACTGTCTATGATCCTGAAATCCCAGTGAACGTAGTGGATTTGGGCCTGATTTATTCCTGCCAGATTTCTCCAGTCGCAGATGGCAACAAGATCGACATAAAAATGACCATGACCGCCCCCGGATGCGGCATGTCAGACGTGCTGAAAGCAGATATCCAACGCAAGCTATCAAGCCTGCCTACGGTCAAGGAGCTTAACGTTGATGTAGTGTTTGATCCGCCGTGGCATCCGGGAAGAATGACTGAAGGGGCGAAATTGCAGTTGGGACTGGATCTGGAGAGTACTTCATTCCCGATGTATTGATACTAGGAAGATGCGGGAGAACGCGCTAATTCCCCACTCGCTCTCCCGCTCTTCCTTTTTTCCCTGCCTGAGCCAACTCAGTTGGTTGGATCTAAACAGAAAGTGGTTAGAGTTTCGGAAACCGCCACTGCTCCCGCACAGGTGGCGGGCGATAACACATTGGGCCGAAACTCTGTGAAGCGCGGCCACTAAAAGTATGGTGCAGGCCTGATCGCAAAAAAATATAGGCTGATCTTAATTTTGCATTACCCAGGGTCAATATCTGTTAGAGATTCTTAAGAAGCTTGACGCTAAGAGCCATTTGGCAAGAACCCTTCTGCAGGAAGTAAACTGATAAAAATCAACAACTTGCATGGATTATTGGCTGGGATTTGAACGCCCTCTGAGGGAAGCAATCTTGGGGCACAAAATACCCCATGCTATAGTCCGAGCTGGAGAAAAACGAGCGTATTTTTCTCTTTTCGGCTGCCCAATAAGAAAGGTTCGTTAAGGGCATATAAAGATAAAATGCTCCGCAAGTTGCCACAAATCGTGCTTATCCTGATAATCCTGATGGCGATCTTTTCGCCATTCATGCAACTGGATAGCTTGGACAATTTCCCGGTGGCGACCGGCGATATTGAACTGCACGTGATTTCCGTGCTGTTTGAAACCGGCATGTTCTTTGTTTTTGCCGGGATCATATTTTCACTCTTTCCTGACTTATTGCATTCAGGCTTCCTTATTCCGTCGCGCGCATTTGCCAGTAGAACTTTCGACAATGCCAGCCCGGAAGCTGCTCCCGCCAGTTTTGCTGTCCCTTTGCGTATCTGATCTCGTTTCCATTCCCGAAGTGTGTCTGTAAATAAGTAATCCTGCACTCATTGTGAGGATTTCAATTACAGCGCTCCTGGCCCGGTCTACGAACCAGTGCGAAACAACGAGACATTAATCAGACAAGGAAATGGGACAATGAAATCCGAAATTTATACACCCGACCCAGGGGATTTTATCCCTGCGGTGCAACCGGAACTCATAATTGAATCTTCAGTTGAACCCTGCACGTGCAATGACGGCGAACCTCTTGAAGATGAATGGCTGGTCCAAGGCTGTTTGCAGGGCGAGTCATGGGCCTGGGAAGAGCTAATCGACAGATACAAAAAGCTGATCTTTTCCATTCCACTCAAGTATGGCGCTTCTCCTGAGGACGCCGCAGACGTATTTCAAGCTGTATGCATAGAAGTCCTTAACAGCCTTCCGCAACTGAAGAACGCGCAGTCTTTGCGATCATGGCTTATCACCGTGACCATCCGCCAGTCCTACCGGTGGAAAAGAAAGCAGGCAAACCACGTAGAACTGGATGCCATGGAGCCGGAAGTAGCGGAAGGTATCGCCTCCACATGGCACTCGGATTCACTTGCACAACTGGAGCAAGAGCAGATTGTGCGCGAGGTGGTTTCACAGCTTGCTCCACGCCATCGGGAACTGGTCCGGCTTCTTTTCTTTGAACAGCCGGCGCTGCCTTATGCTGAGGTTGCTAGACGCCTTGGTTTGGCGACCGGATCTATTGGCTTCATCCGTGGGCGTTGCCTGGAAAAGCTGCGCCGCGCTCTGGTAGAACACGGATTTAAAGGATAGAAAGAGAAAACTTCTGGAAGCGCAACAGCCTTCAGGGTTGTTGCGCTTTAGATGCGCGAGTAGATTCTTGTGGGCTGGGAAGAAAGATCGCGGCGATATTGCTCCAGCGGATCCCAAAGTCCTAAATCCTGAAAGGCGACACGAGCCCTGGAAAGCTTGTGCGCAAAAGCTGACACAAGAAAATGCAGGTCTTCCAGGTTGAAAGGGCTGGTGATGAAGTCATTGGCGCCGGTCAGATAAGCCGCGTGAACCTGTTCCGGATTACCTCGGTGCGTGACTAGAACCACGTAAGGTTGTGCAGGCAGGTTTACTGAGCGAATCCAGCCGCACGCTTCAAGCCCAGTCATCTTGGGCAAATCCCAATCAAGAAGGCAGAGATCAAACCGGTCAGTATAGATGGCAGAACATACCTGCTTGCCATCGGCCACGGCCGTTACGTCAAAGCCCCATGATTCCATAGCGCTTTCGATGGATTCATTTCCGCCCAGCAATATTCGCAGCTTCTTCATCTCATTCTCCCAACGTGCCAGTGAGTGAGCTAGCAAGCAAACTTAAAGTCTCGCCGCATGGCGGTGGAAACCTGTTGGGGGGAAGTGAAAAGGTTAATGCAGAACAAATCATCAGGGCTGGGCCAGGGCACGCTGGTGGAAGCGTTCTTCTGATAAACAGCCAGGGCGACTTGCAAGCGTTCAATATCTTTGGCCAGGCTGGCCGCAACACAACTTTGAGCAGATTTCAATGCTGCTTTCAGATACAAAATATCCTGTTCAATACCGGCAGCAGCTTCAAGCCATTTTTGATCGTCGTTCATAAGGGGGTTCTCCAAATGAGTGAATTCCTTACCCGCTATGCGTGCAAGAATTACCCAGCTAAATGTGCAATCCTGCATTTGGAACTTTTTTGAGCCAGCAACTAAGGTCAAGCATTTCAGGAGCCTACCATCGGTTCAAGCACCCATCTAGTCCAAGCTCTTTGTTATATAAGGGGTGGAAACTGGCCCTGAAAATATAGAGATATGCAAAACAAGTGCCAGTTAACGAAAACTATTTCTTTTGCGCCTTGTGATGTTGGGCGTGGCCAGCTGGATTAGAAATTTTAATTGGGTCGATGAAATGTTTGGCAATCGAAGTAAGACAACGCTCCCGGCAACTCTGACGTATCTGAAATAAAAATTATTTGTTAGGCGCGCATAAAATCTATGTAACCTTTGTGCGGATCTGTACTCACAAGTTTCACGCGCAGCTTGTCGCCCACGTCCACGCCTTGTCCGTGGATCAACAAGCCTTCAACGTGAGGTTTGAGCACTCGAACAAAGGTTCCCTTCGGTGTAGCCCCGGTGACGATCGCGTCAAACACCTGACCGATCCGGCTGCTCATGCTTACTGCAGCAATACGTTTTGACATTGCACGCTCCACTTTTCGCGCCGCGTCTTCCTTGACTGTGCAATTAGTAGCGATGGCAGTCAACTCTGCGTCAGCATACGGAGAGTTTTCTCCGGCAAGATGAGCTTTGATCAGGCGTTGCGTTACCACGTCAGCAAATCGCCGGTTAGGCGCTGTCGAGTGCGTGTAGTCCTGCACGGCAAGACCGAAGTGTCCGGGCGATGGATCGCCGGGCCGCTCCAAAACGTATTCGCCGGGGCCCATCAGCTTGATGACAGTGAGCGAGACGTCGGCAAAGTGGTCTGGATCAGCCTGTTTGCGAAGCTGTAAAAAATCATTGAGGGCTTTTGAATCCGGCTGTGCAGGAAGCTTGCCACCATGCTGCGCGGCCAGGGCCACAATGCGGTCCCACCGCTCCGGCGTTTTTACGATGCGGCGTATCGATGAAAGTTTAGCCTCTTCCAGCGTGCGCGCCATCACTCCATTGGCGGCTATCATGAAGTCTTCTATCAGCTCAGTGGCGCGATTTTTTTCCTGTTTCTGGAGATCGACGACCTGGTTATTGAGCACCACAGGACTTACTTCCGTTGTCTCAATGTTCAATGCGCCGTGGCGATAACGCTCATTCTTGAGCGCCTGGGCCGCTTCATCCTGCAGTTTGAGCTGTGCTTGCAGTTCGGGCGATGCGGCCACCTTGGGCGGAGCCGGCCCTCGGTCTTCAAGCCATGCGCCCACAGCGTTATAAGTTAACTGCGCCTTGTTGACCACCAGCGCGCGATAGATGTCGTGCTTTCCAACCTGGCCGTTACTATCGACAACAAACTCAGTCACCACGCTCAGCTTGCCATCCACTTCAAGGAGGGAAGTTGTACCGGTAGATAGCTCTTCCGGCAACATGGGAAAGTTACGCACGCCGGTATAAACCGTGGTGGTTTCATGCGCCGCATGGCGATCAATCGGCGTGTCTTTCGGCACAAAAGCATCCACGTCGGCAATGCCGACCATGACCTTGGTGGTTCCATCGGGCAGCTTTTCCGCGTACTCAATCTGGTCCAGATCGCGGGAGGTGTCATTGTCAATTGACGACCAGAGCAGGCTCCGCAAGTCGCGAACATCTGCATTGGAAGACTGCGGTGGCGCAGATTTGATCTGTGCCAGTTGCTGCTGGACTTCGGGCGGAAAGTCCGGCTCAAAACCGTTTTCCAACATGATTTGCTTTGCTGCTGCCTGAAGATCAAAGTGCGAGGGATGTGCATTGTTCATAGAATTTGGAAGCAGAAGCTTACCACGGCGGAAGGGATGTTTCTCAGGCTACAAAAAGCGATTGCCCGAATCGAGAGATTCCGGCAATCATAGTTTTTGAATTTAGCCCGAATTTTTTACCGCACAAACGTTCCCACAAACGCGCTGCGCTTGTCATGCAGTGTCCAGGTTTCGTTAAGATCGTTGCCCAGATATTGATCTGTCATGGCAACAGCGGGCATAGCATGCGCGGTCTGGGTAAGCGGCGGATAAAACGTATCTTCATTGCCGCAGAGATGGTCTTTTTCGCCGATGGCGCGCGTCTCAACCGTGACCACATCGCCGGCCTGCAGGCGGGCGCGAGTGCTGTGCTGGCCTTGCGCTACTTCCATATCAATGGGGGCATCAATGACGTGCACAACGTGCTGCAGCAGCTCACCGCCCATCTCCTGGGCAAAGTTGATCAGGGCCTGGCGCTGCTCTGGAGTAGCTTGTTTATCCACGATGAGAACTGACTTGGCAGGATATGGCTTGCCGTAAGGATCGCCTAACGTGGCCTGCGCTTTGATAGCGCCAACAACGGTCAATCCATTTAGCGAAACACCATCCCATGAGCCTTCGCCCACGTGCCAGGCAACAATTGCTTCCTGGCCGGTCAGGTTCATCTCGCTGTTGGCGAAGCACTGGCCCACGTAAACATCGGCGCTACGCGTTTCAACGTACTGGCCGGAAATCTGGGGCTTTGACGTGGCAAACGCCACAGTTGCCAGCGATGCAAGCAAAAAAGGAAGGACAAAGATCTTTCTCATGGGTAAGACTCCTACTGCTTCTATTTTAGGCTTTCGCGGCTGAGGATGAAATCCATTATTTCAGGTACTTCCGTATCACCTGAACTTTCTTATGTGGCATGAGTTTACCAACATTATTTTGCGGTTGAGTGAAGAAGGGGCAGGGGAGGAAGTCGTTCTGCTGAATCTGCGCGTGAGTCAGGAATACTCACGCGCTTTGGAAAATAAGCCACGCATAGTAACAGCGAAAGAGAGCAGTGGCCGGTCTCTGTCGGTCTTGCAGCTATTTGCTTGCACCGCAGTGGCAGCCACGGTCGCCGGAGCAGCAGTTGCCTGGTTCCGCCAGTTTGCCGTCCGGTCCAATGCAGGTCTGCGTCATGCCGCACCAAAAAAGGCCGTCCCCGGAGCGTGGAACCGTGGGATCAGGGTCTGACCATATATATTGGCTCTTCCAGTGCAACGCGGAGCAAAGCCCCGGACGGTCAGTATTGAAACGATCAGGTACATTGCTCATGCTACGCCTCCCTCATGCCATTACGCTCAACCGCAGCACGCGCGGGCGCGCCTGCCGCAGCCAGTATGGCCCGCTTTACCGCTACGCGGGCAAGATGAATTTTCTGTGTGTTGTGGCCCAGACTCTTTGCCTTGGATACAGCAGCTTTTGCGGCTTCATCGGCAGTAGCAGGGGTGACGGCTTTGCCCTGGAGAGCTTCTGCCGCTTCTACCGAGAGCCACGGGATGGGCGCAACATGGCCCATGACAACGCGAGCGCTCTTTACGGTGCTGCCATTCATGGTTAAGGCAACTGCGGCGGTGGCATAAGGCCAGTCAAAAGCTTCCTTCTGCCGGACTTCATAATGCGCGGCGCGAACCCCCGGTGCTGGCGGAACAATCACGTGAGTGATGAACTCGTCAGGCTGCAGATCGTGTTCGCGCTGCTGGTCTGTTTTGGGGATTACAAAAAATTTTTCCAGCGGCAGATCGCGCGAGCCTCGCGGTCCCATGATCTGGAGCTTTGCGTTGTAGGCGATCAGTACCGGGGCGATGGTTGATGGACTGACAAAATAGGCTGGGCCATCATTGCCAAGAATGGCGTGATAGCGATTGTCACCCTGCGTGACCAGTGATTTTCCGTCTTTTTGCGCCAGCAATCCATAGCCGGTCCGGAAATACCAGCAGCGCGGGCGCTGGCACAGATTGCCCCCAATGGTGGCAACGTTGCGTATCTGGGGGCTGGCAGCATCACCAGCGGCAGAGGCCAGCATAGGATGCTGATGTTGCACCTCGGAAGCCGCGCCGATCCTATCCAGGGTGACCAGCGTGCCCAGTTGCAACGCATCGCCTTCATTGCTGATGGCGTGCAGCCCTGCCACCTGCTTGATGTTTACCAGCCGCTTGGGCGTGGTGATCTCATCTTTCATCAAGGAGAGCAGGTCACTGCCGCCGGCAAGAATCTCAACTTCACCCCAGCTTTTGCCCAGCAGCGCTGGAACCTGTCGCGCAGTCGTGGGGCTGGTGTATTCAAACGGTCGCATTGTTGCCTCCTTGGGGATTGAGCGCGGCCAGCACGCGGTCTGGCGTGATGGGCATGAAGGGAACGCGCACGCCGATTGCATTGGCCACAGCATTGTTGATTGCAGCCATGGGGCCAACCGTGGGCGGCTCACCCAGGCCGATAGGCCCGCGCTCGTCATAACCCTTACCGGTCATCATGTGGACCACCAGCTCGCCGACATCGCCAATGCCGGCAAGACGGTAGAAATCCATATTTGGATTGAGCATGCGCCCGGTATTCCGGTCCATGATCTTTTCTTCGTAGAGAGATGTAGC
>DASRDW010000168.1:0-4202 GCA_035652415.1 Candidatus Angelobacter sp. | reverse complement strand
TAGCGCTTCTCAAAAAATGAAACCGGCAGGCGAATAAGATGGGAGAACAGATTGGCGTACCACTGCAGCTTGAGTGACGTGCCGAAGTAGAGCGTGGTCCAGCTTCGCAATGCTCCAAGGGCGGACTGCAAAGCAATCAGCAGCATGAAGCCAATGCCCAGAGTCAACAACAAATTGCGATCAAAGGCCGCCAGGACTTTATCTACCGTCAATTGCAGGAACAACGGGCTGATGAGGGTAAACAATTCAAGCACGGCAGCGAGAACAAAAATCTGTCCCAGGGCGCGCTTCAGTCCCACCACGCGGCCAACCAAGTCCCGCATAGTCAGCGGCTGGCGCTCATCACGGGGGACAAAGCTGGGAGTCGGCGTCAGTTCCAGGACAACGCCTGTAAACAGCCGGCTGGCTTCAGCATGGCTGACGCGGCGCGGCCCCATGGCCGGATCGTGCAGGTAAATGTGTTTCCTTGTGACCTTTTTGAGGACAACAAAGTGGTCCATCTTCCAATGCAGGATGCAGGGCGTGTTGAGATAGCCGAGGTCCTCAAGTTCCACGCGCAGGGGCCTTCCGGTAAATTCAAGCGCGCTGGCAAATTTAATGATGTTGGCCAGCGTGGCCCCACGCAAAGAGAGCGTGAACCGCTGCCGCAGCGCAGGCAGGTCAATCTGCGCGCCGTGGTATCCGGCGATCATCGCCAGACAAGCCAGACCACACTCTGCCCCTTCGGTCTGGTAAACCATCGGCAATTTTTGCGACCAGGAAAATTTCATCTCTGCAAAATTGCTTCACGAATGCGCGTCTTATCAACTTCCAGACGGTTTGAACAGCCACTTGAGTAAAGGTTTGCGACCAAGCGGGATTTCCGCTTCCACTGGCACTCCCGTTTGCGGTGAATGGTTGAATGCAGCGCTCTGTGCCGCTTCTGGTGGTAAAGACACCGTAACTTTGTAGCTTGGCTCAGAAGCTTTCGTATTTGCAGAGCTGCTGTCTGGGGTAATTGGCGTATCTGATACGTTCAGGACCGTCACGTCCTGCTCGCGAAGCTTCTGCGGACAGCTTGCACAGTGCAATTGCAGCCGTGCTCCCAGCTCTACTGAAGCAAGCAAGCGTCCGGGGACATACAGTTCAGCGCGCAGCCCGGCGCTGTTCGAGTTCGAAGCTCCGGCTGGCTCAGGCAGCAATGCCCCGGAAACGCGGGCCTTTTCTGTATAGTGGCCCAGCAAAAGGAAAGCGGCTGCCAGCGCGACAATCGCCAGAGCCAGACCCGTAAGTAAGGTAAGTGAAAGTGGGCGAATAAGAATGATATCGCCGTAGGATTTTTGCTGCTGGTTCAGGATTGCTTCCGGCCGGAACAGCGGCAGGGGCTTGTCACCATTCTGCTCAGCACGAGAGTCGCGAATTTCATCCCATTGTTGCATGTTCTACTGTATTCAATCGTAGAACATCTATGTTACGGCTCTCAGAATGTCAAAAAATGAAAAATCGCTAATAAAAATCGCACTCTGTTCCATATCGGGAACACAGGGACAATGCACAGGGGTACACTGGCATAGCAGTACAAAGGGTATAAAGGTTTTTCTCTTAGGCCACTACGCTAGGGACAGCGGCGCGGCGAGGCAGGAATTCACCGATCCGGCGAATCTGCGCACCAACACCTTTTAGCTTTTCTTCAATGCGCTCGTAACCGCGATCGATGTGATAGACGCGATCAAGAATGGTTTCACCATCGGCCACCAGGGCGGCGATAACCAGCGAAGCGGAAGCGCGCAGATCAGAACATTGCACCGCGGCAGAGCTCAGCGGTGTCTTTCCTCGCACCACGGCGCGGCTGCCTTCAACTTTTATGTTCGCGCCCATGCGCGTCAGCTCCTGCGCGTGCATGAAGCGGTTCTCAAAAATATTTTCCGTGATGATAGAAGTACCCTGGGATTGCGTTGCCAGGGCCATGTACTGGGCCTGCATATCCGTGGGAAAGCCCGGATATTCTTCAGTGGAAACATCGGCAGCAATAAGCTGGTGGCCGTTGGTGACGCGCATGGAATCTTGAGCTGCCGTAATTTTCACGCCGCATTCTTCCAGCTTCTGAATCAGCGCACCCAGATGGCTGGGATCGCAGTTGGTAAGCGTGAGGTCGCCGCCGGTAAGAACTGCGGCAATCACAAAAGTGCCGGCTTCAATGCGATCAGGAATAATGCGGTGCCGCGCACCATGCAGCTTATCGACGCCCTGAATCCGAATGGTACGCGTACCTGCGCCTTCAATCTTTGCGCCCATCTTGGTTAATAAAACAGCCAGATCCGCGACCTCAGGTTCGCGGGCGCAGTTCTCCATGATGGTCTCGCCTTCTGCGAGCGTGGCTGCCATCATCAGATCTTCAGTGCCAGTAACGGTAATCTTGTCAAAGATAATATGCCCGCCGCGCAGGCGGTCGGCGCTGGCTTCAATATAGCCGTGCTCTTGTTTGATGGAAGCCCCGAGTTTCTCCAGCCCTTTAACGTGAAGATCAATAGGTCGGGCACCAATGGCACAGCCTCCTGGCTGGGAGACGCGAGCGCGGCCCATGCGTGCAACCAGCGGCCCCAGAACCAGCGTTGAAGCACGCATGGTCTTCACCACTTCATAAGCTGCTTCAGGGTTCACCAGCCGGCTGCAAGAGATGGTGGTGCGATGTGAGGCGCGGCCATAACCCAACTCAACCTCGGCTCCCATGGAGACCAGTAGATTACGCTCAGTCTGAATGTCGCGCACATCAGGAATATTTTCCAGGATCACCGGCTCGTCGGTGAGGATGGCGGCTGCCATCGCCGGCAGAGCGGCATTTTTGGCGCCGCTGATGCGGACGTTCCCCACCAGGGGATTACCGCCGCGAATTACAAACTTATCCATAAGACTCTCATGCGCAATCGCCAGATCGTTGAAGTTGATCCGTATGGTCCGGCTGCGCGTGACCGGCTTCTTCAGTCCGTCTCCGGCTATATCCGGCAGCACAATAGCTGCTCTTGTAGGCCGGACCGCTGGTAGCTTGGGAACGATCTTCATCTAGATTACCCCATGGCAATCGCCTGCCGAACGTTGCCCTTAACGCTCTTGAGTCTCTGTAATGCTTGTTTCCGGCCTAAACCGGTCTTCAACATGATGAGTGCTACGGCAACATGGTTATCCGCTGCTTTAAGAGTTTTTGCGGCGCTTTCCCGATCAACCCCGGCCGCTTTTTCCAGGATCGCCAACCCGCGTTCCACTAGCTTGCGGTTGAGAATCTGGACGTTCACCATCAGATTGCCGTACACATAGCCCAGCCGGGCCATTGCTCCAGTGGAAAGCATGTTGAGGGCCATCTTCTGTGCAGAACCCGCCTTCATGCGCGTGGACCCGGAAACCGCCTCCGACCCGACCTCCATCGCGATCTCAATATCGGCAAGCTGTCCCAGCTCTGAGTTGCGATTGCAGACTACAGCAACGGTTTTGGCCCCTTTCTTGCGTGCATATTCCAGAGCAGCTACGGTATACGGAGTTCGACCGCTGGCGGCCAAGCCGACCACAACATCTTTCTTGCCAGGCCTGCGTTTGCGTAGGTCGAGTCGGCCGGAGGCGCGTGAGTCTTCGCTAGATTCGGTCGCGCTGGCTAGAGCTTTAGGACCACCGGCAATTACGTATTGAATGGTCTTGGGATCGACACCGAAGGTTGGTGGAATCTCTGATGCATCCAGCGCAGCGAGCCTGCCGCTGGTGCCCGCACCCACGTAAATCAGCCTTCCACCGTTGATAATCGCATTGGCAATAAGGTCGATGGCTTCCGCAATCTGCGGCAAAGCCTGTTCAACTGCAACTGCCACCTTCTTATCTTCAGCGTTAAGCAGGCGGGCGATCTCCAGCGCAGAAAGCGTATCCAGCGCAGCCGACGCGCTGTTGGGCTGCTCGGTTTCCAGGCTCGGAATGGCGTCTTCGGAAAGGCTCACTTGGTCTTGCGCCTCAGGGTTTCGCTAAAGGGCCTCGATGATGGCATCATGGAAAGCGGGCCGGATTTGTTTGATTAACTGCGAACCACGGTCCGGCCAGGTACGGTTGGTAAGCAGCGTAACAGAGAGTTGGCGGTCAGGATCAATCCATAGTGAAGTACCTGTATAGCCCAAATGGCCATAGCTATGCGAGGAAAAATATTTACCGGACTGAGACGGTTGGGATGGCGTGTCCCACCCCAGAGC
>DASRDW010000167.1:0-12906 GCA_035652415.1 Candidatus Angelobacter sp. | reverse complement strand
CGCTGGAGTTCAACGTGGTACGCGACGAGATTCCGCGCAACAGCGTTGACCTGAAATTCATGATCCGGCCGGGCATTGGTTATATGCACATAAGCGCGTTTAACGAAACCACTGAGCAGGAAGTGGAAGATGCGCTGGAAGGCTTTGGCGATCTTAAAGGCCTGGTGCTTGATCTGCGCGGGAATCCCGGTGGCCTCTTAAATGAAGGCGTGGGCGTGGCAGACAAATTCCTGAAGAAAGGCCAGGTCATTGTTTCGCATCACGGGCGTAGTTCACCGGAAAAGACTTACAAAGCAACGCACGGCAACGGTGGCAAAGATTATCCACTGGTGGTGCTGGTGAACCGCGGCACAGCTTCAGCGGCGGAGATTGTTTCCGGCGCAATTCAAGACCATGATCGCGGACTGATTGTGGGTGAAGTAACGTTTGGCAAAGGCCTGGTGCAGACTGTCTATCCGCTTTCGGAGAATACCGGCCTGGCTCTGACTACCGCCAAGTATTACACGCCCAGCGGACGCCTGATCCAACGCGACTACACCGGCGTTTCCCTCTACGATTATTACTATGCGCGCGATGAAGACGATAATCCGAACAACAACGCCAATACGAACCCGAATTCCAGCACGTCCCCAACAAAAGAAGTCAAGCTGACTGACAGCGGACGGACGGTTTTCGGCGGCGGCGGCATTACGCCCGATGTAAAAATCAAGCCCTTCAAAACTACAAAATTTGAAGACTCACTGCTGGTCAAGTATGCGTTCTTCAACTTCGCCAAGCATTACCTTATGAATCGCCAGGTGGACAAGAATTTTGAAGTGAATGAGCAGGTGATGCAGGAGTTCCGCAAATTCCTGGACTCACAGAAAATTCCTTTCACTGAGGCCGATCTGAACGAAGACCTGCCCTACATCAAGTCCACCATTAAGAGCGAGATCTTCATTTCTCAGTTTGGCCAGGAAGAAGGCCTAAAAGTCCGTGCTGAGACCGATCCGCAAGTGGTTGAGGCCCTCGCCCAACTGCCCAAAGCCAAGGAACTGGCTGATAATGCCAAGAAAATCCTGGCGCAGAGAGCAGCGGCACAGGCAACACGATAGCTTTTAAATTTCACTCGAGACGCCCGCCAGAAAGGCGGGCGTTTTTTTTGGTGATATTCGTAAACAACGCGCTCACATAACTTGGGTTCAGTAATCCGCTTTCTCTATAGCGCTCATAGCCATCGCAAGTCCGCCAAGGACACCGGCTTGATTGCCGAGGGCTGGTGGAACAATATAATGGTCGATCCGTTCAGTTATCTCTGGCGCATTTACATAATCATTCAATAATGATCGAGTGCGTTCACGCAGCAAGGGAAAAATATGCGGCTGCATGACACCGCCGCCAAAGATCAGCCTTTGCGGAGAAAGCGTGCAGATCCAATTCACGCAAGCAAACGCCAGATAATCAGCTTCAAGCTCAAATGCAACATGGTCGGCAGGAAGTTCTGAAGCCGCAATTCCCCATCGCGCTTTAATGGCAGGCCCTGAGGCGAGACCTTCCAAGCAATCGCCGTGATAAGGACAGAGACCGGGAAAGGGATCGCGCGCGAAATCATGCGGTATGCGGATATGCCCCATCTCCGGGTGAACTAAGCCATGCAGAGGCTTGCCGGCAACAATCGCACCACCGCCGATGCCAGTGCCCACGGTGATGTACAGCGCGGTTTCAAGCTTCTGGGCTGCACCCCATTGTGACTCAGCCAGGATGGCTGCATTCACGTCGGTATCCAACGCAACCGGGACATTAAAAGCTCGCTGGATTGTTCCTGCCAGATCAAAGTTTCGCCAACTCTCTTTGGGTGTGGATGTGATGAAACCATACGTAGAAGATGCAGGCTTCAGGTCGATTGGACCAAATGATCCGATCCCGAATGCTGAAATGGGACGTCCGCAGTTCTGGAAAAAAGCGATGACATCGGCCATTGTTTCTGCCGGCACTCTTGTAGGAATGCGGATGGAATTGATGATTGATCCGGAGCTCATCCCAATGGCACAGACAAATTTGGTGCCACCGGCTTCAATTGCACCAAAAACGCTATTGGCCAAGTAGTGGCCTTCGGATTGTAGGCGTTTGCGACATGCTAAGAACGTTTACTATCCTATGCAAACCTCCGCACAAAGCCAAGAAATTAGCTGAACGTAAAAAGTCTTGCACAAAAGGGCAGCCAGCTCTACAGACACAAATTAAACAAACTCAGCTAAAAAACGCCGGCGCAAGACGGATGTTTTTGTTTTTGCAGCGCTCCAAAATTCCGTTGGGCAGAAATAATCTTGTCGCTGCAACAAATAATGAATATTCCTTAATAAATAACTCTTCCTATTCATCCTCTGTTCATGATTCGCATTAATCCGCTTAGGTAATTTTAGTGCGATCTTCAGCAGCAACTCTGTTTATTGATTAGTACATCACACCACACGAGTTGTTATGCAACTCGGAGTAAGGCCCCATGAAGCACCTCTTCGCTGTTGTGTTTTTCTTCTCTCTTGCGTCCTTCTGTTTTAGCCAGAGTTTTAACACCCAGAGTTACCCAATTGGTGGAACTGCCGGCCAGATCATTGTGGCTGATTTTAATGGCGACCATATCCCTGACATCGCTACGGTAAACGGCGACACTGTCTCAATTCTGATCAACAAGGGCGACGGCACTTTCCGCCTGCACCTGGATTTCGCTACCGGCCCCGGGTCCAATGGCCTGGCCGCGGTGGATTGGAACAAAGACGGAAAGATGGATTTGGTAGTCTCCAACGGCGGAGCGGACGCCGCGCACAGCGTCTCTATCCTGTTGGGCAACGGGGATGGCACTTTCCAGCCGCACCATGACATTGCCGGAGCGCCCAACGCAGGCTCAATTGCCGTGGGCGATTTCAATCGCGACGGAAACCCCGACATCGCTACATCCAGCAATAATCCGGTGAATGCCGTATATGTAAGCCTGGGCAATGGCAAAGGCGGAGTGGTGGCGCAAAAGATCACCAGCGGCTTTGGCATTGGCCCGCAGCCGCCGCCCGATTCCAATACTTTTCTTCTCGCAAAAATTGCTACGGCGGATTTCAATCACGACGGCAAGGACGACCTTTACTACATTGAATGCTGCGACACCTTCGTGATCGTGGGGCAAGGCGCTTTTGGAGTGCTGGTGAGCAAGGGCGATGGCACATTTACTGCCGGTCCCGTGATAGGACCACTCATCCCACCTACAGACCTGTTTACGGTTGACGTCAACCAGGACGGGCTTACAGATGCGATCATGCCCTTTGACGGCTGCCATGAACCCTGTACGGGCACAAGCGTGGCCATTAACAATGGTGATGACACTTTTGGCGGAGGAGCCGGGCTTAACTTGAATGACACAGGCTTTCAGGTGGGAGGCGCCGTATTCGATGTGGATGGTGACGGCCACAAAGACTTTGTACTTGTGGGCGTTGATACAAACGATCCCTCATTTAATCCCGACAATGACCGGATGACCCTGATTATCCAGAAGCAAAATGCGGATGGAACGTTCGCAAGTCCACCAGAGTTCGAGGGCGGGCCTTCTCAACTGATCACAGTGACTCTGAACGCGCCGATTGTGGAGAAACCAGCGACTGTTGTCGCTGATTTCAATCACGATGGCAAGCCTGACCTGGCCATGGTGAGCGAGTTCGGCGGGCCGGTATTTGTGGTGCTGAATACCACTCCACCCAGCGCCTGCAAGATCAGCACGGTCAATCACACGGTTACGGTCTGCCATCCGGCTGACGGAGCTGTAGGGCTTTCACCTGCGCATATTGTTTCTCACTTCACATCATCCACTGCTCCAAGCGTGAGCCAAATCTATCTCGATAACAAGCTGGTATTTCAAGTGGCCGGCGGCAACATTGATAAGAACCTTGCGCTTGTGCCCGGCGAGCATCGTCTGGAGGTCAAATCCTGGACCAAAGGCCAGCCTTTCCACAATGATTTTTTCCTCTCCACGCCAAAGTCGATTCCTGCGACTGTACC
The DNA here is from genome assembly GCA_035652415.1 of Candidatus Angelobacter sp. GTDB lineage: Bacteria > Acidobacteriota > Terriglobia > Terriglobales > Acidobacteriaceae > Angelobacter. The sequence goes on along the minus strand of DASRDW010000167.1, from coordinate 8,886 downwards.
GCCTTGCTTGGAGAACACCAATTTTGTCGTAAACATCTGCTCGCCCGGACAACACGCCTCAGTAGACGCTCCGGTGCATGTGACGGCAGCGGCCAAATCCTCTGCTCCGATTACAACCATGCAGATCTATCTCGATAACAAAGAGGTGTTCCATTCACCGAACAGCACTTTGATTGAGACTGATGTGCCAATGTCATCCGGAGCACATCTGCTGGTAGTGAAAGCCTGGGACAGCACGGGCAGGAATTTTTCCAGCAGCAGGACGATTACCGTAACGCAACCCTAATGATCAACAAGCCTAAAAATTGGCCGTGGGAGAGTTTTCTCCTGCGGCCATCTTCTTATTCATAGGCGGCTTCACAGCTTGATGGTTCCATTGACGCTACTCATCTCGCAATACTTGCATCGGCTCGACCCGGGACAGCAGAACGCGGTTTGGCAATCTCATTGAATAGCTCGCGGGCGGATGATGGCGCACTCTGGCGAAAAACACTCCTCACGATAAGCATCGCTCGGGCACAATGATAAAATCTTGTGTTTGCCCTAATCACTTCTGAAGGATTTTTGCGATGTCTCAACTATCAGTTCCTGTTGCCCCACCGCCCCAACCGTTGGTCGCGCTCAGCGACGATGAAATTTTGTTTCGTGACAACGTGCGCCAGTTCGCGGACGAAACATTGCGGCCCAAAGTCCGCGAGATGGATGAAAAAGGCGTCTTTGAGCGGGAATTGATCGATCAGTTTTTCCAGCTCGGGCTGATGGGCATCGAGGTCCCGGAGCAGTACGGCGGCGCCGCTGGAAGGTTCTTTGAGGCCATTCTCGCTGTCGAAGAAGTCTCCCGCGTGGATGCTTCCGCAGGCGTAATTGTTGACGTGCAGAATACGCTGGTCAATAACGCCCTGATGCGCTGGACCAATGACGACCAGAAGCGCCGCTACCTGCCAAAGATGGCGAGCAATACCGTTGGCGCTTATGCGTTGAGCGAAGCGTCGTCCGGTTCAGATGCATTTGCCATGCAGACGCGCGCCGCGCTCAAGGGCAGCGATTACGTCCTGAACGGCCGCAAAATGTGGATCACAAACGGCAAAGAAGCAGGCGTCTTCATCCTGTTCGCCACCATCGACCCCAGCGCTGGCTACAAGGGCATTACGGCGTTCATCATTGAAAAGGATTTTCCCGGCTTCACCGTGGGCAAGAAAGAAGACAAGCTGGGCATTCGCGCTTCGTCCACTTGCGAACTGCTCCTGGAAGATTGCCGCGTGCCCAAAGAGAACGTGCTGGGCGAGGTTGGTAAAGGCTACAAGATTGCCATTGAAACTTTGAACGAAGGGCGCATCGGCATTGGCGCGCAGATGCTTGGACTGGCGCGAGGCGCCTGGGAGAGCGCACTCAAGTATTCGCAGGAGCGCAAGCAGTTCGGCAAAAGCATTTCAGATTTTCAGGGAATCCAATTCCAGCTTGCGCAGATGGCCACAGAAATTGAAGCGGTGCGCATGATGGTTTACAACGCAGCGCGCATGAAAGATGCGGGCATGAACTTTGTGAAAGAAGCGGCCATGACCAAGCTGTTCGCTTCACAAGTGGCGGAGCGCGTGGCTTCACTGGCAGTTGAGATTTATGGCGGGTACGGATTCACCAAGGATTATCCGGTGGAGAAGTTTTACCGTGACGCTAAGATAGGCAAAATCTATGAAGGCACTTCAAATATGCAATTGCAGACGATTGCCAAGTTGTTGCTGGGAGGGAAATAGGGTGGCGGGCCGCGCCGCCCTCCGATTTCTCGTAAACCCATGCTGCTCAATACCTTATAAGGGGTTACCTTTTCTATAAGGTGTTCCCCGATTGTCCCTATGGATTGGCGTAGGTTACACTACGAGACAAATCCGGCTTCCTCACCCAGGCAGGACCATAGAATTCTGAAGGGCAGGAGTTAATTTTGGGTCAAGACCCCCAACAGGAACTTAAGGACCTTATTACCGTTCATAATTTTTATCTTGGATTGCTCACCAGCAGTCTGGGGCACGGTGTGCCTATTCCTGCAGAAATCAACAACGTCACGCCCACTCCAGAGAACACCGCAACGCTCATTCAAAATTTCAAGCTGTGGCTTGACGTGCTGGACTTGGCGCTGACTCCGCCACTGGTGCGCGATGCGCTGAAAACCATCCCCGGATTTGAAACCACTCACGCCCTGCTACGCTACTTTACGACCAAGGCTTCACAGCGCTCCGGCGACCGCGATAAGACGGACTGCATTATTACTTTTCTCTTTCGCAGTCCTGAACAAGAGGGAGCAGCCGCGTGGCAACGGCCTGAGGTTGATAGCTCGTATGCATTCATCTCACAGGCGTCACTGGCGTTTGAAGGCACGCTGTATCGCGCTCTGGGCGATGTGCAGTGCGAACCCATGCCCCCGGAACACGTTACCCTGCTGCAGGAATTTGAGTATCTTTACCAGGAATTGGAAGAGTTCAGGCATTTTGACCAGATCATGGATTCGGGTATCGTGCAGCGGGTGCGCGAGCTGAAGCAATCGCTGGGCAAGTCGTTTTATCACCCCGATTCACTGGCCAACCTGGCCGTGTGGAATGACGTTTTTGGGCGCAAGTTTGATGAGCTTTTCCACGATGCCGCCATCCAGATCAAGACTTATGCGGAAAATATTCAGCGTGAAGGCGCCAGCATCCTCTCCCGTGTGGAAGGCGACATCACAGTCCAGAACCTGAGCGAGGTGGAAACCACCGAACTCCTCGCGGAAGATTATCAGTTCGCGCAGGATGAATTTCGCAAGGTCTCCAAATACAAAAAGGCTGTGGATAGCAAAAAGCCGGTGCGCCTGACGCCGTCACGCCCCCTTACCGGGCCCCCGCCAGAAGCTCCGGCGCCACCACCGCCCCCGCGGCCAACGATTCCAACACAGCTTTCCACCAACGTTCCTCCACCACCGCCTCCGCCTGCGCCGTCACATCACAGGCCGCAATCGGTCTCTACGCAAACAATTAAGGCGGAAGTTTTGGCCGTGGCGCCATCGCAAGCGGTGCAGAACGCGGTGCAGGAAGGCAAGCTCCACAGCGCGCGTCAGGCAATCAAGGAGCATGTCCGTGGTTCCGATTCTAAGTTTGCCGCTATTTTTCAGGTAAAGAATGCCAAGATCACTCTTTCACCCGCAGAGGTCGAGGCGTTCAAGGCGGAATACGAAGGCGAAAAAAGTTTTCGCGCGGATTACGCCAATATCCTGATGACCATTGTGGCTTATCTTTCCCGCATGGTGGTTGAGGTGGATGAGTACAACCAGAAAGCCAGTTCCGCTTACTTGTGGAAGCCCCACGCTGATGCGCTCGGCTATCTGGTAAGCACGCTGGAGCGCCTGGGCATGGAAGCCGAACAGGTGATGGCCGTGGCGCGTGCACGCGGATTAGCAGAAAAGGCTAATGCTCTATCCACTTCACTGGAAAGACTACGCGAGTATGCGAAAACAGTCTCGCAGACTTTGCAGGCAGGCAGCCACAACCCGAAGAGCTAACGACGCAAATTTAAAAGCTAAATTCTTAGGATTTGGGCTCGTGCTTATATTTAACGCCTGAATAAGGCTCAGTCTTGCTGGTCTGATGTGCGCTGGCAGCCGCAGCTTTCTTCTTCTTGGCCGCCGGCTTCTTGATTCCCAATGCGATATCTGCAAGTTCCAAAAAACGGCTACTGTTCGGCGGGCCTCCGGGACGGTTTTCCCAGGCACGTTCGCCAGCCGGACCTTTCAAGCTATATCGTGGCGCAATCCATAAATCTTTGGAAACTTCGGATTCGTTTTCCTGTTTTTTGGACATGGGTTAGCATATTATCCAGTATTCATGCGGGTTTTTCAACGGAATTGCTGAATTTTAGCTCGAAAATTACGGGTTTTAGCTGCGTATGTTCAGATAGGCCCTAACCTCGCCACGGCAAAGCAGATAAAGAAAGCCGGTCGAGATGATTGCACCAGAAATGGTGCGCACGGCGTCATGAAGAAACAAGTAGCTCACGAGATTTCCTGTGACATCCGTCGCGAACAGTACCACCGCAAACCACCATGCCCAGCGATCTCCACGGAGCAGGCCACAAGCCGCAAGGAAGGTGCCGCATCCCAACACCAGAAGAAAGACGCCGGATATACGTCCAATCGCGTGAAAAGCGCGGCTCCAGCGGGATTGAGCTCCCACAATCGATCAAGTAGCGCGTTGGGAAACAGAAGTGAAATGCCAATGACGGCAGCAATCGCTGTAGCCAGGTAGAGAAAGCAGGTAACCACCGTGATGGCAACAGGACGTGCGTTCACAGGGATTGGATTATCCCATAGGTCTGCGGTCGCGTAGCTACCAACGCCGTAGGCGGTAGTTATCCTGTTCATAGGACACCACCCGCACGCTGAAACTTTGCAGTGGAATGATATCCTTTTGCACATTCAATTCCTCCGTTTTTTGAAGGAGCTCCAGCCACCATGAGAAAGCTTCTCCCATCCCTCGTTCTGTGCATCTCGTTGGAAGTGATCGCCGCTTTTTCGCAGACGCAATCGACATCCCCATCGTCGCTTTTGGGAAATAGCTCTGGCAACGCCATCGCTGATGGCACGGCAACTGCTGAAACACATCTCGATGGCAAAAGCTGGTGGAATTACGTGAAGGTCCTGGCTGCCGATGACATGGAAGGCCGCGAGACAGGCAGTCCCGGCCTGCGCAAAGCCCAGGAATATGTGGTGGAGCAGCTTAAGCATGCAGGACTGGAGCCAGCAGGATCAAAAGGCTATTACCAGCCGGTCCAATTTATCTCACGCCAGATTGTGGAAAGCGATTCCAGCCTGGCGCTCGTCAATAACGGCCACACTGAGCCACTAACGCTGGGCGAAGATGCCATCTTCAGCACACGCGTAAACCTGGCGCCAACAGTGGATGCGCCGCTGGTATTCGCCGGCTATGGGCTCACTGTCCCGGAAAATAACTACAACGATCTTGAAGGGCTTGATCTGCGCAGCAAAGTTGCTGTGATTTTTTCCGGTGCTCCAGCAGAGATCCCCGGCGCGTTGGCCTCGCATTATCAATCAGCAGGTGAACGCTGGAAGGCGATGTCCAAAGCCGGGGCCGTGGGAATCATCACAATCCCTAATCCGGCATTCATGGATATTCCCTGGTCGCGTATTTCAGCTAACCGCACTCATCCCAGCATGGCCCTGAAAGATCCGGAGTTCGATGAAACCACCGGCGAAGAATTAGCCCTAGTATTCAATCCTACACAGGCAAGCAAGCTGTTTGAGGGTTCTGGCCATACGCTGCAGGAAATTTTGGACCTGCTCAAAACCGCAAACCGCTGCCGCGCTTCCCTCTGGCTGTAAGCATCAAGGCGCGGGCAACGGTCAGGAAGAAAGATGTGGAGTCAGCCAACCTGGTGGCGCAACTTCCGGGAAGCGATCCCCGACTGAAGAACGAATACGTTGTGCTTTCTGCTCACCTTGATCATCTGGGAATCGGCGAGCCTATCAACGGCGACCGCATCTACAACGGCGCAATGGACAACGCCGCCGGCAGCGCCGTACTGCTGGACATGCTGGCCTCACTCAAGAAGCAATCAAAGAAGCTGAAGCGGTCTTTGCTGTTTGTGTTTGTTACCGGAGAAGAAAAAGGCCTGTTGGGTTCGCGCTATTTTACTGCTCATCCAACGGTGAAGCCGGGATCGATGATCGCAAATATCAACATTGATATGTTTCTGCCCATTGTGCCGCTGAAAGTGCTTACAGTGTACGGTCTGGCGGAATCAGATATGGGTGATGCTGCGCGTGAAGTAGCGCAATCACTGGGAGTGCAGGTACAGCCCGACCCGGAGCCGCAGAGAAACGCTTTTATACGCAGCGACCAGTACAATTTCATCCGCCATGGCATACCGGCATTGGCCATGGGCGTGGGATTTTTGCCAGGATCGCCGGAGCAGCAGACCTTCAAGGATTGGCTTACGCAGCGCTACCATGCGCCATCCGATGATGTGGACCAGCCGGTTGACCTGGCTGCGGCAGGCAAGTATGAAGAGATTGTTCGCGCACTGGCGATCAAGACAGCGGACGAAGCGCAGCGGCCGCAATGGAAAGCGAACAGCTTTTTCCGCCGTTACGCCGCTATGCCTTCAGGCGATTATTGATTTTTGCAGCGATAAAACAGCCCTGCCGCAAAACAGGGCCGTTTCGCAGACCCATCCAAATTGCGATCCAGCTACGGAGCAGTAGTAGACCCGGAAGTGCTCCCGCTGGTATTGGATGTGGTGCAAACATTGTTGCCGATGCCAATACTGGAAAGGGCAAGGCAAATATCGGCGCGTCCGTGCCCCATCTGTGGAACAGAAGCGGCGCGGGAAATGGCGTTGGCTACGTCTCCCGGACGGTATGACGGCTTGGCCTGGAGCACCAGTGCAGCTTCGCCGGCAATCAGCGGCGCGCTGAATGATGTTCCCCATCCCGCAGCATAATTTCCGCCGGGATAAGTGGTAATCAGGCCTTCACCGGGCGCAGCAACAAAGACGGCGTTGGTGCCGAAATTGGTAAATGAGCTTTTTGCGTCATTGTTGGCGGTTGAACCCACGCCGATTACGCTGTTATAAGCCGCCGGATAAACCAGGATTTGCTGCCCGTCATTTCCTGAAGCGGCCACAACCACTACATTCTTGCTCAACGCATACTGAATGGCACTCTGCAGTGAAGGCGAACTCTGCGAAATTTCAAAGCTCATGCTGATGACGTTGGCTCCGTGATCGGCAGCGTAGTAGATGGCGCGCACAATGTTAAACAGATCAGAGCTGCCATCGCCGGCGAATACCTTGAGCGGCATGATCTTTGCGTTGGGAGCAAACAAGTGCACAATCCCAGCCGTCATGGTGCCATGCCCGAACGCGCTGGGTGTGCCGTCCAGAATGCCTGAGGTCGATTGGTCCAGAATCGCGACGGTAAAGGCGTTCAACTGCACCAGGTTCTGGCCATCGAGAATTCCGCTGGTGGATTGTGCCAGGGCCGCAGCCGTGGCTGGATCGAGATCATTTAGTTCAGAGGGGGTGGCAGATTCATTGATGAAGTTGTATCCGGGAACCAAGACCCCGCTCAAAGCCGGATGCGCGAGATCGACGCCAGTATCAATCAGGGCGACGGTAACCCCGTTTCCAGTGAGATTCACAGCGTTTTGTGCGGTGCTCTGGCGAGTAATGGCTGTAGCCGGCTGCTGCACGTAATTGCTGGCCACCTGAGCGCCAAAGTAATTCACAATGCTGCGGCCCGGAAGCCCGTCGAGAATGCCGCTGGTGGACTGCGTGAGCGTGGCAACCGTAGCGCCGGAAAGCTCAGGCACAGCCAGAGACCGATCGGTTTCAAAGCTCAGAACATCGGAATCGCCAATGATTGTGATATCCGGTGAGGAAGTGGTAACCAGAACCACGCCATGATTGGAAAGCTGCGTGACTTGCGTGAGGCCGTGGCGACCACAAACATCCTGCACTTTGCTGGGTGAGGTCACCAGAACGTACTTGTTCTGGGCTGATAAAGACAAACTCATCAACAAAAGCAGGCTGCACAAAAAACGTGCACACATCTTGAACTGTGCCATCGACTATCTCCCTCCAAGCGTCCACCCGGTGAACGGTGCAGAGGGCTCCCTTCGCTTAATCCGTCGAACGGAGAAAAGTATAGCCAGATTGGAATTCACCAATGAAAGCAAATTTTTGGCACAGATAGGAGATCGAGCAAGCAAAAAGAATATAAGGCAAAAGATCAAGCGCAATCGCATTTGATTGGAGATCAGATAGATGATTGATTCTAAATGGAAATCTTGGCCCTGCCTGGGAAAGGGTTGTGCTGCTTAAGCTGCGCGCTGACGTAAATTCTGTGTTAAATCAATTGACCAAAAAGTAAGGCCAAAAGGCAAATAAGTGCATAAAACTATTAGAGTTGCTAATAAAAATTGGACTGATGATTTAACGAAGCCAGATTTACTGAGCGCTCGCTGCAGATCCACCGTTTCCGTTTCCTGAATTACCGGAGCCACTGCTGTTGAGCAGGTTTGTGAGCGACGTAAAGAGATCAATGCGTCCGTAACCCATATCGTTGATCTGTTTGGTCTTGGAAAGGGCATTGGTCACATCGCCGGGTTTGGCAGCAGGACGCGCCTGCAACACCAGGGCTGCAGAGCCAGCCAGCATAGGCGCGCTAAAGGAAGTTCCCCATCCTGCGGCGTAGTTCCCGCCAGGATAAGTCGTAATCACGCCTTCTCCAGGAGCGGCAAACGTGACAACGCCGGAACCGAAATTGGAGAAGGTACTCCTGGTATCAGTGTTGGTGGTTGAGCCAACACCCTCAACTCCGCCGTAGCTTGCCGGATAAACCAGCGTCTTTAAGCCGTCATTGCCGGAGGAAGCCACCAAAACCACGTTCTTGCTGAGAGCGTACTGCACTGCCGCCTGTAAACCGGGGGAGGGCTGCGCAATGCTGAAGCTCATGCTGATTACGTTAACGCCGTGGTCAGCAGCATAGTAAATAGCGCTGATGATATCGGAAAGGTTTGATGAGCCGTCTGCGTGGAAGACTTTCAGCGGCATGATCTTTGCAGTCGGAGCGATTAGGTGCACAATGCCAGCCGTCATGGTGCCATGGCCAAACTCGCTAAGGCTGGAATCTAAAATGCCGGAGGTTGACTGGTCCAGAATGCCAGATGTGGACTGCGCAAGGATGGCAACGGTTGCCTGATTCACTATCAGCGTGTTTTGCGCATCGAGGATGCCGCTGGTCGATTGTTGCAATTGAGCGGCAACTGCTGGATCAAGGTCAGCCAACTCTGAGCCGCCAGCCACGTTGCGGGTGAAATCAAAGCCCGGAACCAACACGCTCGCGAG
>DASRDW010000166.1:0-7562 GCA_035652415.1 Candidatus Angelobacter sp. | reverse complement strand
GTTTTGCTTACGTTCCAGCATACCGGCTCTGTGCCAGGCTTCGCCAAACTCGCCTCCGCCGCGAATGTTCGCTACAGCGTAGATCCCTCCCTGCTCCGCCCACCATACCGCTGTAGGATTAAAATCCGGTGTCAGACTGGTATCGAATCCGCCGTAGCCGTATAGCAGCACTGGAGTGTGCTCATCAGGCTTCAATCCTTTCCGATGAACAAGAAACATGGGAATGCGCGTTCCATCTTTTGAGGAATACCAAACCTGATCGGCTTGAAAACTATCTGGCTCAATCGGTATGGGAGACCGGAACCAGACATCACGCTTGCCGCTGGCAGAGGAATACCGATATACAGTATCTGGCGTGGCAAAAGAAGAAAAATACAAGAATCCTTCATCGCGGTTCCATCGACCGCTCATTGAGGCTGAACCCATTGAAGGCAACTCCACTTCACCAGCCGGCTTGCCTTCCAATGAGAAAATCTCAATGCGCGAGCTCACGTTGTGCAGGTAATTGACGAAAATCCTGCTGCCAATCACAGAGAAATCCTGCATGGCATCTTTTTTTTCAGGCACAATCTCCTGCCATTTGTCCTGCTCTGGATGATGCAAATCAATTTTCAGCAGCCGCCCGTTGGGTGCTTTCCAATCCGTTTGCACAATGAGCATGTCACCGGCATATCGAACGTGAAAGCTTGCGTCGATTCCGGTAATAAGAGGAACAAATTTGCTGTCCTTCTCAAGGTTCTTAAAATAGATTTCGGTTTTGCTCCAACCATGCGACGCAATTGAAAACAAATAATGGCCGTCATCAGGCGCATAGGGTGTTAGCCAGATATCAGGCTTGTATCCATTCGTAAAGACAGCGGCGTCTTTGGCGGGATCAGTTCCCAGCAGGTGAAAATAAAGGTGTGGCTCGTGATCGCGGTTCCGGATTCCGTAATAGAAACCGCTCTTATCTGATTTCCAGGTAACAGAGGTATAAATCGCGCGGGGCATCACATCAGGCAGATCATGGTGTCGATTAATGTCCAGCACATGGATTTCAGTTTCATCCTCACCGCCATGCCGCACAGCATACATCAGCAGGTTGCCGTCAGAGGTTACATCGCGGATGCTGACCACGGTAGTGTGGTCAGGGCTCATTGGGAGCGGATCCAACAAGAGTTCATCTGGCCCGCCGCTGACCTTGCGCCGATAGATGCCCCACAAGTCCTGATCAGCGCTCCTCTTGTAAAAAAAATAGTAGCCGCCCTCCTGGAAAGGACTGCTGACAAAATCACGGTTGTACATATCTTTCATGCGCTTATCAATGCTTTGGCGCATTGGAAGCCCATTGAGCAATGAGTGCATGTAGGCATTTTGGGCCGCTACCCAGCTCTTGGTCTCTGTACTGTCACCATCCTCAAGCCAGCGATAGGGATCGACAATCTCTACACCGTGAATCAGGTCTTTGACATTGTCCTGCCGGGCCACGGGAGGAGCCGGCGCATGCTCTGAAGCGGAGTTCTCGTTAGAGTTCAATCCTAGCTCCCACGCCAGGAAGCTGAGTTTGAGTGAAAGCTCATCCACCACCTGGCTAAATGGACGGCCGCCGGAGTGCCCGGCTTTAGTGTCATAGAGCAGCATTACCGGCAATCCAGAGCTTGTCGCGGCCTGAAGCCGCGCTGCCATCTTGCGTGCCTGCTCCGGCGGAACGCGCGTATCGGCGTCGCCACTGGTGATCAAAACCGCAGGATACTTGGTCCCTGCCTGCACATGCTGGTAAGGCGAATAAGCGTAAAGATACTTGAACTGTGCCGGATCAGCGGCGTTACCGTACTCCAGCAGCGCCGGCGGATTGTTGTTTTTGGTGAACTTGTAATAGCGAACCATGTCGAGATCAGGATGCTCGCAGATTACAGCCCGGAACAGCTCTGGCCGCTGCGTCATCACAGAACCAACCAGCAGGCCGCCGTTGCTGCCGCCCCAGATCGCAAGCTTTAATGGATTGGTGTACTTGTTCTTGATCAGCCATTCAGCCGCGGCGATGAAATCATCAAAGACATTTTGCTTGTGCTCCAGCATGCCGGCTTTGTGCCAAGCCTCGCCAAATTCGCCGCCACCTCGCAGATTTGCCACAGCGTAAACTCCGCCATGCTCAATCCACCAAGCCGCCGTGGTATTGAACCCCGGCAGCAGGCTTATGTTGAATCCGCCGTAGCCGTAAAGGATGGTTGGCGTATTTCCATCAGGCTTGTAACCTTTGCGGTACACCAGAAACATGGGCACGCGTGTACCGTCTTTGGATGAATACCAGACCTGCTCCATCTCATATCGATCCGAATCAAACGGTATGGGATTGCGAAACCACAAATCGCGCTTGCCGGTGGAAGCGGAGTAGCGATAGATAGAGCCAGGCGTTGTATATGAGGAGAAAGTGAGAATGCCTTCGTCGTGGTCATAGCGGCCAAAGACCCTGGCCGATCCGGCTGAGGGCAGCGCCACCTCACCCAGAGGCTTTCCCTCAAGAGAGAAGATGGCAATGCGCGACGTGACATTGTGCAGATAGTTCACAAAGAGCTTGCCGCCAATCAGCGAAAAGCTCTCGATGGAATCTTGTGACGTTGGAACAATTTCCTTCCATTTCTCCGGCCGGGGATCACGGAGATCGATTTTAAGGATGCGGTTGCGCGGCGCTTGCCAATCCGTCTGAACGATCAGGAAATCGCCGGCGAACTGCGGCGTGAAATGTGCATCTTTGCCGGTGATGAGAGGCTGAAATGGGCCGCCTTTATCCTGCCGCTGGATAAACAATTCGTTCTTTGCCCAGCCGGCCTGTGCATTTACCAAAAGGTACTTGCCATCTTCAGAGGGATAAGGGTCAAGCCACGTGTCTGAACCATACCCTTCGCCAAAAATCATCTTGTCTTTTGCGGGATCAGTGCCCAGCGCGTGATAGTAAACGCGCTTGCCCACATCGCGGCGTCCCAGCGTGTAATAAAATCCTTTGTTGTCTTTCTTCCATGTGGCGTCAAAATAAAGCGCTCTGGGAAGAACATCCGGCAGGTCGCGATGGCTCTTCAAATCCATCACGCGCAGTTCAATTTCATCCTCGCCGCCGTGCCGCACGGAATAAAGCATCAGGCTTGCATCTTCAGTAACGTCATGGAACTCCACGCTGGTGGTGTGGTCAGGACTCATAGGCAGCGGGTCAATCAGCAGTTCATCTGCCCCAGTTGCGCCCTTGCGCCGGTAGAGGCTGGAAAGGTCCTGGTCTGCGCCCTTTTTGGTAAAGAAGTAGTAGCCGCCTTTAAACTCCGGAGCACCCATGGTATCGAAATGGAGCATCTCCGTGATCCGTCGGGAAATTGCTGGCCGCTCAGGCAGCTTATCGAGAAGCGAGTGCGTGTAGGCATTCTCCGCAGCTTCCCACTTGCGTGTTTCGGCGCCATCCTGGTCCTCAAGCCAGCGATACGGATCGACGATCTCCACGCCATGAATCATTTCCTTTACGTTGTCCTGCCGGGCCACGGGCGGAGCTGGCGACTGCGCAAGAGCAGATGATGCAGGAAGGACGAGAAAGAAAGTGAGAAGACCGACTTGATACAAGAAAAGCGACAAGAATTTTTGCTTCGTCATGGGAACCTTTTACTTTTACTTTGCGCCCGCATTCTCCGGCAAAGGCTGCGGAACTTTCTTGGTCCCGGCTAGCTCGGCTGCAGTCTGGGTGATGTTGCGCGTGGAAAATGCGCGGAAGAAGCCCCAGCAGGTAGCAGTCGGCTGTACTGGCGTCGGTGGCGTGGTTGGCTCTGGACAGTTGCCGTACTTCTCTTTGATCTCCGGCAGCACCGCATCTACCAAATTCTTATCGCTCTTCCCTGCTGCCTGGGCTTTGGCTACGTCTTCACGCAGCGTAACCAGATAATCATGGAAGTCGCGCACGTCGGCGGGCGTAGCAACGTCACCGTGGCCGGAAACAAAGGTTGCAGAAGGATGGTCGGCCAGCAGCTTCTCCAGCGTCTTCACCCAATCGCTGGTGGTCGCGTCGATTAGATTGGGCAGGTGCCGCTGCCAGACAAGATCGCCGCCAAACACCACATCCGCGTCAGGAACAAACACGACTGAATCGCCGCCAGTATGCCCAAGCATATAACGCACCTGAATCTGCCGCGTGCCCAGATAGATATCGATTGCGTCTGTGTAAGTCTCGTCTGGCAGAGTCAGCGATTCCACCATGGCCTTTTGCTCAGGCTTGGGATTCGCACCAAAGAATTTCAGGTTCTCTGTCCGCTCCCAGCCACGTAGATTTCGCTGGCCAATAATGACGGCCCCTGTCTGGGCAAATACCGCGTTGCCGCCCGTGTGGTCCAGGTGGTAGTGGGTATTCACCACAAAGCGAATAGGCAGGTTCGTGGTCTTCTTAATTTCAGCCAGCAGGTCGCGCGCGGGCGCTGGATCTTCAAAGGTATCAATCACCAGCACGCCATTGCTGCCGACCACAAATCCGGCGTTGCTGCCGGCTTTGCCGCCATCCGCCCCGATAGCGGCATAAACGCCTTCGCCAATCTTCTTGACAGTGAAATCAGGCGTTCCCGCACAAAAGCCCAAAGTGGAAAGAGAAAATAAGATGCAAAAGAGAATTAACGTTCTTGTCCGCATGCCGGAGATGTTATCACGCGGAACATGAGGGTTAATGACGCCATCGCCACAAGCGGCGATCCACGGAAAAATAGCTTGTTGCCGCAACGATCCAACAGCATTTAACCTAGTACGCTCTTTGCCTTAAGAACAGATTTGTTACGATGGGAAAGAGGCATTAGCGATATAGGGACCAACCTTCTAAGCCGGGTTTGGCGTGAATGGGCAAGCAGTATTCTGGGACAAGTTGCAATCCAAACCGGCTGCAGAATTCGTACTCATAGGAAAGCGAGAGAATGCGCGTGAGCGGCATGCAAGCGCCAGATCATAGAGATGACGCGGCCCTGATCGCCCGCCTGCGCGCGGGAGACCAGAGCGCCATGGCCGATCTGTATGACCGCTATTCCGGTGTTGTGTACGGAGTCGCTCTGCGTGTGCTTGCCAATGCCACCGCCGCTGAGGACGTGGTGCAGGAAATTTTTCTGCAGCTCTGGCGCAATCCCCAGGCTTTTGACGTGAATCGCGGGCGGCTGGCTCCGTGGCTGGCTGTGATTGCCCGCAATCGCGCCATTGACCATCTGCGCCGACGTCCTTCAGAAGAAGCAATTGACGAGCTCCCAATTGCCACCGGGATTGATCTGGAAGGTGAAGCAGCACAAAAGCTGGCAGTCGATAAAGTTCGCGGTGCGCTTGCGCAGCTTCCCCAGGAGCAGCGCAAGACGCTGGAAATGGCATTTTTTGAAGGCATGACGCACACGGAGATCGCCGGCAAAACCGGCGAGCCGCTGGGCACAGTCAAGACCCGCATTCGCACCGGATTGCTGGCCTTGAGAAAAGCATTTGCATGAATGGGCATCCACAATTCGCTGAAGCGCTGGCGCTCTACGCCATGGCCGCACTCGATAACCCGCAGGAACGGGCCGAGCTTGAAGCTCATCTGGGCACCTGCGGTGAGTGCCGTCATGAATTGGAGGCCCTGCGTGCCGATACGGCCCTGCTGGCATTGTCTGCTGTGGGGCCCAAGCCACCAGACCGCGTGCGCCAGCAATTGCTCAAAGCCATTGCTGCCGAACCGCGCATAGAACGCCGCGCACAAAAACCTTATGTAGTAGGACGTATGCGCCCACGCTGGCTCACCTTTGCGCCGATAACAGTAATGATTTTGTTGGCTGTGTTCAGCATCTTGCTGTGGCGTGATTTGCGCGATGCCAGGCGCGACCTACGAGAGAAACAGCGCCAGATCGACCAGATAACGGACGACCTGAATAAAACCAAGAGCGACCTTGCCGAAGCCAAGGACGTAAGAGAGGTGCTCCATGCGCCTGATGCCTGGCCATTGACGCTTGTGTCAGCCAAAACGCCTCCGCAGCCCCAGATGAAGGTTATCTATTCAAAGAAAATGGGAGCTCTGTTCGTTCTTGCGAGCAATACGCATCAACTTCCTGAGAATAAGATCTACGAGCTTTGGCTACTTCCCGCCGACGGCAGTGCACCTATGCCTGCAGGCTGGTTCAAGCCTGACAGCCAGGGCAATGGCATGATCATGCATCATCTGCAATCAGTCGGCATCTCTGCCAAAGGCTTTGCGGTGACCATTGAAAACTCTGGCGGAAGTGAGACGCCAACCATGCCGATTGTGATGGAGCCAGCAAGTTAAGCGAGATCTGGCAAATGCCTTCCTCTCAGGGATAAAATGCCTCCGCTTGTGAACTGCGCCACCTTTTGAGCTAACAGTCGTTTGCGCGAAGCGTCAAAATAAAAGCATTGCCTCAATAAAGGAGGCTGTCTTGATTCCTTTGTTTTCACGATTCGCAGCTGCACAAAGCATGCGTCTTCAACTCCGTTTCATCACTCGTCGAGCAGGTCTGGCCATATTGCTTTTGCTGGCCTTTGTAACTGCATCGCTAGCGCAAGACGCCTCGTCCCAGATCAAAGCCGAGATCGCACGGTTGCAGCAATCGCTGAAGGTAAAACCAATTTCCAATCCTGACTTCCCTGAAATGGGCAAACGGCTTGATGAAGGGCTTAAAGGAGCGAATGAAGCGTTGGCTGCCGGACATCTTTATCTCGCACTGGAACGGCTGGGCCAGACGGAAGACCTTCTTTACGGTATCCGTACGATCGATGAAAAAGCTGAAATTGTAAAGGGCGGACTACCTGCGTACGAAGCGGAGTGGAACAAGGCCAGTCTGGAACTTGCAGGGCTCGACAAACAGTCGCGAGCGCGAAGCTGGAGCCACAGCAGCTTGGGAGCGCAGGCCATCGCAGAGTTGGCGCAGGGACGGGCTTTGCCACTGCTGGAAGGTGGGCGCGGCTTTGCCATAGCCAATGGGCCGAAGGACGGTCTGTTTTATATGGGTGAATCGCAGGGCGAGACCACGTTCGCCGGCTTTATTCATCAGCTTTCGCTTCCTCACAAAAGTACGCGGCCTTCGTTGCGTTCTCTCTTGCCAGAGCTGCTGGCGCTACAGGAAAAGACCAACGCCGCTTTCCAGCCGCCGCGTTCTATTGATATGCATCCGCGCTTCATCGCCTTGAATTCCACCATCAAAACCGCGCGCGAGCTGGACGAGTCAAAATCGTACGCGGGTGCAATGTATCAGTATCTTGATGCGGTGCGGCACTACGGAATGCTTGATCCAGCAATACCCGATGCAGCAAAGCAGGCTGAACTTCGCAGTAGGCTGGCCGAAGCGCTGGAACAGACCAAGGCTTCAAAAAGTGACGACTCAATCCTGCAGATTCTTCTTGAGCGCGGCACAGGCTGGCTGAACAAGCCGGACGGAGCTACAACCGCTGACGATGAATGGCGGGCCGTGCGCGTCATCGTGGAGCAAGTCGTGCCCGCATACTACGCAGCGTTAAAGCCTGCGGCTGCTCCTCAGCGGCGCGCAGGAAAGACCGCTACGCTCACCCTGGTTCGCTGGCCCTACACTTGAAACATCTCCGAC
>DASRDW010000165.1:0-13430 GCA_035652415.1 Candidatus Angelobacter sp. | reverse complement strand
CTCGCCGATCTTGCGGCCCAGAATATACTTTGGTCCCGGCTCATGCGCACGGTCGTTATAGCGGAAGCCGCCGCCAAGCTGCGGCTTTTCAATGCTCCAACCGGTCAGCACTTTGGCCAGTTCAGTTACGTCGCGCTGCGTATAGCCGCCATCCACGCCGAGCGTGTGCAGTTCCATGATTTCGCGCGCGTAGTTCTCATTCAGGCCGCTGGGCCGTTTCTTGGCTTTTTGCGGCTGGGGACGCGGGAACATCACATAACGTCCACGGCGCACCATGCGAGGCTGGTTGCCATAGAGCGCCAACTCAGAATGCGGCCCCACGCTCTGCCAGTTATCGAGATAGAACAGCATGGCCGGACTTTTGGCTGTGGCTGCCAGAAGGTCTTTAAATTTGCCCAGGGCGTGCGGACGTATCACGTCACGCTCATAAGCGTTGAGCATGTAACGGTCTGGCCCCTTGCCGATGAATACGTTGAAGTGATTGAACCAGAAATCCGTCATTACCTCTTCAAGCTGGCGATCACTGTAGATGGCGCGAAGAACTTTGGCTTCAGAAAGCTCGCCGCCCACCACGGCTTGCGGCTGCACAATGGCTTCAATCGTCTCTCGTTGCTGCGGGGTCATGCCGTCCAGCAACTGCTGGCCTTTTTCGCCGCGATAGTGGCGCGTCAGGTCAAGCCTCTCATAGGGCGACATCTTCAGGATGGCCTTGTAACGCTGGTCGGGAGGCATTTGCAGCAAATCTGGGCCTTCAACATCGGCATACATCGCGTCTTCACGACGCTGCTGCTGTTGCTGCTCCTTCTGCGCGACTGGCGTTGAAGGCATTGAACCAGAATCAGCGCTGTTTGCAGCAGCAGGATTGTTGGCATTTGCAGGTTTTGCGGTGCTATCAATATCGTTGTACATCGCATCTTCACGCCGCTTGCGCTGCTGTTGCTCTTCTGGCGTGATCTGCTGTGCCTGCGTGGGCTGAGGGTCACTGGGATGAGGATCGCTGGGATCAAGCCGCATCTCTGCCGGAGTATCTTTTTGGTCTGCTGCCGTTGCTGGCTGATCAGCATTGTTTGCGGCGTCGTTAGCTGCAAGCTGAGCTGTGCTGTCAGCGTTGTTCGGCGCTGCCCCTTTTTCCTGCTTCTTTTCCTTGCGCTGCTGGTAGGCTGCAATCCGCGATTGGTAAATCGCGCGCTTGGCCGGATCGGACGGCATCGACATCTTTCCGTTCTCAACCGCTTTCAGTACCTGGTTGGGCGGGAAGTTTTCAACCATCTCCCGCGTGCTCATCTTGAGCGTGCGGAACTGCTCCAGGCGGGCATCCATCGCGCTATCGTTGATTTTCTCTGGATGCAGTTGCTCGTCAAACCACTGGTCCAGCCCGATAGCGCGGACACGCTCAACATCGCCGGGACGAACGCCGAAGGTGAAACGGTTCAGCGCATGGACGATCCTCTTATCGCCTTCCATGGGCGCGGTGGCAGGGGCATCTGAGGTTTTGATTTTGGATTTTTTGTTGCCGGCAGCCAGGATCATGGTGGACGCCAGCAGAATAAGGCCCAGCAGAATCAGTTGCTTACGAGCAACGGCCATTAAGACGCTCCAGGAACTATTCTTATCAAGGGATACTAACCCGGAACTCAGGAAAAGTTGTGGGGTTTCAGAAGTCCTGAGCGAAGTGAGGGAGCCCTGCCTCATTTAAAAAGTCATCCGCTCACCAAAATTCTCTTCTTCGCACCTGAAATTCCTAGTGATTAGGGAGCCCTTCACCGTTCGCTTCCGCTCAGAGTCGGGATTGCAGAAAAATTACGCCAAGGTCACGCGTCCGCGCGTCATGCGGCGGTTGAGTTCGGAAACCATGTGATCGATGTCAGTGGGCGAAATATTACAGGGGATGCTGGGGTCGAGGAACATCTTTCGCGACTTCTCTTGCGGCGATGACCACGGACGCGGCAGTGAAACATGGCTCACGGCATCGCGCCGGAGCTGCACCAGCAAGGAGTGGACAACTTCGCCATCCAGCTTGGCAGGGGCCAGCCAGCTTAATTGCGCTGCGGCTTCACCCAGAGAAAGCTTCTTGCGATAAGGACGGTCACTCAGCATGGCGTCAAACGTGTCCGCGACAGCCACGATCTTTACCGGGGTTGACATCTCATCGCCATGCAGATGGTCAGGATAGCCTGAGCCATCCGCACGCTCATGGTGCGAGCGCACCACCTCAGGAATCCTGGGCCACGGGAACTGCACGGTGGAAACAATGCGATGCCCCTGCACGGTATGGTCCGCCATCTCCTGAAATTCACCCGGCTCCAGCGCGCCCGGTTTGCTGAAAAGATGTTTATCCACTGTGACTTTGCCAATGTCGTGCAGGTATCCGGCGGCGCGCATCTCGCTGATCTCTGAAGCGTGCATGCCCAGCGATTCCGCCATGCCCGCAGCATAACGGCCTACGCGCAGGCTGTGGCCTTGCATCTGGATCGACTTTACATCAATGGTGGCGGCGAAGGCGGCCAGCGCGTCGTCCCAGAAGGAGTGCACAGATGCGACCAGCTTGAGATTCTCTGCCGTGCGCTCTTCCAGCGACATCATGAGCTGGTGGTTATAGATTGCCAGAGCAATAAACGGCGCAATGTCGCCTATCTGTTTGAGAATTTCCGGCGTGTATTCCGCGCCTTCTTCCCTTTCGCCCAGCAGGAGCGCTCCAATCAACTTGCCGCGCACACGGAGCGGAGCCACGCAGCGGAACCACACGCTTGAGATGTTGCCGGTGGAACTTAAAAATGTATCACAGCGTTCGCGCGAAATGCGTTGCGGCCCCGGAGTGTTGGTCAAAGCGTGAACGTGCTTGGGCAGAAGCGGGAAAACCGCAGTCTGGGGAAAGACAACAAAGCCCGATGCGGCAATGGAGGCCAGCATGGCCGGTTTTTCCTGGTAGCGAAAGAGCGCGCCTGAGACGGCGCGTATGGCCGCCATCACCACTTCCAGCGCGCCTGCGGCGGTCTGGGAAAGGTCTCGCTCACCCGTAAGCACGGGCCCCAGTTCGGCCAGGACCTGGGAGGCGAGCAGCGGTGGCCTGCTAGTGAAAAAAGAGTCGCCCAATTTTTGGAGCGGCGCAACTCCAGAGCACCTTAGCGTAACAGCTTAATTCTCATTAAGAAAGGGTTGCGTATCGGTGTGGTTAACATGAAAAAGTTTGCTGGAAAGCTTCTGAAGTAGTGGATCGGCGGCAAGACCTGTCTGGCTGGGCTGAGGGATAAAATCACGTGGCGGACATCTCTGCCCGCCACGCAAGCGCAGCATCATCACGGACTGACTTGCAAGGAGCAATCATCGACTACAAACGACGTCTGCAACTCAAAGTCTTCCGCTCCTTTAAAGAAGATTTGGATAGTCTTCCCAATATAGGCATTCAGGTTGAAGCTGTGCTGCTGATATCCCGCCGCAGCATTCAGGTTAGAGAACGTAGCCAGCGTTTGCAGAACGTTGCCGCTGGTATCGCGCACCTGGACCGTCAGCGTATCGAACTTGCTGGTCTTGGTGGTCTCCGCCGTATCCACATGCAGCCAGAAGCTGAACGTGGCGGAAGTGGATGTGGAGGGAATGGCCACTGTTTGCAGAACAGTATCGGTCGTGGTCTTTCCGAAACCGTCCATCCATGCGTCAAATGTTCCTGAATGCGGCGGCTCTGAGGCGGAGCTGTTAATGATATCGAGCGGTGTGTGTGTCGAGGTCAGCACCCATGGCGATGGATTGGCTGCGCCGGCTTCAAATCCCTTGTTGCCTAACAGTTCAGTTCCGCCAGGAGTTGGCGTAGGCGTGGGAGTGGGGGTTGGAGTCGCAGTTGGAGTTGGCGTGGGAGTAGGAGTCGGGCCGCCAACGGGCAGCTTGCTGGCAAGATACTGAGCCAGGCGGACTCCACCGCGCGCAAGCTGCTGCCGCACTACCGGCTCCGCGTTCGCAATATATGTTGCCGAAAGGGTTGTGGTCGTTGTGGTACTGGTAGGAATTCCGGCATAAGCCACGTTCTTGGCAAATCCCCATGCCTGTATGGCCCAGGCTTCCGGAGTAGTCTCCGCTTCAGCCTGCGCTGCCGCGATTTCCGGGCTCAAGTTTGACGTCAGCGCCGTGGGATCGGAATTGATGTCGTTCACCAGGTTGAAATCCCATGCGTGATGCAGGCTGGTGGTACCGCCGTCAATTTTTACGTTCTCAGCATTTCCGCCGGCATCGCTGCCGCGCGTCGCCGAGTGCAAAGGTTGATGGATATCGCCAATGAAGTGCACCACGAATGAAAGAGCCTGCAGACGCTCGGCAGTTGATTGCGTTGTATCGGCCAGCACGGCGCCCCAGGCATCGATTTCTGTAACCACGCACGCGGAGCCGCAAGCCGTAACCACATCCTGATGCGTCGGGCTGGTCAGCGAAACCGGAATATCAACGAAATGCCACGCACTGGTATTGGTGGGCGGCGTGGGCGTGGTGAATACCTGCGTGCAAACCGCGCTCATGGCCGTGCCGCTGGATTGAAATGCGCGAAGCTCATCTGGACACGTGGAAATCTGCGCCAATGTCAGGTTGCCGAGAATGGCTTGCACCGGCCCAAACTGCCCTTGTTGCGTAAGCAACTGCTGTGCGATGTCGGCTACTGTCTGATGCCCTTCAGCCGACCAGAAGCCGAAGAGGTTAGCACTGCCCAAAACAATTGCAATCAACGCTGCTGTTCTGCGGATACCGCGCTTCATCTTGATCGTCATTTCAGCCTTCTTCCTCCACAGATATTTGGTCGCCACACGCCAGAGTAGCCGGCGGCTTCCCGATACCATACAGCACAAAAGCGGCAATGTGTTTTGGAAGGAATGAAAGTTTCGTTAATCCAGAAAATTGGTTCCGAAATGGAAATTGACGTTCCGATTTTGTACAGCAGAAAATTGGGGACGCGTTGAACGTCAGAAATGCTCTTGCAGATCAGCAAACTTTTCCACTTGAAACAGCTTTATGCCATCGGGAACCGCATTCACGCTCTCGTGTTCCAGAATCCATGTCATATCGTGCGGCACAAAAACAGCGTTGATGCCTGCGGCCATCGCAGGATTAATATCTGATTTGGGGCTGTTGCCGACCATCCATGTAATCTCCGGTTCAAACTCGTACTTGGCAACAATCTCTTTATAAGCGGAAGCATTCTTCTCCGCGACAATCTCGACGGCGGAAAAATATTCCTTCAATCCAGAGCGTTCCACCTTGCCTGCCTGCTCGGTGATGTTGCCTTTGGTCATCACAATCAGGTGATGACCGCAGCGATTGAGATAATCAAGTGTCTCCGGAACGCCCGAAATAATTTCCAGCGCAGAATTAGAGACGCGATGAGCAAAGCCCCAGATGAACTCATGCAACTCCGGCGTCACGGGCTTTTGTGCCAGCCGCTCAAAGCATTTCACCAGCGAATGCGCAAAGCTGTGCGAGCCGTAGCCGCGCTCCACAATGGTTTCACGCTCAACCTCGTTCAGGAAAAGGCGAACTTCCTGCGCGCTCATGTGCTGATGGTTCAGGCGCTCGATAAAATCGGCGATGGTTCGTTCAAAGTAGATGTTGTTCTCCCAGAGCGTATCGTCGGCGTCAATGAGAAGGTTCTGGGGAGCGCATTGCATTGCTATTCAAAATCTACCACGGAGACACAAAAAGCCCCGTCCCGAAAAACGGAACAGGGCTTGGAAGTTTTCTTGCGTACGCGTAATTATTTTTTGGCTGAGTTTTTCGCCGGCGCTTTTGCTTTGGCCTTCGCAGTCGGCGGTTGTGGGGTTGTGCCGCTGGGATTGGTGCAGGGCGTGAGTTGGGTAGGCGCTCCTTTTTCGTTGGCAACCAGGGCGGCCAGGAACCAGGAGAAGTCGGTTTTGGTGTTACAGGCGTAATAATAGTTGGAATCGTTCAGATCACTGGGCGAGATGTAGTTACTCATATGGAGGAAGCTGGGATAATCCGGGTTTGATTGCACAGAGTTCGTGCCCGTGACCGGCAGATTATTAGGATTGTTGCCATATGCCGCCGTGTTGTGACATGACATGCAGTCGGATTGAGTGCCTACCACGCCTGACAGCCCGGTTTCCAGATACGGGTTATAGCAGAGCACATTTTGCCCGCCCAGGCTGTTCGGGGGGTTGGCGGTCATGGAATAAGCCGTGCACATGGCATAGTTGTTGAACGGTGCGTGAATACTGGCCGGCGGAGCACCATAAGGGAACGGCTGGCCGGGATAATTCCACCAGAAGGTCTGCCAGGTCCAGTTGTCGTCTTCGCGGGTGGACATGTGTATGGCCACCAGAATTGCGAAGTCGCCAGCCTTCACCTGACAATTCGTCGGGGTACCCAGCTGGATCGAGCAGATTCCCTGGGGTCCGGTGACTTCCCCGGCGGTCAGGGAGAAGTTGAAGAATTCATTCACGCTGACATAGCCGCTGGGCTGCTGGCCGTTCGCGCAAGTCTGCGTAATCTGTGAAGTGGGTGCCTGAGGCGTGGTGTAAACCACTACGCACTGGTTCCAGGTGCCAGGAGTCGGGTTGGCCTGGTTGTTGCTGTTGGAAGGACCAGTGATGAGGTCGCCAAGCCAGTAAGGCAGCACCGTGATGCCGCCGTTGTGCGTGGGGCCGTTCACCACCTGATAAACCGGCTTCAAGCTGATGGCAGTATTCGGAAGCGGAGAGATCGTCCGTTGCGCCGCCGGCGTTCCTACTGGCCAGGAGTTCTGGATGTTCCACAGGCCAGCTTGCGTGTTGTAATTGTTGCTCCACACAAAGTCTGCATACTCGCGGTTGAACTTGTTGAATCCGATCACCTGGTTGCCGCCCGGCGCCGGGCTGATAACCAGTTTGTGCAGCGCGGAATTTTTGTCCATTGCTTTCGCATGATGAAACTGCTCGAAAGCTTCAAAATGGTGCGTGGGACGGCCAGAAGCGCGGGTGGTCTGGAACAGGCTGGCCCTCGGCGAAGTAGGCTTGCCAGCCTCGACTTCCGTATCGGTATACCAGGTGTCGAATACGGGCCATCCTTCTGACAGTGGTGTAATGGCTGTAATGCCTTGCCACAGCGCCCATCCGTGCTCGCGGATGGAAGTCTGGTCGTCATTGCTGACCCAGCCATTGACAGTATCGGCTGTGACCGGGAAGCTTCCCGGCGAAGTTCGCGGTTCCGTGGGCAGGTCAATGTGTTGCGGTTTCAACGGCGGCTTGGACTGGGCTGAAGCCACGGTGACAAAGGGTAAGCAGGTCAAAATCAGAAGCAGCAGCATGCCGCTCCCAGTAGCAGAAATTTTCTGCCTCATAGTATGGACTGTCTCCTTGAGAAGGTTGTGAGATACCGGCATCTCTGACGATGCAGGCGATACAGGAAGACGTTCACTTGCCGAACTGGGGGGATGGCGATGGAAATCGGAGCGAGTGTCTAGCGGGAGTGATGTTAGCTGCGCACAAGCGACTGCTCAAGAATTCTGTGGGCGAGGGCAATTACGTTGGTACTTTTCGTGGCCCAAAATGGGATTGTGAAAGTGGATGAGAGCATTCTCATGCGCTGCAATTCCAAAATGGGAATTCAGGGCTGTTAAAATCAATCCCATGAAAAAGCTCCTCGTCCTCTTATTACTTGTAACTGTTTCTGGCATCATGCAGGCCCAGGCAGGCCGTCGCGCTGCTCCTCCACCCAAAGCGGCAGATAAGTGCCTGCTCAATGAGAACATCAATGAAGATATTGCCGCGCAGGTGGCCAAGTTCAAGCTGGTTTCCATGCCTTTCAGCGTGAATGGGTTGAGCGTCCAGGAACAGAATATGGTGTACAAGTTGGTCGCGGCTTCGCAATATCTCGATAGCATCTACTGGCGCCAGAGCGATCCAAAGGGCCTGGAGCTGTACAAACGCCTGCTGGGCTGCAATCAGGTGATGAACCAGAAGATCCGCCGCTTCCTGGTGATCAACGGAAGCCGCTATGACCTGCTGGAGAACAACAAGCCATTCGTCGGCAGCGGCCCCTTTCTTCCCGGTCACGCGTTGTATCCCGCAGGAATCACGCGCCAGGAGATTGAAGCTTACGTAGCCAAGCATCCGGAAAAAAAAGCCCAGATTTACAGCCCATACACGGTGATCAAGCGTGAGGGCGCGGAATTGGTTGCTGTTCCTTATCATGTGGAGTACAAGCCGTGGCTTACCAGCGCAGCCACTGCATTACGTGAAGCGGCTGCGCTCAGCCCAGACAAGGCTTTTGCCAACTTCCTGCGCCTGCGCGCTGAAGCCCTGCTCACTGACGACTATTACAAAAGTGACATTGCCTGGCTCGAGCTGAACAACCCGAAGTTCGATATTATCTTTGCTCCGTATGAAACCTATCTTGACGATCTGCTCGGCGTAAAAACCTCTTACGGCGCAGCCGTCATGATCCGCAATGATGCTGAAAGCGCCAGCCTCGATACATTCAAGAAATATGTTCCTGAAATTCAGGACGCGCTGCCGCTTCCGCCGGAAGACCGGCCATCACTGCAGGGCAAGAGCACGCCCATGGAGGTGATGGATACGCCTTTCCGTGCCGGCGACCTGCGCCATGGCTATCAGGCTGTGGCAGACAATCTGCCTAACGATCCGCGCATTCACCAGGAAAAAGGCACCAAAAAGATTTTCTTCAAGAACTTTATGGATGCCCGCGTGAACTACGTGGTGCTTCCGATTGCCAAGATACTGATGCGTGAAGACCAGGCGGCCATGGCCAGCATGGATGGATATCTCGCCGTGGTCTTGATGCATGAAATCTGTCACGGTCTTGGCCCGGCTTACGCGCATACCAGCGCAGGCCAGGCAGACATTCGTGAATCCATTGGGCCGACGTATGCAGGACTGGAAGAAGCCAAGGCCGATATTGTGGGCCTCTTCGCGCTGAACTGGCTCATGGATAAAGGAGTAGTTCTCAAAGAGAAAGCGCAGGGATTTTACGCTTCTCACGTGGCGGGAATTTTCCGTACCGTGCGCTTTGGCGTGGCGGAAGCGCATGGCGCCGCTGAGATGATGGAGTTCAATTATTTTCTTGAACAGGGCGCCATCACCTACGATCCCAAAACCAGCAGGTATGCAATTGATTTCACAAAAATGCAGACGGCCATCGCCAGCCTGGCCAAAGAACTGCTGGAACAGGAGGCCACGGGGGACAGGAATCGCGCTGAACAATGGTTTAAGAAGTATGATTCCATGCCTTCTGAGTTAAAATCAGCCCTAGCGAATGTAAAAGATGTGCCCGTGGATATCGATCCCGTCAGCGCGTTTGGGGAAAGAATTGAATGACACAAGAAGTTCAAAACCCTCAAAATCCTGAAGAACGGCGCAGGTTTGAGCGAGTGGACATCACTCATCAGGCGCAGGTCCTGGTGCTGGACACCAAGGGCCGCAAGACCGGTGTGCTGCGCCAGCTTGCCCGCGGCGGCTTTATGATGGAGCCGGAAAAGACCTACAGTGAAGACAGCAAGATATATACCTTCACCATCCATGAGCCGTCAGAGGACATTCGTGTCCGCGTGAATGCGCGCCTGCGCTTTTCAGACCAGCAGTACGCCGGCTTTGAATTTGTCGATCTCGATCCTGAGTCAGCCGTGCAGTTGGGGCTGATTATCGGCAAATATTACGAGCATGCCAAGGCGTAAAGAACGCGTACTGTTTCCTTGAAGACAACACCAAATGAAGCCCCACAAGGAAGCTCCTTTTCCTCTCCTACTCAAATAAAGATGGGGTTTTGCGCTCTGGAGAAGGCTCAATTATTTTTGTAACGTTATTGCCTTGCGAAACACTACTAAATAGCTTTCCAGAGGTCTTCGGTAAGTCATTCCATCTAAACGGGGGGCTGCCATGGCGTGGTTGCGGCCTATTCTCATTCTTGCTTTCGCATTCGGCGCAGCCTTTTCTCCCTTGGCCGTCACTGGCCAGACTGCGTCTTCGTGGGCGCCGGTTTCCAAGGAGGAACTTGAATTAAAAGACAATCCTCTTCATCCGGGTGATTCAGCCATGGTCTTGTACCGGGAAATCCAGACGGACAGTTCGAAGTCGCTGGAAACTCACTTTACCCGCATAAAAATTTTTAAGGAAGAAGGCAGGAAATATGCCGACATAGAAATTCCTTATGTGGGGAAAGGCGCTTGAGGTACAGGCCATCCGGGCGCGCACAATAAAGCCGGACGGCCAGACGGTAGACTTCAGTGGGACAGTTTACGACCGTATCGTGGCGAAGACGAAGCGCTTAAGGATAAACGTCAAGAGCTTTACCTTCCCTGACGTTCAGCCCGGCAGCATCATCGAATATTCCTATCAACTGCACAGTCATGGTGGCGTGCCGGACTATTTTAAGAAACCGCAGCATTACGAGATCTCTGAGGCTTTAGCATATCCGGCGGCCGAGTGGAGGATCCAGGGTGATCTTTTCGTGCGGCAGGCGCATTTCGTTTTCCGTCCATTTACCAAAGACATGCCGTTGGAAATTCGGTTTGTCCATTTGCCGAAAAGGATCGAGCCGCAAAAAGGGGCGGATGGCAGCATCACGATGAATGTAGAAAACGTACCAGCGTTTCAGAAAGAAGAGTATGCGCCGCCGGAAGACTACGTCAAAGGCTGGATCGAGCTTTTTTATACCGCCGGACCTTTCAGCAATGAGTCCTACTGGAGAGACCTTGCGAAATACGAAGCCCGCGATACAGAGAAATTCATCGGCAAATCAAAAGCCATTCAGCAGGAAGCCAACCGGCTGGTATCGGCGAATGATTCCCCTGAGACCAGAATCCGCAAAATTTACAACCGGGTACAGCAGGTCCGCTACCTCAGCTATGAACGCTCACGCACTGAACAGGAGCGCAAGCAGGAAAGCTTGCAGCCCAACCAGAATGCTGAAGACGTACTGAACCGGGGCTATGCTTTTGAAAATGAGATCAACCTGCTATTCATCGCTCTGGCCCGCGCTGCTGGATTGGAAGCTTATCCGGTAAAAAATCGCCTCTCGCGATCGGAATTACTTCTTCAAGAATCTGCCGACTTCGGTCAACTGGATGCTGAAGTCGTCGAGGTGCCTCTGGCGGACGGGAAAAGCATCTTTCTCGATCCAGCAACGCTCTACTGTCCTTTTGGCATGCTTCCCTGGGAAGAAACGTCTTCCGGCGGCATACGTCTGGATGAATACCGCGCGTGGGTGGTGGAAACGCCTTCTCCCAATAGCCAGCAGGCGGTGATTTCGCGCAAAGGCCGGTTCCATCTGGATGAACACCAGAACCTCCAGGGAAAACTGGAGGTCAGCTTTACCGGGCAGGAAGCGCTGAGCCGCAGGATCATTGCCAATGATGAAGACGAGGCGGGCCGCCGGAAACTCCTTGAGGATGAAATCAAGTCATGGTTGCCGGACAACGCGACTGTCAAACTCGTTTCCGTCAGCAGTTGGAATGAGTCCACTATACCCCTGACCGCGGTGTTTGAAGTCCAGGCGCCAGACTTTGCTTCTCGCATTGGTGAGCGGCTGCTGTTGCCTGTATTTGTATTCCAAACGCCATGGAAAAAGGTTTTCCAAAGCCAGACCCGGGAAAACACGATTGACCTCCATTACGGCCGCCAGGAAATAGACGAACTCACGTTCGAAGCTCCCTCTGGCTACCAGTGGGAAAGCGTTCCTCCATCTTGGAGCAAAAAAGATACCTTTGCTGCTTATGAACTTTCCACGGAGAAACAAGGATCTGAGTTGCGGCTCAAGGGCACTTTCAATATGAATGGTTATTTTTTTCAGCCGAAAGATTATCCTGAGCTTCACCGCTTGTTTGACGAGTTGCGGAAAAACGATGATGAGCAGGCCATTTTGCATACAGCAGCCGCAAATGTTTCAAGTAGTCTTTCGAGCGACAAATAGCTGACACCGGATTTAATTACTCTTGATTCTCAGTGTCTTAGTAATTGGTTGAGGGCCTGGAGTTCCTGCTCCATTTGAGACTGAAGTTCCAGGAAAGTGATTTTCACCGGTGGTTTTTTTTGAGCAGCCTCATTGTGCTGAAAGCCATCCAGCAGGATTTCGGTATGATTGGATTGAGGAAGTCGTTTTCCCTGTAAATGCACCCGCAGGATCTCAATAACTTGCTTCACGGCTCTAAAGTGCACGGGCATTCAGTAATTCTCCTTTTATTCGCCTATAGTATATCCCAAACCTGAACACTAAGAGACTCAGAATCAAATTAAAGACCCGGAATCCAAACGGCGTAACCGCAGTCTGCTCTTTCCGCAAAAAAGAATGATTAGAATTGCTCTGACCAGCATGATGATGTAAACTTGCTGCGATGTTACTTTCTGTCTCCAACATGGCCATGTGCTGTCACACCATGGCTATGTGTGTCTCCGCACAGAGGCAGAGAGGTTCATAAAGCAAGCACTTCATCGAGACTCATTGAACCCGCTGCCTAAACGCAGCGGGTTTTTAATTTGTGAGGATTTTTTGATGCGACCAAAGCGGAACCAGCCGTCGCCAGGAGAGATAAAGCAATGAGCACGAACCAGCGTTATGAATTGCGATGTCGCGAATGCCAGGCTACATGGGGCAACCAGCCGATTTCATTCTGCCAGAGCTGCTTTGCTCCGTTGGAGGTGGCCTATGACTGGGACCGCATCCGCCATAAAGTGAGCAAAGATGAGATTGCCCGGCGGCCACCAAATCTCTGGCGATACAAGGAATTACTGCCTCTGCCAGACAATTATGACGCAAGCTCTCCGGCGGGATTTACGCCCCTGGTAAAAGCCGCAAAGCTTGGCGATGCCCTGCACAGCCGGTCGATTTACATCAAGAATGACGCTGTTTGCTTTCCAACGCTCAGCTTTAAAGATCGCGTAGTGGCGGTGGCGCTTACCCAGGCCAGGAACTTTGGCCTTGAAGTCGTGAGCTGTTCTTCTACCGGCAATCTGGCGAACGCGGTTGCTGCGCAGGCGGCGCGCGCTGGCTTCCGTGCCTGCATTTTTATTCCGGCCGATCTTGAGACCGCCAAGGTGCTCAATACGCAGGTATATGGCGCGCAGATCATCCGCATTGATGGCAATTATGACCACGTGAACCGGCTCTGCTCACAGATTGCGGACAAGCATCGCTGGGGCTTTGTAAACGTGAACCTGCGGCCATATTATGCCGAGGGATCAAAGACCGTTGGATATGAGATCGCAGAACAACTCGGTTGGCGGCTGCCGGACAATGTTGTTGTGCCGATGGCCGGCGGTTCGCTGATCACAAAAATCCACAAAGCGTTTAAAGAACTGATTGCGCTAGGATTCGTGGAAGAAAAGCCAGTAAAGTTCTTTGGTGCACAGGCCGCCGGTTGCAGCCCCATCAGCACAGCAGTAAAAGCCGGCCGCAATGAAATTGAGCCGCAGAAACCGCAGACCATCGCGCGCTCGCTGGCCATTGGC
>DASRDW010000164.1:0-11239 GCA_035652415.1 Candidatus Angelobacter sp. | reverse complement strand
CTATTGCTGATGGCGACATAACAAAGCCTCTGCTTGGATTTCAGAACGCTCGATTATACAGCCAAGGCATGGCAGTCGACGTTGTGCACGCCACCTCAGGATTTTTTTGTCGCGCCGATCCGGACTTGCCCATAATTGAGTAGGCTCACGATCGCTACTCCGCCCACGATATTTCCCAGCGTTGCCGGAAGCAGCCACTGAAAATAATTGCTGAATTGGAGATGGCCGGAGAGGACGGCGCCAATGATTTCAGCGCTGCTGGCGATGCAATGAGAAAAGTGTCCTGCGCCCACAATAAACGTCAACATCCAGATGACCGCGATCTGCCCGATGGTCCAGTGGCTCGCGCTTACCATCCAGGCGACCAGCGCAATCAGCCATCCCCCAATAACTGCCTTGGCGAAGATGAGCGTAAAGTGGCCTGCGGCGGCTTTCAGGCCCAGCCCAGCAAACGCATCAGCGAAGTTATGGGGCAGCGCTCCGGTCTTCATTATCAGCCAGCCAAAGAAGACCGCGCCAGCGACATTGGAGACAAAGACTGCAGCCCATAGTCGCAGAGTCGCGAGCACGTGGCCGCGTTCATCAAGCGCCAGGACCACGGGAAACAAAGTGTTCTCGGTGAAGAGCTGCGCCCGCCCAATGATCACCACGATGAACCCGATGGGATAAAAGAAGAAGGAGAAAAACTCCTGGATAGGCCCGTCGCCCAGGTAGCTGATGGCTAAAGCCACCCCAAGCCCGGTGAGGCCCATGCTGATGCCGCCGGCGAAGCCGGAGAAGAGAAGCCCGGCTGTAGAACGAGCCAGTTCTTCCCTTCCGTTCTCCAGCACCTGCTCCAGGATTTGCTCGGCGTTCCGCCGCTTACTCTCTTCCATCGCAAGGTGAGATGCATTTGCCGGGATAGCCGTTCGCAGGCTGCGCATCTCGGCATGGCAGCGATTGATATTTTAGTCAGACTCCCCCACAAAAGGCGCAAAGACATGGAGGAAATCGGGGGAGGGCAATGAGTCTTCAGAAAACGCACGCTTGCCGATATTTCTAAAAGTCAGCTGCGGCCTAAATCTTCAGCCAGTGTTACTTTCTTTGTCGCAGTTTTGCGTTGCAGCAGCCATGCGTGCCACAGGATGCGCAGGGTGGCCAGCACTGGAATTGAAAGAAATACGCCGATCACGCCTGCCACTTCACCTCCGGCCAGCACACCAAAGAGTACGGTAAGAGGATGAAGCTCCAGCGTGGTGCCCATGATTCGCGGTGAAGTTACATAGTCCTGAATGCCGCGCCAGATCAACAGAAATATCAGCAGCCAAAATAGATGGTTATAACCGGCAAGCAGCGCCACCGCCAGCACAATCAACCCGCCCACAGCAGGGCCCACGACCGGGATAAATTCCAAAGCTCCTGCAGCGGGACCCAGCGCAAAAGAATAAGGAACGCGCATGATCCAGAGCACAAACGTGATTACGACTATCGCCAGGCCTGCCAGGGTGATTTGGACGCGGATGTAGTGGCCCACCATCAGGTTCATCTTGCCCAAAATTTCAGCCACCAGGCTGCGCACGCGTACATCTTCAATTGAATTGATGAATCGCTGCCCCAATTGCTGCCCGTCTTTCAGAAAGAAGATGGCCAGGATAGGCACCAGCAGAAGCCACCACATGCTCTGAATGCTGCGCACCGCGTGGAAAATAAGGTTTTGCGCTGCCGTTGCCAGATCACCGCGATGGGCCTCAAAGAAAGAAGAGAAACGTTCAATTGTGGCCTTGCTCCAGCCGTGCTTTGCGCCGAGCTGCTGGATGATGTCACCAGAGTTGAGCCGTTGCGCCCACTCTGGAGCTTGCTCCATGAGTTTTTGCCCTTGTTGTATTACTTGCTCGCCCACCAGAGCGAAAGCCACGCCTAAGCCGATGATTAAGGCCAAATACACAACGGCGATCGCAGCCGGACGCGAGCCTTTTAACAATATCTGTAACCGCGAGACCGGCGCTTCCAATAAATAAGCAAAGAAGATGGCGAAGAGGAAGGTGATGATCGCGCGCCATGCCGAATAAAGAAATAACAGCGCCAGGGCAAATACCAGTGCCGTAAGCAGCGCCTGCGCCGTTTTTTTATCGAAAAGCTTCAAAGTCCACCAGATTGCAGCGTGCGTGATGGAAGACTGCGCACAAGCTTACCTTACACGAAGCTGGACCTGAAATAAGATAATGATTAGTGCGGACCTGGATACACAACCGCCAAAAATCCCATTTATGCCGATAGGTATGTAGAGAATGCCTGAATTGCCTGAAGTTGAAACCGTTGCTAACGGCCTGAACAAACGCGTGGCCGGAGACCGCATTGAGTCAGTGTGGGTCGGCAGCAAGCCAGAGCCGCTGAAATCGACGGCACAGGAGATTGCAAGGACGCTTGAAGGAGCGCAGGTGGCAGGGGTGCGCCGCGTGGGCAAGCACATTGTCTTTGATCTGCAATCAGAGAAACATCCGGGCAGCCAGTGGATTGTGCATCTGGGCATGACTGGCAAGATGCTGGTGGTAAACCCGCAAACGGAAACGCTTGCGCACACGCACCTGGTGGCGAAGTTGCAGTCAGGCAGGGAGCTGCGGTTTGTTGATCCACGACGCTTTGGTCGGCTGGAAGTACGGAAGGGCGGCTTTAGCGGCCCCGGCTCTGAGCCGTTACAGATTTCTATCGATAACTTTGCCAAGCTGTTTCATCGCAGCAAAGCGCCCATCAAAGCTGCTCTCCTCAACCAGAAGCTGTTGCACGGCGTGGGAAACATTTACGCGGATGAAGCTTTGATTCGCGCCGGTATCAGGCCGCGCCGCCGGGCAAACTCGCTGACGCAAGCGGAACTCAGCAAGCTCCACGCGGCGCTGCAGAAGGTGCTCAAGGCAGCCATTGCCGCAGGCGGATCATCCATTTCCGATTATGTTGACGCCGATGGGGAAGCCGGCTTCTTCCAGATTCAGCATCGCGCCTATGGCCGCGAAGGCAAGCCTTGCCTGAAATGCAAAACTCCAATCAAGAAGATTGTAGTGGCGGGCAGAGGGACACATTATTGTCCGAAGTGCCAGAAATAGCACTCAGCATGAGCCATTGATCTCATATTGGATCTTTCTTGTGTCGCCGGTCCACAGCTCATGCTCCAATCTCGGGGATGAAATCATGGCCTATAATCACTTCCATAGTTCGGGCCCTGGTCTTAAGCAACTAAAGTATTCGGCATCCGAAACCATCGTTGTGAATGAGATCAATTGCTGGGTGCTAATAGGAGAAAGAAAATGCAATTTGGACTAAGCGAAAGCCAGCAAATTTTAAAAGACACCGCCCGCAAGTTTTTTGCCGGTGAGTGTCCCATTGCCGCTGTGCGCAAAATAATGGAGACGGATGCAGCCTACGATGCGGGACTATGGGCAAAGCTGGCCGAGCAGGGGTTCAACGGCATCATTGTGCCGGAAGAGTACGGCGGCATGGGCCTGGGGAAAGTGGAACTCATCCTGCTCATGGAAGAAGCTGGCTACGCGCTGCTGCCGGGACCATTTTTTTCGACCGTGGCTTTGGCTGCTCCTGTAATCGACGCACTGGCCACACCAGCACAGAAGAAAAAATATCTGGAACCAATTGCTGCCGACAAGGCGCGCTCAACTCTTGCACTGGTTGAAGCAAACGGAAGCCGGGATGTTTCGGGCCTTCAGCTTTCCGTCGCAGGCGATAAGCTGACAGGCACAAAGCTGTTCGTGACCGATGCGGCCGTAGCGGATTTTATTATCATGGCCACACGCAACGGCGTGTTTGCCGTGGAAGCCAAAGCTCCCGGCCTGCGAATTGAGCCGATGAAAGGGATGGACCTTACGCGCAAGATCTACTCTGTTGAGTTTAAGAACACACCGGCAGAAAAGCTTGGCGGCAGCGGCAGCCTTGATCAAGCGCTGAACATTGCCACGGCGGCGCTCTGCGCAGAAATGGTAGGTGGCATGCAGCGCACGCTGGAAACGACTGTGGCTTATGCCAAGACGCGCAAGCAGTTTGGCAAACCTATCGGAATCTTTCAGGCGGTGCAGCATCTCTGTGCGGATATGTACCTGGAGACAGAAAGCTCACGCTCCGCCGCGTACTATGCCGCCTGGGCGCTGGAAGAGAATACGCCTGACGCCGCCACTGCTGTCTCGGTGGCTAAAATGTACGCGAGCGATGCCAGCCGCACCGTGGGAAATCGCGGCATTCAGGTCCACGGCGGAATGGGATTTACCTGGGAGAACGATCTTCACCTTTACTATCGCCGCGCCAAGGCTTCAGAGACCATGCTAGGCGATGCCATCTTCCATCGTGAGCGGATCGCGCGGCTGGTAATTGACGCTGGTGCAACAGACAAAGGCGCAGAAGATTCACAGCGATCAAGCAACATAATGCGCCAGTCGCGACCAGCGTAATGCCGGGCCGGAACGTGGCGATGCCCCATACGGTGGTGATCGCCGGAGCAGGCCCGACAGGGCTGACGTTGGCGGGCGAGTTGGCGTTGGGTGGTGTTGACGTTGCCATTGTCGAGCGGCGCATCAGCCAGGATCTCGCCGGCTTGCGCTCAGGCGGCCTGCACTCACGCACAATCGAAGTCTTCGATCAGCGCGGAATCGCGGAGCGGTTCCTCTCACAGGGAACGAGAACTCAAAGAGTGAGCTTTTCCGGGATTCAACTGGACATCAGCGACTTCCCCACCCGGCACAACTACGTGCTAGCGCTCTGGCAGCTCCACATCGAGCGCATTCTAGCCGATTGGGTCGGCGAACTGGCAGTGCCGATCTATCGCGGACGAGAGGTGACGGGCTTCACGCAGGACGAGACGGGCGTCGATGTAGCACTGTCCAATGGCGATTCGCTGCGCGCGGAATATCTCGTCGGATGCGACGGAGGACGGAGTCTTGTCCGTAAGACAGCCGGCATAGAGTTTCCTGGGTCTGAGCCTACCACCAGCAACCTGATCGCCGAAGTCCAACTGGCTGAGGAGCCGCCGGAGTGGGGCATCCGCCGGGATGCGACCGGCATTCATTCCCTCAGCAAGTTTGATGAGGCGAGGGTCAGGGTGCTGGTCACCGAACAGCACGTTGGGCACACCGGGCAACCCACGCTGCGCGATCTGAGTAAGGCGCTGATCGCCGTGTACGGAACTGATTACGGAGTCCACAGCCCTACTGTGATCTCCAGGTTTACTGACGCGACAAGACAGGCTGCGGCTTACCGCGACAAACGGGTCCTGCTGGCCGGCGACGCTGCCCACGTGCATCCACCGGATGGTGGGCAAGGGCTCCAGACAGGTGTGCAGGACGC
Source organism: Candidatus Angelobacter sp. (assembly GCA_035652415.1). GTDB lineage: Bacteria > Acidobacteriota > Terriglobia > Terriglobales > Acidobacteriaceae > Angelobacter. The sequence goes on along the minus strand of DASRDW010000164.1, from coordinate 5,920 downwards.
GGTGAATCTGGGATGGAAACTGAAGCAAGTGGTCAAAGGGATATTGCCGGAAGATCTGCTGGATACCTACCATTCCGAACGCCACCCAGTCGGGGCCCGCGTGTTGCACAACACCATGGCGGCAGTCGCGCTTCGTCGCGCCGATGAGCGCACGAAGGCACTGCGCGAAACCATGTCTGAGTTTCTCAGCATGGATGGGCCTCGCAAACGATTTGCCGGGGAGTTGTCCGGTTTGGGCATTCGTTACAACCTCGGCGAGGGGCACCCGCTGCTCGGACGTCGCATGCCTAATCTCGATCTGGTCACCGCTAACGGCCCGCTGTGGTTCTTCACACTGCTGCACCATGCCCGGCCGGTGCTACTCAACCTCAGCGCGCCCGGCGGCTTCGATATTACTCCATGGGCAGATCGGGTTCAGTTGATCGACGCCAAATATGCCGGCACTTGGGAGCTGCCGGCGATCGGGGCGGTCTCCGCTCCCACCGCTGTGTTGATTCGGCCCGATGGATATGTTGCGTGGGTTGGAGACCTAAACCAGCAAGGACTTGCTAACGCGCTGACCACTTGGTTCGGACCGCCTGCTGCTGTGTAGCGCACCGGCCATATCCTACGGTCGTAAGGGCGCAAGTTTGCAAACGGCATCGGCATTTTCAGGGGATGGAATTACCCTATTTCGCTGATGTCGCCGCTCCACCATTCTTCTTTTCTGCCAGAGACTGATAATAGCCATCAAAAAAATCGAGTCCCACCTTGTTGATGTTGGAGTGAATGGCGATCTGATCGCCAAATTCCAGTGACTGATCAGCAGTGGCGTTGTAAGTGGGCCACTTCGGCAGGTCGTCTCCATTCGGATTTCCCGTTTTAGCGAAGTTCACCCAGTAGCTTGTGATAGCGTCGCTCAGCTTCTTGTCAGTATCTTCCCAGGGAAACGGCCAGAAGAAGGTCCCAAACACATAAGGAAGTTCTGAGGCATGGAAGGCGCGAAGACGCTCGCTCTGCGGACCGGGCGGACGTCGGCTGAAGTAGTAGAGAAATGCGGGCTGGTGCCCGGTCTTGATGGCCATGCGCGCCCAGGTGCGCATCTCCCAGCCAAAACTCTGGTCGCGGAAGGCAGAGTAGAAGGACTTGACTGCCTCTTCGTCGGTAGCAGCGGGGTAAACCTTGAGCATCTGATCGGCATGAGCACCATACCGCTGATGCACGCCGGTTGTGAACACGATCGCCTTCATGTTCACTCCTTGCGGCGCCAGAGTAGTGCCTTCATCAGCGTTGTAGCCGACAATCAACGGAACGTCATTCTGCTTGCCTTGAGCGAATATTGTGGCAATGTCCTGTGGGAGCACGTAGCCATCGACGATCAATCTCACTGTCTCTGTCTCGCTGGCTTTGAGCAGGTTTATAGGAGACATGGCCCGCAGCTCTTTTAGAACGTCGGCATAGGCTGATGCTGCGGCACTTTCAGATTTCTGGGAAGAGTCGGATTTTGGTGGGACAACATCGGGAGTCAGCAATCGGCCCAGTTTGTCTCCTTCCTTTTCTGCCTCATCCAGGGACTTCATTGGTTCAAACGATCCGCCGCTTTCGCCGATGGCGCGCTGAAACAGGCCTTTCGCAAGCGGGCTAGCCATAAGCGCATTCACTGCCCATGAGCCGGCTGATTCGCCAAAGATCGTTACCTTGCCGGGATCGCCGCCAAATGCGGCTATGTTTTTTTTCACCCAGGTTAGCGCGGCGATCTGATCGAGCAGCGCGTAATTGCCGGAGGCGTGATGTCCGGACTCAGCGCTGAGGCCCGGATGCGCGAAGAACCCAAATATCCCCAGGCGATAGTTGATGGCTACAACTACCACGCCTTTGCGGGCAAGGACCTCGCCGTTATACGCGCTCGTGTTGGCTGTGCCGCGGGTAAAGCCTCCGCCGTGGATCCAGAACATGACGGGAAGGCGATCTTTGGCAGATTTTGACGGCGTCCAGATATTGAGGTAGAGGCAATCTTCACTCAGCGGCGGCAGCTTGGCCTGGTAAATGGCTGCAGCGGGCGGGTAGGGAGTTTGCCAGCAGGCATTGGAAAACTCCGTCGCCTTGCGGACGCCTTTCCATGGCGCCGGCGGCTGTGGCGCTTTCCAGCGGAGATCGCCTACCGGCGGCGCTGCATAGGGCACACCAAGATACACGCGGACTGAAGCAGATGCGCCGTTGGTCCCGGCAAGCAAGCCTTGCTCAACCCGCACAGGATCTGCGGTTGCCGCAAAGCCGGCAGAGATGAATGAAAGAATAGCCAGAGCGAGAAGTGCAGAGCTTAAACGAGTCCTCATAGGAAAGCGTGTTCTCATGGAATGGATAAAAGCTAGTTGAACGAAGGAATTTGCTTGCCGCTTTTCGGCTTGCCGCCGTCGGGCTTTGCACCTTCGCGGGAAGCCGCAATAACCTGCTGCTGCGCAGCGGCCTCTGCGGCCTTCTGGTCAAGAATGCGTGTCTGCTGGTAGGTATAAGAGATGCGATGGATGATGGTAATGGTGGAGAGCACAGCCAGCACCCACAGCACCGGCGACATTGCACCCCAGCGCGCAAACAATGCGCCGATAATCACCAGCACAATCCGCTCCGGCCGTTCCATAAATCCGACCTTGCAGGAGCCAATCAGGGATTCGGCACGCGCGCGTGTGTAGCTGACCATAACAGAGCTGACCATTACGAAGGCCACCAGCACCAGATAAAAGAAGTGGTAGCCGCGCGCATAGTAAACCAGCAAACCGAAGAACAGAGCCACGTCACTGTAGCGGTCAATGACCGAATCAAAAAATCCGCCAAAGGTCGTAACCTGGCCGGTGGCCCGCGCTACGCGACCATCCACCATATCGAAAATACCGGCGCCGATAATGACCAGACCAGCATAGAGAAACATGCGCACGTGGTTCTGCGGATTGGCATAACCAAAGAGAATTGCTGCAATGATATTGATGACCAGCCCCAGGAATGTAAGCACGTTAGGCGAGATTCGGGTAAGCGCAAGGCCGCGAACAATCGCATGCAACAATACGCGGCAAGCTCTTCCAAACGCCCCGGTCCAGGTCATGAAGCCTCGTCGTGAATGGTGATCAATTGCAAAACTTCCAGTTCGCGATTTCCATTAGGAGTGATGACAGTCGCGGTATCGCCCACCTTCTTGCCCATCAGTGATCTTCCAATAGGTGAAGTGGTGGAGATCAGCCCCTTGGAAACGTCCGATTCTTCGCTGGTTACTAATGTGTAAACAATCTTTGTTTCTTTAGTATTGTCAAAGACAGTAACTTTTGAGCCGAAAGCCACGCGGTCTTTAGGAATGTTGGTTAGATTGACCAGGGCCAGTTCAGCCATGCGCTTCTTGAGCTGCCCCAGGCGCGCGTTTACGAACTCCTGGCGCTGCTTGGCCATGTGATACTCAGCGTTTTCGCTTAGATCGCCCATGGCGACCGCTTTCTTGATCTCTTTAGGAAGCTCGTGGGCCAGCTCATGTTCCAGAGCACGAATCTCCTCTTCCAGCTTCCTTTTGATGTGTTCTGGCATGTCTCTGGGAAAAGAATACTCCTCTACAAAAAAAGCTGCCCTTGGCAAAACGCTAATTATAAACCTTTCGGCCTGAATACGTTAAGTGGATGGGCAGAATCCCGCACTGAATTATTTTCCGCCAGGTTCCACTAACGGGCCTATGAATATTGCCAAAATGGGTGAAAAAGTTTATAATGTTTTTTGTCTGATGTTCCCCCGCTGAGTCCCCATCTAGGTGTTTATGAATGGTAATTTGAACTTCCAAATAGGCGACAAAGTAGTTTATCCAAACCATGGCGTAGGGGTAATCGAACAGATCAGCAGCCGAACCATCGGCCCCAATGTCCACAAGTTTTATCTGCTCAAGATCAAGGCCAGCAGCTTGAAGGTGGAAGTCCCTTTCAACAATGTGGGAATGGTTGGCCTGCGCCCAGTGGTTAAAAATGGCGAAGTCACTAAGATCCTTAACTTCCTGGTTGATGGCCAATGTGACAACCATCAGGACTGGAAGTTCCGCTTCAAAGAAAATTCAGACAAAATGCGCACCGGCTCCCTGCTGGAAGTTGCAGTAGTGCTGAAGAGCCTGCTTCTCCTGGCCAAGGACAAGCCGCTCTCCTTCCGTGAAAAGAAGATGCTGGAGCGCGCGCGCTATCTGCTGGTTACGGAACTTGCCATGGCCCGCAATACTGAAGAAGCTGAAGTGGAAGACCTGCTCACTAAATCGCTGGCCAAGTGCAAGCTGAAGTTCCCTGAAGTGACGGCAGACGCCTAATCTTCTCTCGCTTCGCTCCAAACCGCCAGGCATCGATTTTCATGGTTGCCGCCTTCCGTTCCCGATGCAGGCGGCTTGGCGCGTCAGCCGGCCCTCGCCGGTCTAGTTTTGTTCCAAAGGTTTAACAAGAGCGCTTTTCTCCGTACCGGGATTTTCAGGGCTGCTTCTCCTGCAGAAAATCCAGCGATGTCCTTCTATGTCTGCCACACGATAGAGCTCTCCCGGCCCACTCCTCACTAGATTTCTGGTCTTTGTAAACGATCGCTCAACAGTAGCGCTTATTCTTGAATACTACAAAGTGGACTTAGTCCATAATAATGGTCCATATGGAAGTTAACGTACATGAAGCCAAAACCAATTTCTCCAAATTGCGCCAGCGGATAGCCCTCGGAGAAGAAGTCATTATCGCAAAAGCGGGAGTGCCTGTCGCGAAGTTGGTTCGTTTTACAGTCAATCAGGGCAAGATGATCGTGCAAAAATGCCCTGTCGAAACCCTGTGGTGTGGTAAATAGTTAAGGTTCCATGCACTTTACGCGGCTTCGTCGGGCCTTCTGGCAGGCCTTTCAACACGGGCAATTCTCGGTCGCTAAAGGGGCGGCCTACTCGTCGATTCTTACGCTGTTTCCTGCGTTCCTTGTGGTCACGTCGGTACTGGAAGCTTCACATCAGACTGCCGGCTTCCTGCAGCAGATTTCCGCTGCTGTAGGATGGGTATTGCCGCCCGGATCGCGTTCCGCGGCACTCTCATTTTTCCAGACCAAGCAGCACCATGCAACGCGGATCATCTACTCGGCCTCTATCGTGACATTGCTGGCGGCCTCCGGGGTGATGATCTCCTGGATGGACGGCTTTCGCAAAGCCTATGGCATGGAGGATACCTGGGGCTTCTGGAGGGAGCGCCTGATCGCACTTTATCTGGTACTGCTGGGGCTGGTTCCGCTGGGCTTTGCCACCATTCTGGTTGCTTTTGGCAATGCGGTGGAGAACTGGGTGCAATCCGGGACCATGCACCTGTTCCGGCCACTGGTCTTGCTGGTATGGGATGGCGTGCGCTGGAGCATTGCGCTGCTTACGGCCATTGCCCTGATGGCGCTTATGTATCACCACGGCGTGCCCAAGACACAATCATGGCGGCGCGTGCTTCCTGGGGCCGTCATGTCCGGCGTGCTGTGGTTTCCGGCCACCATGCTCTTTGGCTGGTATGTGCGTGATTATGCGACCTACAGCGTGGTTTACGGATCGCTGAGTGCGGCGATTGCGCTGCTGGTATGGCTTTATATTGTCTCAGTGATTGTGCTGCTGGGCGCAGAGATGAATGCCCAGTGGTATCCAAAAGCGCCTGATCGTGCGAGCAAAGAAAAGAAGGTAGAAGCGATTTGACCAGCACTATTAAAAGTACAGAATCTAACCAATCCAGCCCTGAACGTAATCCCGCTGCTGTTGCCCGCAAAGCAAAGATCGTCTGCACTATTGGCCCGGCCAGCAACTCTGAAGCTGTTTTGCGCGACCTGATGCGCGCCGGCATGGACGTGGCCCGGCTGAATTTTTCTCACGGCACGCATGAAGAGCACGCGCGCACTATTGATCGTCTGCGCAAGGTGGCGGAGAAAGAAGGCAGAA
>DASRDW010000163.1:0-8407 GCA_035652415.1 Candidatus Angelobacter sp. | reverse complement strand
AGACTCCGTTTGAAGTGGAAGTTGCATTCGCTTCGCTGAGGTTTCCGTCGGTAGGTCCGGTAACGCTCATCACATCAATATGCACGCGCATACCTTCATACTTTTCCAACTGGTCGATTGGGCCAGCGGGATCAGTGTCGGCCACGGTGAGCGTGACCGGCGTGGGCAACGGATTGCCGCTGCTGATCAGCGTGGTGGAAGGCCCTTGAATCTCGGTTGAAGATGGGCTGTTCGGATCGCTGCTGGGAATGAACTCGGCTACCGTTCCCGTGACCTGAACAAGGTTGCCGACTTCCGCCGGCGCAGCCGGCCTGCTGGAGGTGAAGACAAAGACCCCTTCTGAGGTGTTGGGATCGGCATCAACGGCATTATCTGGATTTTGAATAAAGAATCCATTTGAGACGACTGCCGTGACAATTCCAGTGGTCGAAATCAGCTTTCCCGCCACCGGAGAAGTATCCCCTGGCCCCTGAATGTCATGGATCGAAAGATTCAGCGGAGCATTGGTTACCGTCAAGGTAATCGTGGCGGAACCAATACGGCCCTGATCATCAGATATTGAGATCGGGAGCGTCTTGCTTCCCGGCGTGGTATTAACTGCAACCACCGTTGAGAAAGAAAATGTAGTGTCTCCAGCGGTAACGTCACCGTTGGTTCCATCATTAAAGAATGGCTTGGTGGCTGAGCCGCCAATGCTGCTCAAATCGCCAGTAACTACAAGGCCAGTGCTGGTGGGATTAGCGCCAGGAGTTACAAGCACCGTCAGCAATGTAGTTCCGCCCTGAACGACTGATGCTGGGCTGGCGGAGCCCGCGCCGCTCGGATTGGTTGTGCCTACAGGTTGATTGCGAGGATTTGGCGCGCCAGCAGCAAAGTCTGCGCTGTTATTGTCCGTGTCTTGCGCCCCATTCAATTTACGGAGATCGGCCGTAGTATTCGTCAGCGTAGGTGCGGCCGCTGTGCCTTCAAAGCAACTGGCCCCGCTTGCGCCTGTGCCATAACCTACAAAATCAATGACTGTTGCTCCGCCCACTGGGCAGCTGCCAGCCAAAGCCGTGGTGCTGCTGACCAGGGCAACTTTCCCGGCTGTCGCGCTCATGGCAATGTTGCCAATAGCGTTTGGCGTGGGCAGCGCTGTGGTGCCGCCGGCACCCTGGGATTCCTGGATCAAAAAATACTCTCCCGGCGCGAGCGATCCGCTCAACGACGTGACCTGCCAGGTGGTGCCGGCAGCAGATGAATACTGCACTGACCAGCCATTCAAACCGACCGTGGCGCTGCCAGCATTGAAAATTTCTATAAAATCATTTTTGAACGTGGAGCCGGCATTGCCGCCACCTCCATAGACCTGGCTAATGACCACACCGCTGGTGCTGGCATGGACTGTTGTTGGATGTGCTACAAGAACCGCCAAAAGAAGGGTTAGGACAATCCGCGCGCAGATAGTAACAAGAGTTTTCTTCATCATAGCCAGAGGTGAGTATCTACACGCGCTGAGGTAAGCACAAACAAAAATCTTGTGAAAAAGCGGGTTTATTTGTGGATATTCGGAGATTCCCATTTTGGGAATTACTATCGGCAAGCGTAGAACCTTAAATTCGCATGGGACAGCTTATAAAGGCGCGTATCCATTTTCATGTGCATATGTTGCTGTTGGATGGCGTGATTACCAGTTGAAATGAGTTTGGATTACCTTCGTACCCGCAAGTAATAAGGAAATGTTTTACTTAGCGCCCTAAAACGCGATAAAAGTGTGACTGCAATGCCCCACAAATACCTCTTGAAAGAATTTGAGGACTTCTCTGGCTCGGCAGCCACGCCTGAGATACTCATGCAACACATTGCGCAGCGGATCCATATGCACATTCCGCGGTACAACTGGGTTGGCTTCTATCTCACCAGCAAGAAAGACTCTTCCACACTGACGTTGGGACCGTATACGGGAAGCTTTACGCCGAACGCGACCATATCACTGAATCAGGGTCTATGCGGCTCGGCCGCCACTACTGGGCGCGTGATTATTGCCGATAACGTCAGTGAAGACCCGCGTTATATCCAGGTCTCTGACCTGGTAAAAGCACAAATCGTTGTGCCTATCACAGTCATGGGCAAGGTTGTGGCCGTGCTGAATGTGGAAAGCTACTTCGCGTCAGCTTTTAAGCCGCCAATAGAACGTGACTTTGTGGAATCCGTCGCAAAGATTGTGGCCAAGTGCTTTGCAAAAAATACAGCCATGGCCTTCGCGCATGCGTAATTTGCTTCGATAATCGCGGCTTCCTTTTTTCCGCATAGCTGCAACACTTCACAGACGAAAGTTTACTCAATCCTAAAAAATCCGGGGCCATAAAAGCCCCGGATCAGTTTTTGCTGCAATCTCGTCTTATTGGACGTTGAGGGAAACGTCATCAATCACGAATGAGGTTTGCAGGCTAGTGTCCTCGGTGCCAGTGAAGCGGATCCTTACGGTCTGCCCCTTGAACTGGGCCACGCTGAACGAGTGTTGCTGATATCCCGTTGCATGGTTCAGATTGGAGAACGTGCCCAATGTAGCCAGCACGCTGGTACCCGCGGAGTTCAACACCTGCACCGTCAGCTTATCGAAGGCTGTGGTGGTGGTGGTTTCAGCGGTATCAATGTGCAGCCAGAAGGTCAGCGTTGCAGTTGTAATGGTTGAGGGGATGGTTACAGTCTGGGTCGCAGTATCCGTGTGAGTGGTGCCATAGCCATCCAGCCACGCATCCCAGGCGCCAGTATGCGCAGGTTCAGCCGTGGAGTTGTTAAGCACGCCAGTCGTTAGCGTCCACGGGGTGGCAACGCCAGTTTCAAATCCACCGTTCACGATCAGGTTCTGCGCCGCGGATGAAGTTACGGTCAGGCTGATAGTGGCGGTGTGAGTAAGAGTTCCAGAAGTTCCTGTCACCGTGACCGTTGCAGCCCCTAGAGTAGCGGTGCTGCTGGCGGTAAAGGTCAGAACGCTGGTGGAAGTCGTCGGGTTGGTGCCAAATGCGGCAGTAACGCCAGAAGGCAGACCAGAAGCCGACAAGCTTACGCTTCCCGTAAATCCGCCCACATCAGTAACAGTAATCGTGCTGGTTGCGGTCTTGCCCTGCACTACGCTCACGCTCGCAGGTGAAGCAGAGAGTGAGAAGTTAGGCTGAGCCGGAGCAGTAATGGTCAGCGAAACTGTGGTGGTATGCGTCAGCGCTCCCGAGGTGCCGGTGATCGTCACAGTTGAAGTGCCCGTAGTAGCAGTTGAGCTGGCCGTGAAGGTCACAACGCTGGTGGAGGTTGTTGGGTTGGTGCCAAAGGAAGCTGTTACGCCAGCCGGCAAACCGGAAGCTGACAAAGTTACGCTTCCAGTAAATCCGCCCGCAGGATGAACAGTGACCGTGCTGGTGCCGCTGGTGCCTTGAGTAACCGTCAAGCTGGTTGGCGAATCCGTCAACGAAAAATCAGGATTCGTCTGTGCCGGTGGCAGCACGCAATTGTTTGCCGAGTTGGAAAATTCCAACTGGATCGTATATGTGGTTCCATTAGCGACGTACGAGCCTTGTTGCGCATTGCAGATATCGCCAATTTCACCGTTGCTCATGTCATACCACGCCAGCGGAGCAGCAAAGGTAGTTGCGATGCCTACATCCGCGTCCGTCATGGCCTCAGTTAGCTCGTGGCTGGTCACCGAAGTGTAATTGCCAAACACGGAGGACGAACCGCAACCGGTGGAGCAACCGCTGCCTGCCTGCATGTCTGGCATTACGCCGTAAAGCACATGCTTCGAATTCAGCGTGCTGGACGTGGTGCCGTGATACGCGCAGAAACCGCCGGCCGCGCAGCTTGAAGATCCGCCCTGTGAGATCGTCTTTCCCGGGGGAAAGAAGATCATGTAAAGAGTGTTGGGATTGCCGGCCGCATCCAGTACCGGTGCAGGAAGGTGTCCTGCGTTGATCTGCGCCAGCAGCTCTGACTGGATTTGCGCATCGCTGATAGTGGAGCCATTGTTGCCTGCCGAAGGAACAATCTGGAACAGTCCGCCGAACGAGCCATTCCCGAATGTCTGGTTCGTGCCGCCTGAAACAGTGGTGTTGTATTGCTGCAGCAGAGTGATCAAGCCGCTGCTGGTGATATCGCTATAGAACTGGCCCATAGTGGGAGAAGTAGTTCCGGCAACTTGTGGATTGTACGAACCGCTTCCGTACAGCACCTGGACCACCTGAACGTTCGAGATGATCGGCCCGCCGAAGTAAGTCAGGTGTGCGCCGGCTGGAGCTGCAAACCCAACAGGACCGGGGACGATGGAATTCGGATCACGCCATGGAACACCGTGATGAAACACCGGGATCGTCGGCAAAGCAATCGAACTTCCGGTGGTTTGACCTGGCTGGGAGGTTTGTGCAGATGTGCTGCCATCTGTATTACTGGTTTGGGAAACCTGCGCCAGTGTGGGCAGGGCTGCAAGAATCATCACTAGACACAGAAACAACGCGGGACCGCGCAACAATCGGGACATTCTTTGCTCCTTGTGCATTCAAATGAACCATTCTTTCCTGGTGGTAATTTTGAAGCCGATATAAAAGCGCATATTAGAACCGCAAATTAAATCGCAATTTGGTCAGGCAGACTGTTGTGGCTGTTTTGATTCAAGCTTAAAGAATGGCTCACGGGCCCCCAACGGCCCTCCGTCGAATGCGGAAGATACTACTAGATTCGCAAAGACTCTGGACAGTTTTATTTTGGACAGTGCCTTTCCCGGAAAGGGACGTACCAATATGGAACTCTGGTTACTGGCTTCGATTCACATCAGCAAATAGTTTTCAGAACAAGGTTGGAGACCTTTGTATTTTGCGATCCCCTGAAACTCATCCGGCTGCACCTGATCTGCGGTCTGCGTTGTTTCCGCAATATGTTTGGTTTCTTTTTGATTTCCAACCCTGCATAGCCATGCGCGAAATGGCATACTCTTAAATCCCCAATAAATGATAGGATTTCCTGCGCACCAGCTTCCTGGCTAGCGCCCCGCCAGGCCCAGGGAAAGGACGTTTGCCATGAGACGTTCTCTTTGCCGGCTTGTTTTTCTTTTTATCATCTTGCCAGCCGTATGCCTTGCTTCGTCTGGCCAGCCCATTCCTGACGCGCTTTCAACCACTGAGGTCGCCATTCCCGGCCCGCTGCGTTCTTTTCTTCGCATGGCGGGTATCAGCCAGCAGGCTGCTCCGGCGGAAGTGTTGCCTCTGCTGGCCCAGGAGGTCCGCATCCGAGCCTATGATCATGGAAAGGCCACGGAGTTTCTGGTTCTCCTGGAGCGTTATCTCCACCAGGCGCAGGAATTGGCCCAGTTAGCCGGCCCTGATGGGGTGATTCGTGTTTCCAATTGCGACGAGGCAAAACCGCTGATCGCTGTTCTCGGCTATCATCTGCACGAAGGCTGCGGCCCTAATTCTTCTTTGCAAACTTCTGACGCTGACCGCGCTTTTCTCACCATTGATTCCGGCTTCCCGCTGGCCCAGCTTGAAGAGACCGTGCGAGGCGGCAAGCCCTTCGCGTTTCCCTTTCCTTCATCGCGCGTGCCGGTGCTGTTCACGGAGAAAGATTGGGCAACAGCCCACAGCGGTGGGTCTTCTGCAGACATCGTGCAAACGCTTTTGCGCGATCCGGCATTGGCCCGCCTTTACGGGGCCATGGCGCGTATGGATTTTGCTACCGTTGTGCAACTGCATCAGTCTCCGGGATTGCCAAAGCTGCTTCACTTTGCCGATGTTTTGGATTTCTATGGCGCTCACATCTATATCCGCTCCGGGCACGTGGTGGTTCCCGGCGGTGAGGCCGCAGAGCCGGCATGGAAAAGCCTTGTAGGCTCAAGTCCTGATACGCCTGCTGAGTTCATCATGCACCTGCTGAGCAAAGATGAAGGCTGGCTGGCTGCTTATTTTGACGCGCTCTCAACCGTCGGCTCTGCGGAACAGGCATATTTTGTTGAGCCGCAACGTTTGCAGCGTTTTTATCAGGCGCTTAAATTCGGCGGTATTTCGCAAGGCGCTGCCCGGCCCATTTTTCGTCCTGCGCCTGATCTGCCGCTCCTGATCGTGCGCTTGTATGTTGAGCCCGGCGGCCAGCCGCACGTGCCTGGCGGCCTTGACGCATGGAGATCAGTATTCCGCCGCTTTGATGATTCCAAATCCGGCAAAAAGTGGGCTGGTCGCGCCGCCCGTTGGAAGGATCCGGAACAACTGGTGGAAGCCATGTTTGCGCTTTCCCGTGAGCCGATCAGCCCTGAGCCGCTGCAGCTCTACTTGCTGTTGAACGAGATGGATCGTGGCCGCCCTTCCGACCATTGGCTATCTGCCCCGACTGTGAAATTGCTGGCGGAAAAATTCCGGCGCTTTGGTGACCAGTACCCGATCTTTTGTGAATTCACCTCGCTCGATAATGATTCGATTGCTGCATATCTCAAGGCTGCTTTTGCGCTCGATAGCATTCCCGCTCCTGCCTTGCGCGCAAACGCCATCGGCACCTTCCAGGCGACACTTGGTTTGTGGCAGATTCTGGCGCGGCAGAAAGAAATTCCTGCTGAAAAAGCTAGCGAATCATGGCAGCGCATTATCGCCCGGTTCACCGGCATATCGACTACAGTGCAGCTCTTTGATGCCGGACGCAATGCGGTAGAAGAGTTGATGATCTCTACAACAGGGAATGCCAGCGTTTCACAGGATGAACTGGTCCTGTTGCTGGCTGGCCCTAACCAGTCCACCCATGATGGTCAACTGGTACGCAATGAACTGGCCAAGCGGATGCAGACAGTGTTTGATGCGCAGCGGCTCGTATCGCTGGACACGCTGTTTTCTCTGGGCAGCGGCATGGAACAACTTGCGCAGGGAAAAACCACAGCAGACTCGTTGGTCCGGCTGGCGGCGGAGCTGCGCGAATTTGAAATGCCCCGGCCTATGTTTACGCCGTCAGAAAAAATTCAATTCCAGAGCGAGCATGCAGACACCCGCCACACCACGCTGCAAACCCGCACCAACCTTACCCGCATCATCAAGTCAGGTACGGCGCAGGAACGCATGGAGGCGCGCGGCCAGCTTGCTGCCTTCGTCCGTGACACGCTGGTGGGCTTGAATTATGCCTATTACGAGCCGCCTGGAGCGCAAATGCTTTTGAACAATGCTATTTTTGTGCGCTCCCATGATTACGCTGAGGACTATCGCAGCGGCCGGGCCGGAATCCAACCCTGGAAAACGCCGTCACTCGTGAACCAGGGTGCAACCGCCAGCGGCGGCATTCATCTTGCCGGATCTCTCGCCGATCTTCCTTACGCGCTCGCCCTTGTGGAACAGGACTTCATTGTCCCGGAGCATGTGCAGTCGCTGATCTGGCAGGACCTGGTGCCCAGCCTCTTGACTTCCGCCGTTTTGCCACGATGGTGGGATGTAACCCCGCGTGAGATGCATGCTGTTGCTCTTTACCAGCGCACTGGAGAAGAACTACTTACCGCTGCCACAGAAGACACAGGTTTGCGCGAAAAAGTAGAGACGATCCTTTCTGATCGCGTGGCGCCGCAGCAGTTGGGCCGGATTGAAGACGCGATGCATTCTGGCGGCAAGCAGGAAGTGCTTGCTCTGGTTTTACCTGCTCAGTCTTTTTATCTTGCTGCCGAATTTCGCAAGCAATTTCCTTCTGATGCCGCCAACTTAAGACCCGCTGGCCAGGAACTGGAGAAGCTTGTTCGTGACAATCATGCCGAAGTCAGCCCAGAGCGCATCGCGCGCGATTTTGGCGTGCCTCATCCGGCGCTGGCGCACAACTATTCCCGTGACCTGCTGAACGTTAAGCTGTTTTCAGTCTTTCAGAATTATTCCAGCCGGCTGATGGCTGAATCATGGGAATCAAACAATTTATTTTGGGCGCGCCTGGCTGATGAAAAAGGATATTCGCCGGTGATGCTGAACCGGCTGGTGCCGGAACTGACACGAGCGATGGTGGAACGGCTCTTTGCCAGCAGCCTTGAAGACTGGCCGGCCATCGGTCGTGCCATGCGCGAGACCGGGGAAGAATTTCTTTCAGGTAAAATTGCCGCGTTAAAAAATGATGCAAGCAATTCGCACCCTTGAATGGAATGCACAAAAGACGCATGCAAGAGTTACCGTAAATTTTGCGCGCTAAAGAGACACCAAATGAAGCGACTCTTTTGGCTATCACTGATTTTTGCCTGTTGTCTCCACGTTGCTGTGGCCCAGACAGCGGAACAGCCTGACACGTCCAAGACCCAAACTCTTCGCGTAAACGTTAGCCTAGTGCTGCTGAACGTCGCAGTTACTGATGATAAGGGCAATTACGTGACCGGCCTTCAGCCTTCTGACTTTGAGGTCTTTGAGGATGGCATTATCCAGAAGATCGCTAACTTTGGCGAGGG
>DASRDW010000162.1:0-13402 GCA_035652415.1 Candidatus Angelobacter sp. | reverse complement strand
TTTCTTGCAGCAGACATGTGTACGGATACTCCGCCTGCGGATACTTATACAGATACTTCATGTAAGAATGTGTAGGCGTTGAGTCGAGATAAAAATAATATTCCTTTACATCTTCGCCGTGATTACCCTCATGGCAGGTCAAGCCAAAGAGACGTTCTTTGAGAATGGGATCGCAGCCATTCCACAATGCCAGCGCAAAGCATAGGAACTGATGACGGTCGCAGATTCCGGCAATGCCATCTTCATTCCATCGATAGACACGCGACCGCGCATGGTCATGCGGGAAGTACCGCCAAGCATCGCCGTCGGCGCTATAGTCCTCGCGCACGGTGCCCCAGGCCCGTTCACTCAGGTACGGACCCCAGCGTTTCCAGTGTTTAGTGCGGCTCTGCGATTCCTGCAGCCGGATTTCTTCTTGGGTCATAGCGTTCAGCGATCCTCGATCATTATGCACCTGCAAGACAAGAGCAACTTGTCACGCGGATCGCAGTTCCAACTCAATAGGATTAACATGCTATGGATGTGAAAAGCCAGAATACGATGAAAGCCGCCAGAATTCTGCAGTTTGGTCCACCCTCGGTCATCGTGAATGAAGATTTGGAGCGTCCCAAGGCCGGTGCCGGACAGCTTCTAGTACACGTTAAAGCAGCCGGAGTCGGCCCATGGGATGCGCTGATACGCGAAGGGAAGAGCGCTGTAAGCCCTGCGCCGCCATTGATTCTTGGTTCCGATCTTTCCGGCACAGTTGCCGAAGTTGGGCCGGGCGTCTCCGGATTCAAAGTTGGCGATGACGTTTACGGCTCTACCAACGAAGGGTTCGTTGGAGCATACGCCGAATATGCGGTTGCTTCTGCCGAAATGATGGCGCCAAAACCCAGGAAACTGAACTATCTTGAAGCAGCGTCTGCTCCGGTGGTGGCGGTTACGGCCTGGCAGATGCTCTTTGACTATGCTCACGCCCAAGCCGGACAAACTGTGCTCATCCACGGAGGCGCAGGAAATGTTGGCGCTTACGCTGTGCAACTTGCCCGCGAAGCAAAGCTCAACGTGATTGCAACCGCATCTGCAAACGACATTGATTATGTGCGCGGTCTCGGCGCAAACACGGTTTTGGATTACCACGGCGCGCGGTTTGAAGACTCGGCTCACGGCATTGACATTGTGATTGACACAGTTGGCGGCACCACGCAGGAGCGTTCTTACCGCGTGCTGAAACCCGGGGGGATTCTGGTTTCTGTTGTGTCTCCTGTGTCAGAGGAGACAGCAAAGCGATATGGGGTGAAAGCTGTTTTCTTTTACGTCGAGGTCACCACAGCGCGGTTAAAGCACATCACTGAACTGTTTGACAGCGGAAAACTTGTTCCTTCTGTTGGCACTGTTTTGCCGCTGAGCCAGGCACGCACTGCGCATGACATGCTGGCCGGTGCGCCGCACGACCGGGGAAAAATAGTTCTTAAAATGGCATCCTGAGCATTTGCGCTATTAGTCTTATTCGCGCTTCACAAAATAACTGATTGGAGGCCCTGGCGGCCAAATGGAAGATACTGCTAAACCTGATTTCAAAAATGGTCTGCTGATTCAAAATCTCCAGGATGGTGCTCCTGTCGCTGGCCAAGTAGGCGATGAAGAGGCAATTCTCGTCCGGCGCGGCAATGAGTTTTTCGCAATCGGCGCACACTGCACTCATTATCATGGGCCGCTGGCTGATGGGCTGGTCGTGGGAGATACGGTGCGCTGTCCCTGGCACCACGCCTGCTTCAGCTTGCGGACCGGCGAAGCAGTCCGTGCTCCTGCGCTTGATCCTGCCTCCTGCTGGCGCGTGGAGAAGGTCGGCGACAAGGTTTTTGTTCGCGAAAAGCTGAGTGCACCGGCCAAGAAGCCGTCTGGCAAGCTTCCTGCATCGGTGGTGATTGTTGGCGGTGGCGCTGCGGGACTCGCAGCGGCAGAGATGCTTCGGCGCGAGGGCTACGATGGCCGTGTGACCATCATCAGCGCCGACGAGTCGGGGCCAGTGGATCGTCCAAACCTCTCCAAGGATTTTCTTGCCGGCACAGCGTCAGAAGATTGGATTCCGTTGCGCCCGCCTGATTTTTATACCAGCAACAAGATTGATCTGGTGTTGAATTCAAAAGTCGCGTCAATCGATGCAGCTGGTAAGCGTGTGCTACTGGAAAACGGCAAGGCGTATGAATATGGTGCACTCCTGCTGGCTACGGGTGCCGAGCCGGTGAAGCTGCCGATTGCTGGAGCTTCCGATTCCCAAATTCACTATCTGCGCACCTATGCTGACAGCAAAGCCATCATCGCCAGGGCAGCTTCTGCCAAGCAGGTAGTAGTGGTGGGTGCAAGCTTTATTGGCCTTGAGGTGGCTGCATCGTTGCGCGCGCGGGAGATCGCTGTAAACGTAGTCTCGCAAGAGCAGCAGCCGCTGGAGCGAGTGATGGGAGCGGAGGTTGGCAAGTTTATTCGCGGACTGCATGAGAGCCACGGTGTTGTTTTCCATCTGGGAGCTACAGTCAGCCGGGTTGACGGTAACAAAGTTACGCTGAGCACAGGCGCCACGCTCAATGCCGATTTCATTGTGCTGGGTGTGGGCGTACGACCTTCATTAGAGCTGGCGGAAAAGGCCGGTCTGGCCATTGATCGCGGCGTTGTGGTGAATGAATACCTGGAAACTAACAGCCCCGGAATTTTCGCAGCCGGCGACATCGCACGCTGGCCCGATCCCCATTCCGACAATCGCATACGCGTTGAGCACTGGGTGGTGGCAGAACGCCAGGGCCAGACCGCAGCCAGGAACATCCTGGGCCAGAAGGAAAAGTTTGATGCTGTGCCATTTTTCTGGAGCCAGCACTATGACGTGAGCATTAACTACGTTGGCCATGCGGAGAAGTGGGACGCTACCAAGATCGATGGCAGCCTGGATGCTAAAGATTGCGCAGTTTCTTATCAGATGGGCGGGCGCACGCTTGCCGTGGTAACTGTTTTCCGTGACATGCAAAGCTTGCAGGCGGAAGCAGAGATGGAGGGCAAGAAGTGAAAAATCGGACAAAACCGAATTGATAAAAATCCATTTCTGCCTTTTCAATTTACTTGGGACGCATCAGCATTACCTCAGTAGATTTTATTAATGCGGTTGCGATCTGGCCTTTTTCCAGCCGCATCTCCTGGGCTGCGTCCGCTGTAATAATTGACGTGAGGTACTGGCCGGCGATGGAGAGCGTTATCTGCGCCATGAGGCCGTCAACCTTAATTTCAACGATCCGTCCCACGAGCTGGTTGCGCCCGCTGATCTTTCTATAGTTCTCCCTGCGAGTCTGGATGGTGGCGCGTTGAGGAACAGAAGGCAGGAGACGATCAATCTCGGCTTCAGGGATGCGATGGTGGCCGCCCGGCGTTTTGACGGTCTTGATCTTGCCTTTATAAATCCATTGCTTCAAGGCAGGGTAGCTCACCCCCAGCACCTTGCAGGCATGGCGCACCGGATACAGCTTAGGTTGCGGTTCACCTTTCATATTGTTTCCACTCCAATCCTGACCGTTTCTAAAGCGGCGCGAGCAGCGAACGAAGCAGCGGAGTCGCCGGCGCGCTGCGTATCTCTTCCCACGTCCCCGATTGCGCGATTTTTCCATGCTCCAGCACAATGGCGCGTTGCGGACACAAGCGTTTAAGCACTTCAACCTGATGATCAACAGCAATCATGCTGAAGCCCAGGGTTTGGTTCCAGGAAACCAGATCGTCAATCAACTCACGCACTAACTGACGATCCAGGCCGGTAAAAGGCTCATCCAGCAGAACAAGCGCAGGCTTGCGGGCAAGCATTCGCGCCAGGCTTACGCGCCTTGCTTGTCCGCCGGAAATCAATGAAGCCGACGCGTGCCATAGCGACGCCAATTGCAGGCGGTCACGCAAAGTTTCTATCCAAGCGACTTGTTCTTTATCATTGGCCATCCGTTTGGAAATACCAAAACAAATATTTTCTCCAACCGTAAGGTGGGGAAAGAGGCCCGGCTCTTGCGTTAAATATCCCACCGGTCGCCGGTGCAAAGGCAATGAAGGTGGGAAGAATTTGCAATCTCCAAGCGCCACATAGCCATCATCGGGTTCCTCGATTCCCGCGATGCAAGCCAGCACAGTGCTCTTGCCTGCGCCGGAAGCGCCGAAAAGTCCTAATGATTCTCCCGGCCCAAGCTGCAGCGTGACGTTGACCTCAAGCTCACGGCGTTTCTTGATGATCTTCGCTTTAAGCATGGCGACGTTGGCGCTGTGCCAGCACGTGGATCAGCCAGGGAAGTGGCAAGGCGACAGCAAGAAATACCACCAGCAAAGGCATGACCGCAGGCAAACCGAAGCTCTGCAAATTTACCCACAACTGGACCGGCATTCCGGAAGGGTAATACGCGGTTACCACCACTGCGCCAAATTCACCGATTGCCCTGACCCACGCGATGCTGAGTGCCACGGCCAATCCTAACCGCGCAAGCGGCAGAGTCACACGTAGAAAAACTTTCATCGGCGTCAGCCCCAGCAAGGCGGCTTGCTTTTGTAGCATCGATGGAACTGCATCAAGAGCAGCTACCGCTCCCAGAACGTAATATCCCATGCCGACATATACCTGGGTTGTAACAAAAGCGGTGGCGCTGTTGGTCATGACAATGCCATAGCGCTCCAGCAATGAGCCCAATGATCCATAAGGCCCAAAGGCCAGAGTCATCAGAATCCCCAGGGCCAGCGGCGGCAGAAGTATGGGAACCAATAATAAAGCCTGCCAGATAAGACGCTCGCGTGTCCGGCAGCGTGCAATGTAAGCGGCGACTGGCGTGCCCAGGACAACAATAATCGCCATCGCTACCGTAGTAAGCAAAAGTGAGACACGGATTGAGGCAAGCGCGGGGCGGCGTACATCCTGGCCCCATTGCCATGCGCCAACGTGCACAAAAAACGCGGTAAAGGGATAGAGCAGGGCAATCGCAAATACTGCAGCGCAAGCTCTGGCGATCCAATGGCGGTTAGCGGTCATGCATGGAGAGCGGAAGCATCGCCCGGCGGATCATAATAAAAACGGCGGAAGATAGCTTGCGCCTCGTTCCCTTTCAGCCATTCAACAAACGCTGCCGCGCCTTTGCTATTTGGCGCTTCTTTAAGCGCGCTGGCATAGTAAATCAGCGGCTCAGGAGTATATGTTTTTCCGCTGACAGTAAGAGTCACATCCGGATGATCTGTATGGACATTTTGCCCGCTCAGATTGATCTCTTTTGGCAGCGCGATGTATGGCAGGTTGAACGGGCCGGGCTGGATCTTATAAGCAGAAGCAGCGTCCAGTTCGCCGCTTTGTAATCTTGCCTGGACGGTTGGCTCGGTAAAGATCTGCTTCTCATTAATGGTTGGACCTAAAATCTTTTCTGCCAGATCAGGTTGCTTATAAACTTTGGCTGCAATCATCATGGTAAAGATAATGTTGCGTCCCTGAGGATCGGCAACCGGATCGGTGCGTCCAAAACGCAATCCCGGTTCCTGCAGGATCTTCCACCACTCGTCCTTGCTTTTGCCTTTGCTTGCCGCCTCGAACTTGGAGGCAAAACGGCTCTTGGGGCTGTAAGCAATCACCATTTCTGTGTGAGCAATGGGCTCCGCCGTTTCGGCTTTGCCAGCACGCAAGACCGTCAGCATAGGCCCAGGAGTTACAGGCATGAAAACATCCGGCCGAATGCTTCCGCCTGCAATCAACTGCGCCAGTGCGCTCGATCCCTGGGCGCGACCGTGCATGTCAAGCTGCAAGGTCCGGGCTACGGAGGTCTTTACAGGGCCTTCCATCATTGAGCCCATGGAGCCGGCGTATGCCACGTCAAGCACGGCCAGTTCTGGCGATAATGAGCGGGCCGGAAGACCCGCCGATACACCCAGAGTAAGCAAGCCACCGCGAACGAGGAGTTCTCGCCGTGTGAGGCCCTTCTTCACGCATTCCATGCAGGCTTTCTCCGTCAAAAAGAAATCGCAAAAGTCGATCGATGTAGGAATACGATTTAATACGAAATCATTCGCTACTGTCAATCATCTTCATACGACTACAGCATTCGGAGAATTCCACAATGATCTTGGAAGCACTCAATTTGTGTGCTGATTATTGTGAGCGGCCGCGGGATCGGGCCGCGGACCTCGTGCTTGTAGGGCACGCTCGCCACAAAATTTATCCACGCTGAGAGTCAATCTTCTGTCGCAATTGTTGAGACTGCGATTCAAGAGCAGGTACAACCTTATCGAAATGGGTGAGATCAAACGCATGTCGCGTAGCAGGAGTAATTTGGAAGGCAGCAATGAACATAGCCAACATCAAGAAGGTAATGTGATGAGTCTTAGTAAGATCAAAAACTTCCAAAAATGTAAGGACGAGCATGATTACTAAGCAAATCATGACATTGAATGCCCTTAAGGAAAAATAAGCGATAAGCTGAGCGCTATTTTCATTCATTTTCCTAAGCCAGGCCAGGCGCTCTTCAATCGATGCAAGCCTTGTTTTCAACAGCCGCATCCTCAGGTTCAGGGGCTGAACGGTAAAAAAATGTCGGATGTCCGAAGTAAAAGTTGAAACGATGCATGCCAAGACGAAGCATAGAACAGGGTAATGAGCTAACCACAGTGCAGGAATATCGGTCCAGTTCATCGGGCAGGAGTGTATCAAATTATTAATCGAAATCAATAAATTAGAGAACCAGGTCTGCTCCTCGACTCTGCAAAAACCGGCTGAGCCGTCATCAAATCTGGTATCAGCAAAGATAGGAAAAAGCGAGAAGTCGAGGCAGATGTTTGGCTTTTAAGGAGTGGTGGGCGGTCGCGGGATCGAACCGCGGACCTCGTGCTTGTAAGGCACGCGCTCTAACCAGCTGAGCTAACCGCCCAAAGAAGGTAATTTCGCGGCAAAGGAACTAAAAAGGGAACAAGGAGTTGCTGCCGTCAAAAACGAGTATAGCAGGCTGTTCCGTGGTTCCGGCCAAAGCTATTCCCGAATTGGAACAGAAACTCTGTAAGTAAGGTTACGTAGGTTACCCTAAAAAAGTGATTGATGGGTTCTGGCCTAATCTGCTCATGATACGCTTGCCATTCTTTACAGGACGTTGCACGAATGGCCACTTTGTTCGACAAGCTCCCAACCATTCTGGTGTTGGCCGTGATGGTGGGTATTTTTGTTGCCCTGCGGCGGCACGTGAAATCGGCCCGGCTGCATTTGTGGATCGCGGCGTGGGGACTGATTTTTATCCATTTCTTTGTCCAGGCCTTTGAGCCGCCTGATGGCAATCTAACGCCCGTAACTTACATGATTGATCTGGGCTGCCTTCAGCTTTCGGCCCTGTTTTTTATCGCTTCACTGACTTCATTTTTTGAAAATAAAAAGCTTACCTGGAGTTTGCTTACCCTGACGGGAACGCCGCTCACGATCTACACCATTGGCCAGGCGTATGAGCTGAAATGGCGGGCCCTTTATATTGCGTGCATCGCAATTATTTTTTATGGATCGCTTTTGTTTGTATCGCTCCGCCGCAAGCTTACAACAGAGTTTCTTTATTGGGCGCCTCCGGTTTTTATCGTTGGAACTGTAGCCATCTATCGCGCCTGGCGCGGCGATTTTGATTTTGGTTATCTTGCCCTGCTCACAATGGGATTTGGGCTGCCCGGCTTTCTCTTCTGGAGACGTTATCAGCGCTGGACGCCCGGCGTGTTGACCAGTGCGGGAGGATTTTTGCTGTGGGGGGCGGTGTTTCCGCTTGGCCTGATCATGGACAAGTTTGCGCCGAATTTAAAAGTAAATCCTGAGCTATGGAATACACCCAAATTCTTTGTTGCTTTTGGCATGATCTTCACGCTTCTGGAAGACAAATCAGATTTCCTTCGTTCCGCGCGCTGGCGTGAGAGGAAGGTGAATCATCAATTGCAAAAGTTTGCCGGGATCACGTCGCGCCTGTTGACCGGCGTTGACGTGAATTCTATGTGCACTGAGATCGCGGAAGCTATCCGTGAAACCAGCACGTTTGATCGCGTGATAATCATCCTGAGCCTGGATGGCGTGAACCTGTATTCGGCGGGGCACGCTGGTTATCCAGGAGAAGCTGCCATGCTGATAGAGCACAAATGCAACCAGGTATGGAAGTTTCCAGATCTGGTACAAGCCTGCAATGTCGGCTCCAGGATTGGACAAACATCGGTCATATTGTCGCCGGAGCAGATGGCGAAATACGGGCAGGTTCCCAGTCCCATGCAGTATGAGCCTTCGCAATACTGGCAGAAGGGAAACCAGGTTTTGGTGCCTCTGCAATCTACTCGCGGAGCGCACGTTGGCTGCATTGGATTGAACGATCCCCGCGACGTTACCCGCGTGAACGCTGAAGAGATGTCAAAAATTGAGCTGCTGGCGGGCGATCTGGCGGTAACGATTGACAATGCAGCGCTTCATCGTCAGTTGGCGAGGTCAGAGAAGCTGGCCGCAATCGGGCAGTTGGTGGCTGGCGTGGCCCATGAGTTGAACAATCCTCTGACTTCCATTGTTGGATATTCTGAACTAATCAGTGACGATCTGCCACCCGGCCCGGCACGGCAAAAACTGGACAAGATGTTGCGGGAAGCGCAGCGCATGAAGCGCATTATTGAAAATCTTTTGCGCTTTGCCCGGCAAAATAATCTGGAAAAAAAGTCAGCCAACCTTGAGCTACTCTTGCACGATGTGCTGGCGTTGCGCGAATACCACTTGCGCAACCATGATGTTGAAGTGCAATTGCAAATTGAGCCGAACCTTCCACCGATTGCGCTGGATGAAGATCAGTTCAAACAGATCCTGCTGAACCTGCTGAACAACTCCATTGACGCGCTGGAAGGATGCGCGCGCAAGAGCATTCGCGTTGAAGCCGCGCGGCGCGGCGCGCGCGTGGTGCTATGCTTTGACGATAGCGGCCCCGGCTTTTCTGACATGAATCGCGCCTTTGATCCTTTCTATACGACCAAGCCCGTGGGCAAGGGAACCGGTCTGGGGTTGAGCATTTGCTATGGAATCGTAAAAGAGCATGGCGGAGAGATTTCGGTCACGAATCTGGAGCCGAACGGGGCACGTATTATCCTGGAACTGCCTTTGCAAGCAGACATTTTGCAGACGCAATCCGCTCTCAACAGCCAAACCATTTCTTAAGCGGCGTGCGCTCTTCTTTGCAGTAATTGTTCTTTCCTTGTTTTTCCTTTAATCCCCGCAAAATATCAGAACACTTTCCGTTCTCCTACTGTCTTTCTCTTCAGGAAGGCGCAATGGCAGGGCAGGCGATATTGGGAGATACGGTTCTGAAACACGCAATTCCCATGGAAACGGCGGCGCCAACAGTTGAGGCGCTGGTCGCAAGCCATGCGGGAATGATATTTCGCATCGCCTATTCCATCCTGCGTAATCATCACGATGCTGAAGATGCCACGCAAGAATGTTTTCTTCGCGTGGTGAAGCACAAGGGCAGTCTGCACAAGGTGCGAAATCCTAAAACCTGGCTGGCGCGGATTGCCTGGACAACGGCGCTGGATAAGAGGCGCTCGGGCAGCCGGGCGGCGATCTCGCTCAACGATGACGCGCTGGATGAGCCGATGCTGGAAGCGCTGCCTGATCCTGCTCCCGCTGCGGATGCGCAGCTTGCGGGGCGGCAGATGCAGAGATTGCTGGGGCGCCTGATCGCTGGTCTTCCTGAAGCTCTGCGCCAGCCGCTGGAACTCTCAACCGTGCAGGAGTTGAACTCGGCGGAGATCGCTGAAGTGATGAAGATACCGGAAGCGTCAGTACGGACGCGGCTCTTCCGGGCGCGCAAGCTGCTGAAAGAGAAAATGGCGTCGCAGTTGGAGGCAAAACATGGCTGACCAGAATGATGAGCGGAAACTGGAGGAGTTGCTGGATTCCGCGCTTTCGGAATATTCGGCTGTGGAGCCGCGGCCTGGGCTGGAAGGCCGTATTCTGGCCCGCATTCAGGACGCCGCAGAGCAGCCGCAGGCACAGTGGTGGAGCACGCGTTGGCTGCTGGCAGGAGGAGTGGCGGCTGCGGTCGCCGCTATTGTGTTAAGCGTTTGGCTTTTCTGGCCGGAGCACAAACCGATCCAGCAGGTTAAGCGAGACATCGCGCCCCTGAACCAGGCGCAGGCGAGCAAAAACCTTGAGACGACGGCGACGAAAAGCCACAGGCAGCGGAAGAGCGCGACTGTCACTCATAAGGAAAGCCATGAGGAGCATCCGCGACAGGAATTAGCGCGAGGCGATCGTCCTGCCGTTTTTCCCACACCCACGGGCCTCTCTGAACAGGAAAAGTTGATGTTGGCCTATGTTGAGCAGACGCCGAAGGAGGAACTCATGGCCCAGCTTCGAAGCCGTGATTTCGAAAAAGAAGAGTTTTGGAAAGACCCGCAACCAGCTGCTTTCAGATCGCAGCGTTAAAGACCCTGAATTCTATAAGGAGAGAGCTAAATGAAGAAGTTCTGTATTGCTTGGATGATTTTGTTATCGGTCATGGCCTTAACCGCTCAAGATACGCCACCAGCCAAAGATATGCCCGCAAAGAAGGATGTGCAAGAGACGTTCAGGACATACGATGCGCCAACGTACCGGATGGCATTCAATATCTATGAACTCCAGGAAGGGAAGCGGACGAACCAGCGCGACTACAGTCTCCTCGTCACGACTGACGGCAAAGGCCCATACCCCAAGATGAAGATTGGAATCAAAGTGCCTCTCGATATTGGGGAAGGCAAGATTACATATACCGATGTGGGCTTCGATCTGGAGTGCTCGGCCATGGAGACAACCAATAACAAGCTGTCTGTGAGAATTGAATTGGAACTCAGCAGCTTTGCCGCACCCGACCAGAATGCTGATGCGCGCTCTGTAGGCATGCGTCCAGTCATTCGCGCGATCTCGCAGCAAATACGCACTGTGCTGACACCCGGGAAACCGCAAGTCATCACCAGCATGGACGACGTCAACAGCAACAAGCGCTTTCAAGTTGAAGTGACGGCAACCAAAGTTGAATGAGTATGGCGGCGAGCCGAGGGAGAGGCGATCAAAAGCCGCTTCTCCCTCAGACAGCAATTGTCTTGTTTGTTTGATAGCCCATGAATTCGTAAGTCATCGGAAACAATTTCCTTTTAGCACGCTAATTTTGCAAGTATGCTTGCATAAGTGCGTTCTCTCTCTGTGACCCCGCTTTTCGCTTTGCTTCTGATGATCCTGCCGCTGCCCGGGCTGCTGACCCAAACACCGGCTGTTGCGGATGGCAAAGACATTGTTGCTGCGCGCCAGCTTTTCCGCCAGGGCGATTTCCACGGCGCGGCTGCTGATTTCCGGCAGATTACTGCCAAGCAGCCCAGCCCCGAGGCTTACGTGGGACTCGTACAAAGCTTACTCAAGTTGGACGACGTGAAAGCAGCGGATGAAAGCTCAGAAAAAGCGCTGGCTGATCTTCCGGACTCAGCCGCAACGCATGCAGCACGCGGCGATGTTTATTTCCGGCGCGGGTTAATTCCTGAAGCAGAAGATGAATACAAGACCGCGCTGAAGCTGGATGAAAAATGCGCCCGAGCATGGCTTGGCCAGGGCAAGGTGGATGCAGCTTATGCCCGCAGAGACCAGGCCAAAGCCGCTGTGGCCAAGGCCCGCGAACTTGATCCCGAGGATGGCGATGCGCTGTACGAGTGGGCTATCCGCCAGCCTTATCCTGACAACGTGGCGGCGCTGGAAAAACATCTGGCTGAGTTTCGCAATGATGAGGAGACGGAGCAGCACGAGCGCGAGTACAAAGAGTTTATCAAGGCGCTTGCCGGCCGTCGCGTGTGGGTTCCCGCACGCGATGTTGAGCGCACGGAAATCAATCTGGAGCTGCTGACGATTGGTCCAAACATGGTCCGACGTGGTTACGGCGTGCGTGTGCGCCTGAACGATCGCGCGAACGTAACGCTTTTGTTCGATACCGGCTCTTCCGGCATCGTCATTACGCGTAAGCTGGCGGAGAAGATCGGCGCGCGCAAACTTTCAGAGAGGGCTCTGGAAGGCGTGGGCAAATCCGGAGGCGCCAAAGGTTACCAAGCCTGGGTGGATAAGATTGTGATCGGCGATTTGGAGTTCCATGATTGCTTTGTTCATGCCACGCCGCATGAGATCGCCGAAGTGGATGGTACGATTGGCGCCGACGTATTCAACAAATATCTTGTTACCGTTGATTTTCCCAAACACAAGCTGCGCCTTGAGCCCTTGCCTCCAGCCACAGACGGCGCAATCCCTTCCGGGGCGGACGCTTTCAGCAAGGCTTTCAATTTCGGCCAATTTCTCCTGTTGCAAACGGAAATAGGGAAGAACGCTACAGGCCTATTCGTTGTGGATAGCGGAGCCAACATCAACACTATTTCACCAGATCTGGCAAAATCCGTACCGGGCATGCGCGCCTTTAACGGCCCCATGTCTGGCGCCAGCGGACAGGCTGAAAGTGCGTTTATCAACGACGATGCGACCCTGCGCTTCGCCAAAGTACAAAAGAAGGGCGAGCGCATCAGCACGGTTGACCTGCATTCAGTAAGCAAAGACCTGGGAGTTGAAATCTCCGGCCAGATCGGCTTCAGCGCGATGCAAGAGACGAAGATGGTGATTAATTATCGCGATGGGCTGGTGGAGTTTGTGGGGAAGTAGCTGACGCGACGGTAGATGAACGCGAGCTTATTCGACTTCCTGTTCTTCATCCCAACCGTCTTTTTTCATTTCTGCCTGGAACCAGCGTTGCAAGTGAGCATGGACTTCAGGAGAAAGATCGCCAAACTGGATTCCGTGATGGCCTTCTTTGTTGGCCCAGGCAATGCGTCCGGTGATCTCCGCATGGGCATCGCCTTCAGGAATGCTGAGACTGATTGTTACCAGTGAGCCTTGGCCAAGAAGCTTATGAATGGAGATTGCCGCTCCGCCAAGACTGATGTTCAGCAGCGTCGCGTCAATCCATTCGTCAGCCGTTTTCAGGCGGATGGGCGTGCTGATTTGCTTGCGATAGAACCGCTCTATACACCACTCGCCACCGCCGGCTTCCGATCCAGCTTCACGATAGGTTTTAAGTTTGCGCAGTAATGTTCGCCGGGAAATGCCCAGCGCTTGTGCTGCTTTGCCCTGATTACCGCCACAGCGTTCCAGGGTGTCAAATACAATTTGCCGCTCCAACTGGTCCAGATCGTGACTGAGTGGAGCTTTGCCATTGGCTGGTTGGATCACCTGGGTTAATTTCAGATCGGCTGCAGTTATCTCCACAGGGGCATTCTTGGCCAACATCACGGCGCGAAATATAGCATTGCGAAGTTCGCGCACATTGCCAGGCCATTCATAAGCAAGTAACGCAGTCACTGCGTCGTGAGAATAGC
The DNA here is from genome assembly GCA_035652415.1 of Candidatus Angelobacter sp. GTDB lineage: Bacteria > Acidobacteriota > Terriglobia > Terriglobales > Acidobacteriaceae > Angelobacter. Next base: position 4 of record DASRDW010000162.1, on the reverse strand, counting down.
GCGA
>DASRDW010000161.1:0-9042 GCA_035652415.1 Candidatus Angelobacter sp. | reverse complement strand
CCGCCGTGTTGTGTAGAGCAGCATCGGCCATTCGTGGCGTCCCCGAGGTCTTCTCCTGCAACTGCTGTTGCAGATTCTGGATCTGCTGCTGTTGCTGGGAGATTTGTTTCTGCTGTTCACCAATGGCTTCGCGCAAAGCCTTTAGCTCATCCGCAACTGACCCGGTCCCGGCAGAGCCGCTATTGGATGCGGTCGCCTGGCCCAGCGCCAGCCCAGAGGCCAGCACTACGAAACACATCTTCTCTAACAATCTCATTTGAACTTTTCTCCTCTGCTTGTTCGTTTCTCGGCCCGTCAAGGTGATAAATCCAGGTCCCCAATCATGTCCGCTCGAGACCCAACTGATTTTGGGGTAAAACTTGCGGCTCAATTTTCACATCATTAATCGACCTTGTACACACCTTTTGTGCACCAGCAATGCCAATGTTCCCTTTTCTTAACGGCTTCCAATTTTGGAAGAAATGGAGAGATTGGTGTGGAAGTCCATACTTGCCATCTCATCCCACCAGGAATGCGGCCTGAACATGCGAGGAGGTAGTTCAGGCCGTTTGCATAGGAACCATACCTTTGCTATCGCGAGGCCCGCTGGGCGTCTTTCACGTCATTGAATGAGATTGCGTTGGCGATGTTGGGGTACGGCTGTCCGCCCAACTCAACATAAGGGAAAATTAGGTAATTGACGCGATCACCGTGCTGATGCGGACTAAGCTCAAGATCGCGTCCCACGCTGAATTGAACGCGGTTCACGTCATGCGCACCGAAGAAATAATCTTTCTTCTCCTGGTGCTTCCATGCTTCAGAAATATCCACCGGAAACCAGCCGCGTTCGCGGGTATAAAACTCAGCCCAGCAGTGGTAACCGGCAATCTCACCGGAACTCTGGTCTTCCGGCACTGAGAGTCCCATCTCAAACCGCGCAGGAATCTTCTGCGAGCGCGCCATGGAGATAAACACTGAATGAAAATCAGTGCAGTTCCCCCTTTTGGAATCGCAGGCCCAGAGCGTGTCGCCATGTCCCCAGCCGGTGCCGCTCTTGTCATATTTCATGGTGAAAAAAACGTAGTTATAAAAAGCACGGCCCTTATCCAGATCAGACATGCCGGGCTTTACCTGCTTCGCGGCCAATTCGGCAGGCTTGCCTGTGATGGGCACCAGCTTATCCGCATGCAGAAAACGGGCCAGCTCCTTTTCTGAAGCTGGTTTCATGACTGAAGCAGCCGCTAAATGCTCCAGACGCACCACATCATACTTGACGGTGAAATGATATTCCGGTCGATCAGCCTTGTCCGTGTGGGCATAAAACATTTTATTGCCGTATTCCGGCTCTGAGGTCTCTTGCAGCGGAAGATCGCCGCTCTTAAAGGTTATTTTCACCTGCTGAAACTGGTCTGAGTGCGCAATAGGAAACCAGATGTCCAGAGGCTTGCCCGGATCGGTAACCCGTACAGAAAACGAATAATTCAGCTCAAAATGGCGCGACTTGCTCTGGGCCAGCGCGCAAACAGTGAACAGCAGAAGGATCGCAACCGCAGGAATTCTGCGCAACATGGATTTCTTCCTTTCGGCTCAGTTGAGAAATTGACAGTAAAGAACATCCGACCGGAGGTTTGGCCGTTACCGTCAAGTGAAGCCGCGGAAGAAATGGATCATCGAGAGAATTGTACGCCTTGATTTTGAGAAATGGCAAAGAGCTTCTTTCTGAAATTCCGAGCGGAGCGAGGAACCCTTATCCCCTTGAGTTCTGCATCTTCTCAGCAAGTCCCAAAGCATCCCGAAGGTATAGGGTTCCCTTGTTGCACTTGGGATGTACAAACTATTCCGCCTTCGCCGTAAATTCTGCTGTCTCTACTTTGCCGGCGCGTTTTACTTGCACAAAAATGCGATATCCGCCGGGCTTGGGAAAACCATAAGGAAATGACACTTCCGCGCCGCTGGGGCTGTGGTCCATGCCCGCCATCTTTTTCATGCCGACATTGGAACTCTCGCCTTCAGCCAGGTTCACCGCTGCCATTGAGACTGAACCAGCAGGATGCACATGAGCAAACACATTGCCATCGGTGCTGATAAACACAGCATGTCCCGCCATGCCCATGTAAGGCTCAAGATCGGTTGCGGGCTTGCCGTCTTTGTCTTCCACGCGAAAGCGGAACCAATACGGTTGATTGGCTTTGAAAGATTCCTCATCACGCTCCCACACCATGCGATATCCACCTGAAAGTTGCGCGACTTTATCCGCAGGCACAAGTTCGGCGGAGCCAGCGTTGTCCCCGGTCATCACTTCGCCCGCGATGGCAGGCAAATTCAGCGTAGCCACCTGCGTTTCTGGAAATCCGGTATGGTGCACAATGTCCGCATAAAGTTTGTACTGGCCTTCCGGCATGATGGGCAGGTTCACGGCAAAGTCACTGGTTTGCAACTGGTCAGGATGCAGATGCCAGAACGCCTTCATGTCCGGCATGCGCACAATAAACAGGTGCATGAGATGGCCGTGATCCGGGATCAAGTCATCCATGCGAATACGATCAGGCTGCTCACTGCGAAAGCGCGTGGGCTCTGACTCATTCGGGTTTTCCAACTGCAGATGCAACGAGTCTCCGCTCAACGATGGCTGCATCTGCGGAACCTTGTAGTTCAGCCGCGCATTGGCGCTGGCCTCGCCGCCCCACCATAAATTACCAAAGATAAAAGCGGCCAGCACGAGTATTGCAGCCACAACTAAGCCGATCGTACCGCGCTTCTTCTGTACAGGCGTGGGAGTCTGATCGGAAGGCAAGCCGGCATCGCGCGCCGCGGCAACAATAATCCCAATCAGCCCCGCGGCCAGCGCCAATCCAAGTACAGCCAGCAAAATACCCAGCCCGGGCTGCATAGGCTGTGCGCTGGTGGAAACTGCGGGCAGCGGGACATCCAGTTGCGCCGCGCCTTTCTGCCCGCTTGCCTGCACCTCAACCTTCCACGATCCGCGAACCATGATCCACAAACTGCCGGTAAAGAGTTGAGGATCGTCCGCCGAGCGCTTGGCCACATCCGCGATGGGAGCGTTTTTTGCGCCAGGGCCAATCATGCGCAGAGGAAGAACCTTGATCTGGTCAACATCGTTGCCAACGCTGCGAACCAGTACCTGAGCCACTCCCGGCACCACCGCCGGTGGACGCAGTGTTACCAGCAGGTGATACGGCCCGGCATAACCGTCAAAATAAACGTCAGGACTGTTCACATGCGCCACCGCCATCAGCGGCAGCAGCAAAACACAAATGAATTGAATGAATTTCTTCATAGACTCCCAGGAACTGACCGAGCGTTGCCAGCATTGCCAAAATTGCCAAACAATCCAAAATGAAAAATCATTTGGTCCGAGCTCTTCATTCTGGATTCTTTGGCAATCTCGGCGATTTTGGCAATTCAGATCTCCCAATCCGTTTCCCTTCATCGTCTGACCTTCTGCAGCCATCCGCCCCAGAAAATCCCAATCCACATGCTGGCGATCGAGAACAAAAAACCTATCCCCATGTTGCGCCAGAACTCCTGCGCTGAACGCTCCCATGGCACAAAGATATGGCGGACTGTTGGCGAGGTAGGCAAAGCAAAATAAGGAAAATCTACGGTGGCAAACAACCGGGTGCGCGCCAGCGGCGACATGAGAAACGAGGCAAACGGCCACTCCACGGCAATCAGGATCGCCATAAACGCCACGCCGCCAAAGATGGCCCATTGCCACGCGGGTGCTTGCTTAAAGCGCGGCCAGACCAGATCAAGAAAGAACGCCGGCACAATCAGCAGCAGGGGAAACGGCAGCGGCACCATGTGCGTAATGTTCTGGTACACCGGGCCTAGCTTGGGCTGCGCGGGGAAGAACGGCAGCACCCACATTAAGATCAAAACAAAAGCCGAGTAAACGCCAGTGATGATCGTCCGCGCCCAGTTGTGGCCGGAAACACGCGCCAGCCCTTCCAGCATGAGCAGCGTGCCAATGCTGATGACCAGATAAGAAATAGCGCTGTGCAGCAGTACGCGGTTCGTGTACTCCAGTTTGAGCGTCATCGCCTGCACAATGATGAAGCCGCCGATAAAGAGCAACAGGTTCTGCAAGCGCTTGCGCCGCTCGCCTTCAGCCCGGTTCAGGTGCGATGCCGCCAGTATCGCTCCGCCCCACATGATTCCGGCAATTCCCAGCGCCAGCAGAACGTGCGGCGGGCTGATGATCTTCACATCCAGCCCATAAGCTTCATGCCACCAGTTATCAAACGGCGCGGAAGTCAGCATTGCGCCGCCGCCCCATGCCGCAATAAACGCTCCCAGCGGAGCACGAAAGCCAAGCACATTCACGGTGTCGCGGCGCAACGCCGCATCGCCGCTGAACGTGGTGCGCATGATCACCAGTGCCGATCCCAGTGCGGCAAGCACGGCTCCAAATTGAATGAGCAGGTGGGCTGGCGTCCAGAAACTGTCGCGCCCAATGGTTTCATGCCAGGAAATGTCCCAATAAAGCCCGGTAGCAATGCAGACAGATGCAATCACGTTCGCCCACACAAGCCAGGGAATGCCCTGCTGTCTAGGCGCGCTGGATATCTCGCTCATAGCGTCCATTCAGTGGTTTCAAGCTGAAGATTTGTATTACAGAATACACTGAATGGCCATTCATTTGTGATGCCCTCAGGTCTTGTTCATCTTCAGCAGATAGACATTTAGCACACGCCAAAAAAGCGCATGACACAGTCCGATCTCACGCCGACCGGAATTATTTTACTAGTTCCTTTTTATATGCCTTTACAAGTATATTCCATTTGGAGTATATAAAAGAAATGGAATCTGTGTTCGAAATCATTGCGGAGCCGAACCGCCGCGCGATATTGAGCTTGCTGGTCTCGTCACAACAGTCGGTGGGGGAGATTGAGCGCCAACTTCGTATGCCGCAGCCGACCGTCTCAAAGCACCTGCGGGTGCTGCGCGACGCGGGCTTTGTGGAGTCGACCGTGGATGCACAGCGCCGTCTTTATCGACTGAAGCCCGGGCCTTTTGAAGAGCTGGATTCCTGGCTGGCGCAGTTCCGCCGGTTCTGGTCCGCACACGTAGACGCTCTCGAACGCCACCTCGACCGCATGGATCGCCTGGTGAAAAATCAATCAACACCAACGAAAAGGAAGTCGAAAAAATCATGACCAATCACGAACAGTACACACCAGGCCCCGCCAACGTGGCGCAGGTACATAAGGATGGAGAGAAGTGGACGCTCATCCTCACAAAAGATTTGCGCCACTCGCCGGAAAAAGTCTGGCAGGCCCTTACCGATCCGGCGCAGCTGCGCGAGTGGGCGCCCTTTGATGCCGATGAGAGCCTGGGTACGGCCGGAAGCAAGGTGAAGCTCACTACCGTGGGAGCGCCCGCCCCGCGCGTGACCGAAACAACAGTGACGCGAGCCGATGCTCCCAACGTGCTTGAGTACAAATGGGGTGACTTCGATATGCGGTGGAACCTTGAGCCGCTGAACCCAGGCACGCGTCTCACGCTGTGGACAAACATCGCTCGCCCGTACATTTCAATGGGCGCTGCCGGATGGCACATCTGCTTCGATGTGCTGGACCACCTTCTAGCCGATCAATCTATTGGCCGCATCGTGGGTCCTGAGGCCATGAAGTTCGACGGCTGGCAACGATTGAACGCCGAGTACGCAAAGCAGTTCGGAGTGGAAACGCCTAGTTGGGCGCAAAAGTAACTCTAGAGTCATAATCGGCAAACACCAAACGATGCAACCAAGCAGGCTCGCGGAGGCGACCATGAATACTGCCACCCAACGTTTGATTTTTCGCTGGATTCACATCATCTTCAGCATTCCAATCGTCGGTTATATCTATAGTCCGTTTGAAAAGCTTCCCGACTATGCCTTCGCAACCCGGTTTGTTTTCCTTCCTGTAATGGTCCTTACAGGATTGTGGATGTGGAAAGGCCATCTCCTTCGACGGTTTGTTTCGAAAAGACCGGCCCAGTGATTTGTCGGCTCTCTCGCAGACTGTTGTGTTCTGACGGAACCTGATGCGCCTGCCTTGGAAGGTAAACTCGCTGAATCTGCCTGACCTGATATCCAGCAGCTGAGCATCCCACCCTCTCCGCATTGTTTACGGATAGGGCGGGGGAGAAAATCACGCCGCGCTATCTCCCAGCACTGCCGTCACCAGTTCCGTGTCCATATACTCCGTAATTTCCTTAAGCTTGCCCTCATGCAGGCGAATCACAAAACAATAGGCGTTGTTATAGGGCTTGCCTGCTTTCGTGGTGTTGTTGCCGCGCGCTTCCACCACAACGTAGTCGCCTTCAGCAATAAGCCTGTGGCCAATGGTCTTGATCCGGCCATCAATCCGCGCCCGCAACTGCCCCAGCAATCCATCAAGGACCTTCTCCTTGCCCTCATACTTTCCTGACCATCGATTGCTGCCGGTCACGGTCCAGCAGAAATCGTCTGCCATGCTCTCCACCAATGGACGTGAGTTGCCCTGGGCAAGCTCGTCAAAAATGCTCTGCACGATTTGCTTGTTTTGAACTGTATTCATAAATTGCTTCTCCTTTTTCTATCAGTGACCGAAGGACGCACAGAGCTACTGGGCAGCTTCCATTGCTTCGGCCATTGCCAGCATTTTGGTAACGCTGTTCCAGTTGCGGCCCGTGCCAAAGGTGCCGAGAGCGCGCTCAATTTTTGCCCACGGCAGCTTGGAACGTCCTTGTCCGTCTGGAAAGTAGATGTAAGCTTCGCGTCCGATCAAATGCATTTCATCCGGACCGTTCTCAATGGCCTGGGCCTGCTTGCGCGCCTCCTTGCCGGGATCAGCGGCCAGAAAGTTGACCAGCAGTTTGCCGGGCTCAATGCCTTTGCGTCCGGCAAAAGGATTCTTGGCGATCACGCCTTGCAAATCAGCCAGCGTCCTGAGGACCACGCTGGGCCGAAACCCAAATTTCTTTTCCAGCGCACCCTCAATGCGCTTCGTGAGCTTTGCCATGTCTTTTTCGTCCGCACAAAAGATCACGTTTCCGCTCTGGATAAAAGTTTGCGGCGTCTTGAATTTGAGTGCAAGGCAGAGCGTCTTGAGCTCGTCCATTTTGATTTTGTTGCGTCCGCCCACGTTTACCCCGCGGAGCATGCAGACGATGACTGGCATGGAGCAAGTATAAGGCAGTGAGATTAGACAGACACTGCAAGATTGCCATCAAATCCTTATCTTCGCCCACGTGGTTGTGGCGACAAGGCTTGTAGAAGAGATTGGAAATCTGGCGGCGCTGCGCAGTCGACCGAGATCCGTTCTCCCGAGCGCGGATGTATGAACTCTAAATGCGCAGCATGAAGAGCGACGCGGGCAATGCGCCGCTCTGATGCCTCGGCCGAAGAGTATTTTCTATCGCCGATTACCGGATGTCCGAGTGCCGAAAACTGCACACGGATCTGGTTTTGCAATCCTGTCCGCAGCATGACACGCAGGAGTGAAGCCGCCCGAAGCGAGCGTTCGACAACATACCGGAGTTCAGCTCGCGCGCCCCGCGGATCGTTTGCCGCGGTCAACTTCTGAAACATCCCTACTCGCCGAAAGTAGTGGACGAGCGTACCTTCCCTGGCGCTCAAATGTCCACGAACCACTGCAAGATACTGCCGTACCGGAGTATGACTGAGAAACTGTTGCACCAGCGTATTGCGGTCCCGCTCAGTCTTGGCGAAAAGCATCACTCCGGAGGTAAAACGATCGATGCGGTGCACCACAAAAGCACGCTGCCGCTTGCGTCTCAACTCCACGGAGAGGATTGCCCACGCGGAGGGCGCATCGGAGCCTTTCACCGGCACTGCGGCAAGGCCGGCAGGCTTATCAACCGCCATAATCGCGTCGTCTTCATAGAGAATGCCGAGCTCCCGTGAAGAACGGGGCGCGCACCGCTCTTGCGTTCTGGAGCGATGATCGCCTCTGCGTGATGGTTTGTTCATTACCCGCCTCTATTTTGACCAGCAAAGCGGCCTGCTCAATTGGCCATTGTTTTCCAGCACCCGCGGCAGCTCGGCCTCATCGGTGCCGGCAATCTCTTCATCAGCCGCGCGAAATTCATTCAGATTGAGTGACTGCACTCCGTTCGCCAACGGTGCGCTTAAAATGCCCTTCCCTCACGAGGAGTTGTACGGCACAATGGCTTGCATCCGGCAAAGCGAGGAATCCATTTGATAAAGATAAATAAGTTTGGGCTCTGCGTGTGTCTTTTGTCGGCGACTCTTGCCTTTGGCCAGGCAAAGAAAGCGCCACCCACCAGCAGCGCGGCTAACGCTGCGGCAAAAATTTGCGATGATCCTTATGCCGTGAGTGATTCGGCCAATGGCTGGCCGGAAGAGCCGGTCACTATCCTTTTCCATCATGAAAAGAGCAAGGCGCCATGGGCGCGCAATCCGGCGATTCGCGTGCCCGGACTGGAGGCCGCCTCCCCAGCCAGCGCACGCACGCTGGTGTGCGTGGAAGAGTCACAGGTGGAAATGGGGCATTATGACTCTGGCGAACCGGGATATGTTCCCTCCTGGGGCACGATTTTTGTGCGCCTCTCAGACCACAAAGTTTATTTCATGGGCCGCTCTTTGGATGGAGAGATGCCGCCCCAGGTGAAATACAACAAAGGCGCGGGCGTGGGCAAACCTCCAACAGAGATTCTGGTGCGCTGGTTGCGCCTACTGTTTCAGCAGAAGGTCGCGCGCTTCAAGACGCGGCTCAAGTTGAAGGAATTCGCTGAAGTTTCCGCCCTGGCATTTTCCGGCGACGGCAGCCGCCTGGTGGTAGCGCAAGCGTCGCGCCGCCCTCTGGATGGCCCGACACCTCCTTCGCCGATTACGGTCTTTGATCTGACGACGGGGCAGCCTGTTGCCACCATGCACGCGGATTATTCCACTGATGCGATCGCGCTCTCAAAGTCGGGGAACATGGTTGCGACAGAGCGATATGGCGGCGTCGAGATCTGGGACGTTGCCGCCGCTAAGATGATCCACAAGCTGGATACAAGCAAAGTGCGTTCATTGGTATTCGGCCCAGA
>DASRDW010000160.1:0-27434 GCA_035652415.1 Candidatus Angelobacter sp. | reverse complement strand
AAATCAAAGGCCACGCTCACCAGAAACAGCGCGATGGGAAAGTGTATGAGCACCACATGCTGAGCGTGGCGGGCCAGCAGAGCCGATTTCAGGTCAAACGGCTTCACGTCCGGCTCCTTACTGCACCACAACTTTGCCCGTCATCCTGGGATGGATGGAGCAGAAGTAGATATAGGTTCCCGGCTTGGAAAACGTATAAGTAAAGCTCTCGTCCGTATCCATCACCTTCGATTTGAAACTCTTGTCTTCCGCAACGACGTTATGAGGAATGTCGTCGCGGTTGGTCCAGCGAATCGTTGTGCCGGCAGGCACCGTCACTGGATTGGGTGCAAAAACAAAGTTGTCGATCTTGACTTCCGTCGCCGGCTTGTCCTGCACTGCTGTTGCGCCAAAACTCTTCGTCCGGCCCGCCATCATGATTAGCACGATGGCGAGCGCGGCAAAGCCTAAAGTAAATCCTGTCCGTCTCATTGCTGCTTCTCCTTTTCTGCTTTTGTTGTGCCTGGAGTTACTCCAGAGTTGAATCGATGACTGCCAGCGCGCGCTTGCCCGGCAGGTAGTTAACGTCGCGCACGCCTAGCAGGCTGCGTAGTTGTTCTGCTGGGACTTTCATTGGTCCGGGCGAAGGCCCTTCACCAGGCTTAGGTTGCGGGAAGGCTGTAGATGCCGCGGTGTGGAATACCACGTTACCTTCCACTTTCTGCATGGTTTGGTGAATGTGTCCGTTCAGCACAGTCACCGAACCAAATTTCTTCAGGTAGCCAAGCGCCTGCGCGCTATCATCAGTGCCCCAGCCCCACTCCGGATAAATGCTCCACAGCGGTATGTGAGCAAACACTACGATGGGCGTGCTTTTGGAAAGATGTTTTACGTCTTTCTCCATCCACTCAAGTTGTTCCTGGCCCAAACTGCCCAGCCCGCCGGCTTTCAAGTTCAGCGCATTGACCAGCCCAATGAAGTGAACGCCGCTGTGATTAAAGCTGTACCAGCCCGCGCCCTGCGATTCTTTGCCGTAGCGCTCAAGGTATTGCTTGCCATCGTCGCCGATTACGTCATGCTCACCAGGAACGTAGAAAACGTCTTTCGCGCTCGCGTCTTTCAGGATCTGCTCGACGCTGTCAAATTCCTCAGGTCTTGAAAGATGGCTGATGTCGCCGGTGTGCAGGATGAAGCTTGGCTTAGTGGGCAGAGCGTTGATCTTGTCCACCGCCGCCTTCAGCGTGGCCACAACATCAGGATTGGCTGCCTTGTTGAAGCCCATGTGGCTGTCACTGATCTGGACAAAGCTCAGCTCGCCTTTGGTTTGCTTTTGGCTCAGTTCAGCAAGCCGGCTGAGGCTGTAAGACTTGAGCACGCCGCCTTGCATCACGCAAAAGGCCCCGGTGCCGGCCCAAGCCATGCACTTAAGAAATCCGCGACGATCAATGCCGTCATGGTTGTGGTCATGCAGGATTACATCATTCTTTTTTTTAGACATGCGCTGCTCCTTGGCGGTCGCCGCCTTTTATCAGGCGGTGACTGGCCTTGCAGATTGCTCATCAAAGAGAATCTGTTCGTGGATTTAACTTCCGCGGCCCCCAGTTATTCCCGTGTTGTTAGGAAAAATGTAAAGAATTGAAAACCTGATCCATGCAGGTTGCATGAATCGCAAGAGTCATTGCTTTAAAGAGAGCTTGAGCACGGGCAGCGGGTTAAAGAAATGCATCAAACCTGTTAATATGCTGCGTCCATCCGTGCGGAGAAAAAGCTTGCACTCAGGCACATATCGCAGAATGGTTTTTGCATTGGCCGCACTGCTGATAGCGCTGCCTATGCAAAAGCTGGTTGCTCAGGGCACTCAGGTTGTTACCTCCGCGCACCATGATGTTGACGCTCTTCTGGACCAGAGCTATCACGATATGTACAACCTGCAGTTTGATGAAGCTCTGCGCCAGGTTGAGGCAGCCAAGCGACTCGACAAAGATGATCCTATTCCCTGGATGACACAGGCTTGCGCGATTCTGTTTCGCGAGTTTGACCGCTTGCACATCCTGCGCAGCGAACTGTTCGGGACGGATGATCGCTTCAGTGATGGTCCTGCCCTGGTTTGGAACCCGCAAAATCACACGGCGTTTGAAGACGCGCTCAATGGATCTGAAAAGCTGGCCCAGGCAGGACTACAGCATGATAAAGATGATCCCCGCGCGCTTTTTGCAATGACATTGGTAAATGGTCTGCGTGCGGACGATGCGGCGTTGATCGAAAAAAAGAAGTTCAGCGCTCTCTCGTTGACTAAGACGGCCAATGGCTATGCCGAGAAGCTGCTGTCCCGCTGGCCCGATTACTACGATGCTTATCTTGCTACCGGACTTGGCAAATACATCATCGGCGGCAAGGCTGCGCCCATCCGCTGGATGTTGCGCCTGGACGGACTTAAAGGCGATCAGAACGAGGGAGTAAAAGAGCTGACGCTGGTGGCTGAGCATGGCCATTATCTGCTGCCGTTTGCGCGGATTCTGCTGGCCTTTGATGACCTGCGCCACAAAGATAAAGCCGATGCGCGAAAAAAACTGGAATGGCTGCATGAACAATTCCCCAACAATCCGCTCTTCCTCCAGGAGATTGCCAAGCTTGACCATCCGCCTGCAGGACACGGACAGTAATCTTCAAGCACCGGAGAAACACGCTATTTCGGGTATAATTAACCAAGATTCGCGGAACTAACCTGCCAAATGTGTTCGCCGCAAGGCCCACTTTTAGGTGCAACTGCGGGGACATTCCCTTTCGTACATCGGCAAAGCTATGTTGACCTGTTAGCATGCCGATACCTTGAACGAATTTTGGAGAGACCATTGGACGCTGCCAAACGCCCTAAGCCTTACTTGTCAATCATAGCTGCGCTGTCTCTTCTGGCATTCATTCCGGCGCAGGCCCAGCATGGCGTGGGCAAAGCGCAGGCAGCTCCGGCCAAAAGCCCTTCTGTGGAAGACAAATTGGCAGAGTCTTACCACGACATGTATGACCTGAAATTTCAGGAGGCATTCAAAGCCGCAGATGAAGCGGTGGCGATGGGCCAGGATGATCCCTTGCCATCCATAGCGCAGGCCTGGGTAGCATTTTTCCGCGAGCTGGACCGTCTGCACGCGCTCCGCAGTGAGGTCTTCACAACAGACGATGGTTTCAACAGCCGCGACTCTTATGCCTGGGACCCGGCTGACAAGAAAATCTTCGATAGCGCCCTGGACCGCGCTGAAAAACTTGCGCAGGCCCGGTTGGCGCGCAATCCAAATGATACCCGCGCGCTTCTGGCGCTTTCGCTCAGCAATGGTCTCCATGGCGATGATATTGGTATGTTCACCAAAAAAGACCTCAAGGCGCTTTCCTATATTAAAACGGCCACGGAGTATTCTGAGCGGACGCTGGCGCAGGCCCCTGATTCCTATGACGCCTATGTTGCCACCGGAATGGGCAAATACATCATCGGGCGCAAATCAGCGCCGGTGCGCTGGGTGCTCCGCATGGGCGGATACAAGGGAGACGAGCAGGAAGGAATGCGTGAGTTGGCCCTGGCCGCCGACCATGCACGCTACCTTGCGCCGTTTGCGCGCATCCTGGTGGCATTTGAGGACGTTCGCAAGAACGATACTGTCTCAGCGCGCCAGAAGCTTGAAGAGCTGCACCAGCAATTTCCCAACAATCCTCTGTTTCAGGAAGAGCTAGGAAAGCTTGATCACACGTCAGCGCGCCTGACCCGACAGGGGAACTGAAGCCGCGCCCTGTATTTTTCCCATGGGGCCTTCCTGTACGAATACAACTGCCTTCAAATCCGCGGGCTTCCAACCTGTTTGTAATTTGATGGGTACGTTTGTGTCAAAACTTCCGTCATGAAGCTGGCCAAGCTGCCGTAATTCGCGCACTACAGCCGCGTGATGCAGGGTGTGGCCATTGTTTTCACCCGATCCAACATGAGTAGTTAAATTATCTTCTGTAATGGCCAGCATCACGTTGCCGCTGTCCGCTGCGGGGGCTTTAACGTGAACGCCGAGGCTGTCTGATCCGTTGGGAGAAACATTTACCTCAGCGATGGCCAGCTCACTCGCGGCCCTGGTGATCTCTCGGTTAGCCTGGCTGGCGCTACTGCCAACAAACTCTATGGTGCCGTCCACAATCATCTGCGGCGTATAAGGGCCATCCACGCCGAGGCTGCGCGCATATTCTTCCTGCCGCCGGCTGAAGTCTGCCGATGAGAAGCGGTCCTTCCAGCCCAGAGAATTCCAGTAATCCACATGGAACCCCAGCGGAATGACCTGTACATTTTTTGCTGCCAGGTCCTGGCGCAAATGCCCCAGCAATTCGTCCGCTGGAGGGCAACTGGAGCAGCCTTCAGAGGTAAACAATTCCACCACCACAGCTCTTTTAGGCGTGAAATCAGTGGTTTTGGCCATTGAAGCAGAAAGATAAAAAACCGCACCCGCCAGCACTGCCAGCACAATTGAGAGACGTACCATGCCGCTTAGATTCATTGTTTCTCTGTTTCGTTACAAAAGTTCGTTAGCGGCTGGTCTTTGGCGAAGCCGAATAAACGTCAAATTCCAGCTCCAGCTGGTCTTTGACTTTCACTGATCCGCCAAACAACGAGATCGGCTTAATGCCGAAATCGGACTGCTTTAACTTGGTGGCGCCGTGATAGTGGTCTTCCGCTCCGGTTACGTCAAATGTCATTTCCTGTTTTGCTCCATGCAACTCCAGGACTCCGGTTACGCGATAGTGCTGCGGGCTGGTCTGCTCAATGCGCGTCGATTTGAAATGAATTTCCGGATACTTTTCCGGGTCCAGCACTTTGGGGCCAAGCATGGTGCTCTGAATCTCTGCGCGATCTTTGTCTGAGACATCAGGGTCTGTCACCTTCATTTCTTTGGTGATCACAGTGATCTCGGCGGAGAGGCGTTGAGGGTCGACGTCTGCGCGGGCAATAGGCGCAACCACAATGTGATCGTGGGCGAACCCAGAGAACAAGCCTGACTTAGAAACTTTGATAGTGATGGCGGATTGTTGAGACTTGGCCGCCGCAACGTTGCTTGATTGCGCCGCGCACAAAGAGACCAGAAGCAATATCCAGCAAACTCTGAATTTATGCACTCGCACCTCTAACTTAGTGGATTGTATTGTAAAGAGTGAGATGCGGGATTGCGGTGGTCAGCTGTATTTGCCTCATCTCGGCAAAGCGAAGAAAGCTATTCCTTTACTGCAATTCCCAGCGTCTTCATCTTGCGATAGAGATGGCTGCGTTCCAGCCCCAGGACTTCTGCCGCGCGGGTCACGTTGCCGTGGTTCTCATCGAGTTTTTTCAAAATGTAGTCGCGCTCGTAGGCTGCGCGGGCCTGATGAAGCGTTGAGAATCCTGCAGCCGTGCGGCCGCCTTCACGGTGGACGAGCGGCGGCAAATGCTTACGCTCAATCTTGTGGACAGTGGGATTCATAATCACCAGCCGTTCAATTACATTGCGCAGCTCACGCACGTTGCCTGGCCAGGAGTAACGCGCGAGCGTCTCAATGGCGTCATCGGTAATCTCGCGCTGGCGGCGGCTATAGGCGGCGGAGAATTCCTTGAGAAAATGTTTTGAAAGAAGGGGAATGTCTTCCTTGCGTTCGCGCAGCGGAGGCACATAAAACGGAATCACGTTCAGCCGGTAAAACAGATCCTCACGAAAATTGCCGCGCGAGATTTCTTCTTCCAGGTCTTTATTCGTTGCGGCTATCACGCGCACATCAACTTTAACGGATTCATCATCGCCCACGCGGGTGAAGCGCTGTTCGTCCAGCGTGCGCAGCACCTTGGATTGCGTCTTCAAACTCATGTCACCGACTTCATCCAGAAACAGCGTTCCGTCATTGGCTTTTTCGAATTTGCCTTCTTTATCGCCGGCGGCGCCGGGCAGCGCGCCTTTACGATGGCCAAAGAGCTCACTCTCAATCCAATCTTCCGGAATCGCGGCGCAATTGACCTCCACAAACAGGTTATCTTTGCGCAAGCTGTTGGCGTGGATGGCGTGGGCTACTAGCTCTTTACCCGTCCCCGATTCGCCATAGATGAGCACGCGGCCATTGGTGGGCGCCATAATGCCAATCTGCTGGCGTAGCGCTTTCATGGGTATGCTTTCACCCACGATTACGCTCTTGGATTGGAACTGCTTCTTGAGTTCCGCATTCTCCAGGCGCAGGCGATGTGCTTCCAGCGCATTCTTGAGAACGATGAGTGTCCTATCGATAGAAAGCGGTTTTTCCAGGAAGTCAAAAGCGCCCAGCTTGGTGGCGCGGACAGCGGTCTCAATGGTTCCGTGGCCGGAGATCATCACTACTTCCGGCGGATCTTCAAGCTGGCGTATTCGCTCCAGGGTGTCCAGGCCGTCCATGCCGGGCAGCCAGATATCAAGCAGCACAATCTCGGGCGCGCGCTTTTTCAACTGCTCCAGGCAGGCTTCGCCGCTCTCTGCCAACGTAACCGTGTAGCCTTCATCTTCCAGAACCCCGCGCAATGATTCGCGGATATCGCGTTCATCGTCCACCACCAGGATGTTATGCACTCTGCGACTCCGCTGTCACTTCATTTGCCAATGGCAATTCCACCAGAAACTTTGCTCCGGCCGGGCGATTTTCTTCCACGCGAATCGCGCCGTGATGATCTTCAATAATGCGGCGCACAATCGCCAGACCCAGGCCTGTTCCGCGCTTCTTGGTAGAAAAATACGGCAAGAAAAGTTTTTCCTTCACTTCACGATCGATGCCATGGCCGGTATCAGCGATCACGACCTCCAGGCCATCCCGGCTTTCCAGCAACGCGGTGCTGATGTGGATCTCGCGCACGCGCGAATCCTGCATGGCTTCCGCAGCATTATCAATCAGGTTGGCCAGTGCGCGCTTAATGGCCTCAGGGTCTGCCATGGCCGGCGGCAGATGGACGTCGAGCTGCTTTTCCACGTGGATTCCATCCAGCCTGCCGTTGAACATGGCCAGAGTTGCTTCCACAATTTCGTTGATGTCCGAAGGGCGCGGCTGGGCTGCAGGAAACCGGGCAAGTGAAGAGAACTCATCCACCAGAGATCGTACGGTCTGCACAGCTTCAGTAATAGTTTCCGTGCAGCCGTGGATCACCGCCAGCGAGGCCCGGTCTGGCGGCGCGCCACGCTCAAGATGGCGGCGAATACGCTCCGCTGATAGCGCAATCGGCGTGAGCGGGTTCTTGATTTCATGCGCCACGCGCCGAGCCACCTCACGCCATGCCGCCTCGCGTTGCGCTTTGAGCAGCTCGCTGTAATCCTCAAAGACAATCACATAGCCTAGCCGTTGCTTCCCATGCTGCACGGAGGAAACGGTCACGCTCACGTTGAGCTTGTCTTTTTCAATCGGAATTTCAAACTGCGCGGCAGTGACAGACATGCGGTCTGCGCGTCGCAGCAGATGGTCCAGATCTGAGGCAGTTTCCGCGTTAAAGACCTCTCGCAGGGTTGAGCCAACCATGGGCGCGCCGCCATTGGGCCAGAACATGCGGCCAAAGGCAACGTTGCTGTGGGTCACGCGCCGGTCGGGGTCAAGCGAGAGCACGCCGGTGGGAATATTCTCCAGAATGGTCTCAATGTTTCGCCGCTGCTGCTCCAGTTCAGTGTTGGTGTGCGTCAGGGCGCGGGCAGATTCATCAATTTTTGTGCGGCTCGATTCCAGCTCAGCCGCCATGTTATTGAAGGACGCAACCAGCTCGCCTAACTCATCGGCTGCCGGAACTGCCACGCGATGCCCCAGGTGCCCGACAGAAATTTCCTTTGTCGCTTCGGCCAGCGCTTCCACAGGGCGCGTCACCAGCTTGGCTACGAACAGTGAAAACCACGTTGCAACAAACAACACCAGCACAGTCAACATGGTTAGCAACAGCATGTAAAGACCGCGGATTCGCTTGGCCTCACGGCTCAGGGTCTGATAGTCGCGCTGGTTCTGGTTGATCTGTTCCAGCGTGGAAGAAAAGTTCTTGGGGAGCGGAAGCCCAACCAGGATTTTCCCTGTCTTGCCTGTCGTGGCAGATGCAAGAAGGTATTCGCTATCTAAAAATGTCCATTTTTGCGGCGACTTCTGGATTGCCTGCAGATCAGGCAATTTTCCGCGCAGTGTGGCCCATGGACTTGGCGCGTTCCAACTGGCCACGGCATCGCCGTCACTGAGCGCCAGGGCAAACCCGCCCTGCAGCGTTGGCTGGTGGCGGCGAAACTCATGCAGCACGCCAGTGTAGTTCGCGGTTGCAAAGGCATTTTGAACGTCTGGAGATTGCGCTATCTCTATTGCTTCCTGCAGGGCATTGTCGCCGGCATAGGCAGAAAGCAGCGCCGCGACTTTGCCTGAATCCTGCTGCAGCGCCGTGACCGGGCTGGAAAACCACTTGTCGATTGACCGGTTCATCAGCCCGTAAGAAAACATGAACATCACCAGCGCCGGAGCAAACGAGAGAACCAGCGCAGCAATCACCATGCGCGTGCGAAAACGCGATCCCAGCACGCCCAGCCGGCGTTCAGCATAAAGCTTGAGCAGATTGCGGAACAGGACAAAGGTGAGGACCACCAGCAGGAGAAATACAAGCGCGGAGAGTGCGACCAGGCCAAGAGTTTGCTCGGCGGAGTCAGGGCGCAGTTGCTTGAGATTGAAAGCCTGTTGAGAGAAGACAACGCCAAACAGCAACACGATGCCCAGGGCCAGCGGTATCAGCAGGGCACGCCGTTGCGTAAGCGGAAGCGAACGTTTGCTCTTATCCGTTTTCTGTGCGGACACAGGTACTGCTCGCGCGTTTTCTATTTATCCGCGGAGTCCTGAGGGACATTATAAGTGAGCCATTAGTCTTTTTCTGAAATCTCGAGCGGAGCGAGAGATCCATACGGTCTTAGAGATCCTGAGATGGTAACCGTCCGCCCCCGAGGAGAATCGCGGAAATAGGGTTCCCTCACCCGCGACCTGAATCGTGTATAGCGATTCGCAGAATCTAGGTCGCGGGGTTCGGGATTTCAGAAAGATCAGGATTTCAAGCAATCAGGATTCCAGACAAAGATTACTCCCCAGTATCGATCTGCGCCCTTTGCAGCCTGTCTGAATAATCGATGTAAATTGACTTCCACTGCGTGTAAAAATCAATTGCCCCAAGGCCGCCTTCGCGATGGCCATTACCGGTGGACTTGGTGCCGCCAAAGGGCAGATGCACCTCAGCTCCGATGGTCGGCGCGTTCACGTAGGTAATGCCGGCGTAGATATCGCGCATGGCGCGGAACGCCTTGTTGACGTCGCGCGTGTAGAGCGAAGAAGAAAGGCCATAAGGCACGTTATTGGCGATCTCAATTGCCTGGTCGAATGTGTCCACAGGAATCAGGCTGAGCACCGGGCCAAAAATTTCTTCCTGGGCAATGCGCATCTTTTCGTGCACATCGGTAAAGATGGTCGGCTCAAAGAACCAGCCATAAGCATGGTCTGGAGTGTTGAGCGCCTTGCCGCCGGATTCAATCTTAGCGCCTTCATTCTTCCCAATTTGTACGTACTTCTCCGTGGTGGCCACCTGCTGCTCATTGATCTGCGGCCCCATATCCACCGATTCATCCAAGCCGTTGCCTACCTTCAGCTTTTGGGCGCGATACACCAACCGGTCAGCAAACTGACGGTAAACGCCTTTTTGTACGATCACGCGGCTGGCCGCAGTGCAGCGCTGACCAGTGGTGCCGAATGCTCCCCAGACAACGCCTTCCAGCGCCAAGTCAAGATTGGCGTCATCCAGAATAATGATCGCGTTCTTGCCGCCCATTTCCAGTGAGCAAGGCTTGAAGCTGCGCGCGGCGGTTTCACCCACCATGCGCCCAACTTCGCTGGAGCCGGTAAATGATATTGCCTGAACATTGGGATGCTCGGCGATTGGCGCTCCGGCTTCAGGGCCAAAGCCTGTTACCACGTTCACCACGCCTTTGGGCAGGCCGGCATCAGTAAGGGCTTTGAGCAGATTCATGGTCGAAAGCGGCGTGTCTTCTGCAGGCTTAATGACGCAGGTATTGCCGCAAACCAGCGCTGGCAGCAGCTTCCACGACGGAATGGCCATAGGAAAATTCCAGGGCACAATCATTCCGCAGACACCAATGGGCATGCGCACGGCCATGGCAAACTTGCTAGGCAGCTCAGAAGGAACTGTGGCGCCGAACAGGCGACGGCCTTCGCCCGCCATGTAATAGGCAGTATCGATGGCTTCCTGAACATCGCCACGCGTCTCTTTCAGCACCTTGCCCATCTCACGCGTCATGAGCCGGGCATATTCGTCTTTGCGCTCCAGCAGGATCTCACCGGCGCGATAGATGATTTCTGCGCGTTTAGGCGCAGGAACCAGCCGCCAGCGCTGGAACGCTTGTTTCGCCGCGGAGACAGCGTCGTCAATGTCCCGTTTATCTGAGCGCTGGAATACGCCGATTACGTCCCGCGTATCTGCTGGATTAAGGTTTTCATAGGTCTGGCCGCTGCGAGATTCAACCCACTCGCCGCCGATGAAGTTCTTGAAAGTTTTTGCCGGCATTTAAGACAGTGGCTGCCTTTCTGGGAATCAAAACTCTCTATCGTATCAAGATTTCCAAGGACAGGAAAAATGGTTTCTCAGCCCAACTAGGAGGTGGCAGTGCCTTAGGTTTTCTGAGAGAGATAGCTTCCGGGAACTCTAAAGTGCTGGATGCAAGCACCTTGCCCACCCTAATCGTTTCATAAAATTCTTCTAATCTGCGCAAAAACAGCATTTCTGTTTTAAAATTCACACGTCAACTGATAGACCTCTTCCGGGGTTGCGTAAAAGCTTTTTTTGATCTACTGATGGCTAGGTTCGTCCCCCTTGCGGCCCTGCGCTCAGGAAGGTGGGTGTACCATGTCCATACTCCTTGCTGACGATGATGTTCAGCTAGCTACATTTCTCTCCAAATCACTCGAGTCGGAAGGGTATTCCGTCCACACGGCCCTCAATGAAGATACGCTGCTGGCTGAGCTGCAACGGCAGAATTACAAGCTCATTATTCTGGACTTGAATTTTGGAGCGACGGACGGACTAAAGCTGCTGGAAAAACTGCGCATGGAAGGCGTGGAGACGCCGGTGATAGTGCTGAGCGCGCGCAATCGCGTGGCTGACCGCATTCAGTCACTTAACCTTGGCGCAGATGACTACATTACCAAGCCGTTTTCCTTCCAGGAGCTGGCGGCACGGGCCAACGCCCTGCTTCGCCGCAAGATTGATCCGCAACTCAGCGTGCTGCGCGTGGAAAACTTGCAGCTTGATCCGGCTTCACGGAAAGCCCGGCGCGAGCGGCGAGAAATCAAATTAAGCCCTAAAGAGTTCGAGTTGCTTTTCCTGCTCATGCGCCACGCTGGAGAAACGGTGAGCCGGCAGGAGTTGCTGCGGGAATCCTGGGGCCTTGAACTGGAGACGGAGAGCAATCTTGTGGATGTGTACGTAAACTATCTGCGCAAAAAAGTTGATCTCCCCAATGAAAACAAGCTCATTCATACGATCCGTGGAGCGGGATATCGGATTGGAAAACCAGTGTCCCTACAGCTTGGAGGAACTCAGGCAAAAACTCATCCTGATGTCGTTGGTCTTGAAAATGGGCAGGGTTATTCCGTGGCACTCGCAGCTTCCAGAGGAGAAATGGCCGTGCAGCAAATGCCGTTGCGCGCACTGGTTCACTCACTGGCCCACGATCTGGCGCAACCCCTTACCAGCGTGCGGTGCTTCCTGGAGATGATGGGTATGCACAATGGCGAAACAGCGCTCCAGCCTGATGATCTCAAAAATATTGAGCAGCAAACGGACCGCGCCATCTCACTTACCAAGGGAATCTCCGCACTGGTAAGAGAAGCGCCGACGCCCGCCGTGCCATGGACGCCACTCGATACTCTGCTCAACGATATTTTCAATGACTTTCCGGTGCTCATCCATTCCGGCTTGCTGGCCCTTGACCGCCAATGGGACACATCCATGCAGGTTACAAGCAGCCCGGTATTGCGGCAGTTGATTGTGCTTTTCCTGAGCAAGCTGGTTGGACGCAATACCAGGCCGCTTTTGCTTACGGTAACAGCGCAATGTGGGGATGGTCGCTGCACGTTGCAATTCAGCTGGAAGCCAAACGACGACGTTCAGACCGTGGCTTACAACGCTAAAAGCATTCTTGCCAAGGAACTCACGTATGTGCAGGAGTTGGTTTATTCCATTGGCGGTGAGGTGGAAGTGAGCGGCGAACGCTCAGAGATCGCGCTGAAAATTCCTGCCAAGCAGACCGCCAGCGCAAAATGAGACGACCCGGGCTTTAAGCTCCGGCTACGATTGCGATATTCACCTGATCTGCGGCGGTCATGATTTTCTCACCATCCAGGAATAGGCACTTGCCGGCGTCCACTGCCAGGCAGGTTGCGCCCGCGTGCTGCATGGTCTCAATGGTTTTTAAGCCGATTACTGGAACGTCAAAGCGCATATCCTGGTTGGGCTTGGCAACTTTCACCACGGTCAGCGCGCGGCTGAGCACTGATTCGCCTTCCTGCGCCGTGCTCTTCATGATTTCACCGGCGCGCAGGATCGTGGCATCAGTGCCTTCCATGGCTTCAACGGCCACGCATGCAGATTCGGCAATCACCACGGTCTGGCCGATATCGTATTGCGCAAGACGGCACGC
Organism: Candidatus Angelobacter sp.; assembly: GCA_035652415.1. GTDB lineage: Bacteria > Acidobacteriota > Terriglobia > Terriglobales > Acidobacteriaceae > Angelobacter. The sequence continues at coordinate 14,742 of DASRDW010000160.1, read as the reverse complement.
TACCTGCCGCCCGTAGTCGATATTTTTTTGTTCGGCATCAGAGGGGGCGCGGCGGGTAAGCACACCGGGCTTGGCCAACAGAGGCTCAAGATAAGAAGTGGAACTGATCAGGTGAATGCCTTCATCTTCCAGCACCTTGGCCACAGCGCCAATCAGCGAATCTGTGTTCCGCGTGCCCAGAGAGAACAACACTTTCGCCAAACGCCAGTCGGGTCGAATGGCGGAGAAAATCTGCTTGTGCTTGACCTGGCCGGCCATGATTGCGGTGGTTACGCCTTCACGCTTGAAGGTATCAATCAACTTTCCCAACTCTCCCAGAGAGAGCCAGTGCACTGCTACTGCGCCACGGTTTTCAATCGCTGGAGAGGTCTCTTCCTTAATGGCAGCTACTACCACCTGAGCACCCTGCGCTCGTGCTGCATCCAGCAATAAAAAAGGGAAGCTGCCGTTTCCGGCAATCAAACCAAGTTTTTTGTTTTCTTTCACTTCCAGATTTTACCAGTACGCCGATTTATGCCACATACGGGCATCTAATAAACTCTTCACGCATCTTAACCAGAAGGTAAACAGTGGGGGACAATGCCGGACCATCTAGATAGCACGAAGCTGATGCCTTTTAAAAGAAGGCGCAAAAATGGATACCACCTGCCAGGGCTGGCCAAGGAAGAAGAAGAGCAGGTCATTGATGAAGTCGATCCGGAATTACGTCCTGAGGAACAGGGTTACGTGCGGCACTTTCTCTCCTACGCAGACATATTGTTAAAAAACGCGATAGACGGCGATGGAGTATTAGGCGGCAACGGAAACAATTCTGGCCCCACACCAACAACTACTGATCGCGATAATGTGACCGAGATGCTCAGTCCAGATGGATTAAATGGAACCGGGCCAAAGGACCACGCGGCCTGACTACCAGCCCCTAAGCATCATCTTTATCCGACGTTGAGCGTCACTTTTATCCGACGTTGAGCGTCACTTGATGATGCCACGTTCGGCCTCTGCAATAAAGCGCAGCAGCATGGCAACGTCTTCCCCCTGATCACCTTCAGAATGGAGCTTTTCCACGGCTTGCGTGGTGTTGAGTTTGGAATTCAGCAAAACGCGAAAAGCGTGGTGAATCTTGTGGATGCGCTCCTTGCTGAAACCTCGTCGCTCAAGCCCTATAGCGTTTAATCCGTAAGCTTGGGTGTGGCGCGGAGTCACGCATTTGGAGAAGGGCAAAACATCTTTGGTGATCACTGTTCCGCCGCCGATATAAGAGTGCGCCCCAATCCGCACAAACTGGTGCACCGGACACAACGCTCCCACTACCGCCCACTCTTCCACGGTTACATGTCCGGCCAGCGTGGCCCCATTCACCAGCATGGCGCGGTCTCCAATCACGGAATCATGACCAATGTGCGAATAAGCCATGAGCAGAGTATTGCTGCCGATTTTGGTTGTGCCTCCGCCCTTGGCCGTTCCGCGATTGATGGTGACGTACTCGCGAATCACATTGTGATCACCGATCTCGACCCGAGTCTTCTCGCCTTTATAGGTAAGGTCCTGAGGTTCGGTGCCGATGGCGCAAAACGGAAAGAACCGGTTGCCAACGCCGATCTTTGCCGGGCCATGAATCACCACGTGCGACATCAGCTCACAGTTTTCCCCCAGCTCTACGTCTGCGCCGACGATGCAATAGGGGCCAATAGAGCATGAGCCGGGAACTCGCGCTGTGGGATCAATAATTGCCGTGGGGTGAATCATTCCGATGGTTCGGGGCCGGCTTCCTCGGCTGCCTGATTGCTGGGGCGATTGACAAGCTGGCAACTCAGCGTGGCTTCACAGACGAGTTTGCCGTTCACAAATCCCTTGCCGCCGATGCGCACAGCCACGCGCGATGAAATCGCCTTCCAGCTCAGCATCTCCACTTCCAGGCGGAGTTGATCGCCCGGAACAACCGGCCGGCGAAAACGCGCTTTCTCAATTCCGGTGAAAACGATCAGCTTGCCGCTCCGGTCTTCCACTTCAGTAAGCAGGAGCGCTCCGCCGGCCTGGGCCATTGCCTCCACGATCAACACGCCGGGCATGATGGGAAAACCGGGAAAGTGGCCGGCAAAAAAGGGCTCGTTGATGGTCACGTTTTTGATGGCGACGATCTTTTTCTTGCGCTCAATCTCCAGCACCCGGTCTATTAACAGAAAAGGATAACGGTGAGGCAGAATGGCCTGGATTTGGTTAATATCAAGCGGCCCGGACCTGGCGCTGCTTTCCATAGTTTCAGACGGATTGGTGATTGCTGTCTCGCTCATTCTGAAGCGCGAATTATAGAAGATTTACCGCTGGGTGGAAACCACCGGAGCCAGCTAAGTTATCGCTGAGAGGTAAACTCCGCCAGTGAGGGCCGCGTCTAAGAGTACGTGTGAATACTAAACCGTTTTTATAAGCCTTTTTGCTCTGTTTGCGCGGCAGGCGCCAAAAGACAAATATTTGTGTAGATTCCTGTGATGTGAGATGGCGTGGGTCCGGAGAAAACTAATGAAGAAAACGTCTGCAGACGAGCGTTTCCTGCGAATCGAAGAAATCAGGGTCATTGCCGACCTGCGCATCATGCATTCCAAGGTCAACGAGCTGTTCCAGGTTATTTCCGTTCTCAAGCGCCGGCATCCCGAGATGGCGATACGGGAATACGCCGACCATCGAATGCTGGACGAGGACATCAAGCGCGTTGACGAAATTTATCTCTGGTTTATTGGCCTGAAGGAAGAAGGCCTGAAATTGCGCAAAAGATAGCCATCACCGAAAACGAAACCTTCTCTAAAAATTCCGCAAGACCTTAGTGCTGCTTCTACTCTCCTTGGGTACTCACGTTCTCATGTTTGGCCAATCTTTTGCACTTTGCTGCGCCGCCACGGTGGCTTTCAGAGAGCAGCAGCTTGGCTTTTAAATTGCAATTGCAGTGATCACCATTGCAAGAAAATTTCCGGTTCCCCGAGGCCACTCACCCATGAAGTACCCGTCCCTGCAAAATTTCAGAACTCAACTTATTCTGGCAGCCGCCGTGTTGTGCATGTCACTGCCAGCTTCCGCCGCATGTCCAGCGCCCGGCAGCGGCAAGCTGGTGATCTGCCAGCCCAGCGCCAACTCAACCGTCTGGCAGACGCCGCACATTGAAGCGCTGGCAGATCCTACTTCCGGCACCATTACCACCATGAAGGTTTATATCGACAACAAACCCGTTTTCACCAGCAGCGGTCCGGTGATCGACCTGTTTGAGGGCGGGGTGGCCAACGGAACGCACCACCTCGCGGTGAATGCATGGGACGATTTTGGCCATCTCTATCACGCCGAGCAGACCTTTGCCGTCACGGGCAATCTTCCTGCTTGCCCACCCACGGGCATCGGGGTACGCATTTGCGCTCCCGGCGCGGGGCAGGCAGTCTCTCAGAACCTGGCTCTTTCTCTTGGATTCAAGGGCAATGCTCCCATCAAACACGTTACGGCTTACGTGGGCAGCACACCGATTTTTGATTTTCCTGTGGCGCCCGGACAAACCCAGGTGCTGGGCAGCGGCACCGGAACTACGGCCGGCACCCACACCCTGAACGTGGTGGCCTGGGACACCAACAATGTTACTTATAAAAGCAGCGTCAGCTTTAAGGCCTACTATGAGGGCGATTGCCCGCCAAAGGGAAGCACGTGCAACCCCGGCATCTACCCCAGCACTCCCAATGATGGTGAGGATGTAACGAGCCCCTTCAGGGTCTCTGCCGCAGTCCAGTTCAATACAGCCTCCATCACGGCGATAAAAGTTTATGTGGACGGCAGAGAGGCTGGGAGTTCGTCAGGACCTGTTTTTGATCAGCCGGTCAGCGCCGTGAAAGGAACGCACATTCTGGTGGTCCAGGCGTGGGACACGGCAGGCAAGTTCTATCGGCTCACGGAAAATGTGAACGTACAGTAGATTGATTTTCTCCAAGGCGCTCTGAGGGCGCTCCTTCGTCGGGAAACGGCAGCTCGAAAGGGCTGCCGTTTTTGTGTCTATGTTGGAAATGCTGATCCATTGAAATCGCAGGAGAGAATTTATTGCTTTCGCTTCTTCTTCTTGCGACGCTCCACATTTCTGCAATGGAGGAACGTCATGAGCAAGAAGCTACCGTCGGCCAGTCAGAATGCCTATCTACAGAGACTTGCCAACGGTGAGATAACAAGAGACATTCTTCTGAAGGAACGGGATATGATGTTGGACTTGTACAAGCATCATCTCAAATTACTCCTAGAGGCCAACATCTTTATCTATGCTGTCACTGGTGCGCTTGCATCGTTCGTCATTACGCATACTGGCATTCCGCACATACGATGGGTACTGCTGCTCCCAGGCATCGTCTGCGCAGGCTTTGCCGTCCTGTTCGCTTATGTCTCACTAGAGATCAGGAACACCAAACAGGAGCTGGACTATATCTCCGGAGCTCTTAACACCAATACCTTTCCTGCCATCGATGCACTGCCAATCGGATTGTGGGTCTCCTCTGGCGCGCTGACGGCCATCCTGCTTCTGTTGGTTGCGGGTATGTTCTGGTTTCCAACATCCCAACCGACTACACCCGCTGCGGTGCAGGGAGACTTGCATTGTCGTTGATAACCAAACCGCATGGGGCTTCGGCCTAGCGGAACATGTTGTGAGGCAGAATGAGTAAGCCATTGATATTCATATCTTGCGGTCAGTACACAGACGCTGAGAAGTCGCTGGGCAAAGCTATCGTTAAGGCGGTGGAGAGCGTCACGGAGATGGACGCGTTCTTTGCCGAGGAGTTTCAGGACCTCAACGGCCTCGACTCAAATATCCTTAATGCGTTGCGCGACTGTGTAGCATTTATTACTGTCATGCACCCGCGTGGCAAGATCATCAGGCCGGACGGTTCAACTCACACCCGCGCGTCCGTATGGATTGAGCAAGAGATCGCCATTGCGACCTATATTCAACGCGTGGAGAAGAGGACACTGCCAGTTATTGCTTTCATTCATGAGTCCGTTGGCCGCGAGGGCATCAGAGACTTGCTACATATTAACCCAATCACTTTCCGGCACGAGGAGGAGGTCCTCAATGCGCTCCGTCAGCGTCTGCAAGAGTGGAAAGGGTTGCAGCCATCGGGTATCCACGTCCAGATAATGGCCACGCCGCTGAGAGTGCAGGATCAGCATCAAATACGCCAACTCGTCGTGAGTTTGGTTAATAATAGCAATCAGCGCATCATCAGCCTCAATTGTATGGTTCGTCTGCCGGCTGGCATCCTCAAGCATTGGTCGTCTTCGTACCCAACCGAGACAAAGTCAGATGACCACCGATACAGATGCTTTAGCTTTGATGAGAAAAACACTGGTCCAATCGCGCCACGCAGCATAGGGCATCTGATTACGTTTGAATATTGTCGCCAGTGCGCAATCGACAACTTCGGCGACGTGGACTGGATTTCTGCACAGGCCATTACAGAGATGGTGGTTGAGGGCACCGCCTGGATTGAGAACAGGGAGTACAAGACTACAGTAACCATGCGCGATCTCAGTATCGATAGCCTGAGCACTGCAGCGCGTTAGCTTTTCTTTCCTCGGTAGAATTCCCTGACGCGACAGGGTAAAGGATGCCTGCTCGGGATGGTTCGACTCGCCCTCGCGCGCTGCGCTTGTTCGAGCTTCGCTCACCATGACAGAGGTAAGGGCGTTCTTGGGCAAATGAGAGACCTTCGGGGGATTATGGGTTCATCGCTGCGCGATGGGTTGGTTCACCTTTCATAATGCCGACTCATCCGCTACTCCAGCACACAAGGTCCCTCACCCCTGCTCGCGCGCTCTACCCATTCACGCCAAAAGCAGGCGTGAATGGGCCCGAAAGCGCTTGCTCCTGACGGGGTTCGGGATGACGAGCTTAAAAAATGTCAAAGTGTACACACAAAAAATTGCTTGCATCTGCCGAGCATATTCGTGCTATATTCGCTTTGATAAACTTTTAAACACCCGGCCTTTCGAGCCGGGTGCTCGTGTTTTTGGGCTGTGACCCATCAGCCGATGGCAGAGAGGTTGCAAGAAATCGGGACATCCAGAAGAAATGTGCGCCAGTTTGAGGTTGGATTGGGCGATCCTTGGGTGACCCAAAGGAGACCCAAGCGTCACCCAAGGGTCACGCCTGGGTGATGCAAGCGTCAAATGGAAGAAGTGCTGTGTTTTCAACAGAAGATGAAAAAGGCCGGGTGGGGCGAGAATTGCCAGAATTGCCAAAATCGGGTAATTGCCAAAATTTGGAGGATGCATGGCTAGAGCAGAAGAGAATGAGGATGGTTTTACTGAGGAAGAGCAAGATCTCTGGGCCGAAACGGTACACACCGGCGACGACATGGACCGGATGTTCAAGATGCGAGACGAGCGTCGCAGGCGGGAAGATGAGGAAGAGTTGAAAGAACAATGGCCCGCAACCGAAGCGGCACGCCTGTTTACGGAGTTGGCAGAGACGTTTGACGCATGCCAAAAGCTGCTGGAACAACAGCCGGGAATATTAGAAGCGGCGAAAGTGGCCGACGGCGAGCGACACGACATGTACACGATGTTGCGAGACAACCTGGAGAAGGCCAATCAGGCGCCGAGGTGCGAGTATCCGAGAAGCGGCGGGAAGCCCTGCCGCGCGCCGAAGATGCGCGGACAGAAGTATTGCTGCATGCACCTGGCGATGGAGGCTGCGCGTCCGACGAAGTTCAACCTGCCGGCGCTGGAGGATGCGAACTCAATCCAAGTGGCGCTTACCAAAACAGCCCAAGGGCTGGTGGATGGCACACTGGAAGAAAAAGTGGCAACAAGGCTGGCCTACGTCCTGCAAGTAGCAATGAGCAATGTGGGGAAGCTGGATTTTGAGCCGGAAGAGGAAGATTGAAATCGGGACATCGGGACATCGAGTGATCAAGACTCGGGACATCGGAAAGGCTTTACCACGGATTTGCGCGGATGGACGCGGATTAAAAAATCCCACTGGCAAAGAACGCGAAAGGTTAGGATTCTCGGCTTTTAAAGCAAAACCAGAGAAGCTGTACCCCGCACAGCCGAGGGCGGCTGTGCCACATGATTCTGGTCAGGTACTGGCCAATATGAACTGAAGATATAGCAACTCTGGTTTTGCTTTAGCGCATTTGTCGCAAAACAATCCACATTTATCATAATGTCTGTGATGATCGATAAAGCCGCCAGCCAATCTGTTCTTGCCCATCTTGATTTCTGCCAGCAGCACCAGGCGGAGATGCTTACTCTCTTGCAGCGCATGGTGGAGATTGAATCTCCCAGTGACAACAAGACAGCCCTGGATCACATGGGTGAATTTCTGGCACACGTATTTCAGCACTGGGGCGGCAAGACGACGTTCTATGAGGAAAAACAGGCCGGCAATCACCTTAAAGTTGAATTTGCCGGCAGCGCAGGCAAGCCGGTTCTATTGCTGGGCCACTTTGATACGGTGTGGTCAATGGGCACTCTGGCCAAAATGCCTTTCCGCATTGATTCAGGCCGCGCCTATGGTCCTGGCGTTTATGACATGAAGGCTGGAATTACCATGATGCTCTTTGCTGTCCGGGCGCTTGCGGCGGCGGGCGAGAATGGGCACAGGCCCGTGACCGTGCTGCTGGACACAGATGAGGAAGTTGGCAGCAAGACGGGACGTCCGCTGGTGGAGGCCACTGCCAAGGATTGCGAAGCTGTGCTGGTTCTGGAGCCCTCCACGGGGCCGCAGGGCAAGCTGAAGACCTCACGCAAGGGCGTGGGCGATATCACGGTCAGGGTGCGCGGTGTGGCGTCACACTCCGGCGTGGATTTTGAGAAGGGGCACAGCGCGATTGTGGAGCTCTCGCGCCAGCTTCTAGAAGTGGTGAAATTTACTGACGCCAGCCGGGGCATCACCGTAAATCCCGGAGTGATCCAAGGCGGAACGCGGACGAACGTTATAGCGGCGGAAGCCTCAGCGGGTGTTGACTTGCGCATCGCGCGTGCTACGGATGCCGCTATGCTGGAGCAGAAGTTTGCGGCGCTCAAGCCGTTTGATCCTGCCTGTTCCATTGAGATCAGTGGCGGTATCAATCGCCCACCCATGGAGCGAACGGAAGGGACAGTACGCTTGTTTCAGATCGCGCAGGAGCTGGGCCAGGCCATCGGCATGAATGTGGAAGAGTCTTCCACCGGCGGCGGTTCAGACGGAAACTTTACTTCCGCTCTCGGCATACCGACGCTCGATGGACTTGGAGCACTGGGCGAAGGAGCCCATGCGATCAATGAGTCCATTGTGGTGGCTGAACTCCCCCGGCGAACGGCTTTGCTGGCGGGCCTGCTGCAAACACTATGAGCTTTCTAATGATTATTAAAGACCTTAAGAGTGTTACGATTAGAGGCTTTATTTTTCAATAAGTTGCGGCGATCCTTTGACTCGCCGATGGAGTTGCCCTACAATCTGATTGAAAGTACCCAATAAGCCCGAACGGAAAGCTTCGCTTACTGCGCCGCTTCCTTCCAATGGAGCAAAATATGTTTGGTGGAAAACTTGGAGTTCCCGAACTTCTTATTATACTGGTCATCGCATTGATTTTCTTTGGTCCCAGCAAGCTGGGCGATCTGGGCAAAGGCCTGGGCGACGCGATCAAGAATTTCAAAGGCGCAATGAAAGAGGGCGAGCAAGCTCCGGCCCAGCCAGCGGAAAAGAAGTAACCAGCAAGTCATTTTAAAGTCCGTTCTTTCGCAACATTTCTGTTACCAGAGATAAAGGCAATCCAACCACGTTCGAATATTCCCCCTCGATGCGGTCGGCCCAGCGCGATGCACCGCCTTGGATGGCGTATGCCCCGGCTTTGTCCATAGGTTCACCGCCGGCGACATACTGCTGAATTTCGTTCTCGGCTATCTGGCGGAAAAACACCTGTGTAGTGCAGGATCGCGTCTCGGTGTCTCCACGGGAGGAGATCACGCACACTGCGGTAGTGACGTTGTGGCTTCGCCCAGAAAGGCAGCGAAGCATACGCGCAGCGTCTGCTTGGTCACGTGGCTTGCCAAGAACTTCGTGGTCAACAATCACGATTGTGTCTGCGCCTAAGACGCTTCTTTGCGGAAAGCGCTGGGCCACGACTTCAGCTTTTTCGCGCGCCAGGCGGCAAGCGTAGTCCAGTGGCAACTCGCCTGTGTGCTGGTCTTCATTGATGTGAGCGGGATGCACCTCAAACGCAATCCCCGCTTCGCGCAGCAATTCCTGCCGGCGCGGCGACGACGAAGCTAAAATCAAAACTGGTTTTTCCGGCTGAAGCATCCTCAGATGTGCGGGCGTCACTCTCAAGATACGTGAATAACGCCATGTTAAGCAAAACAGTTACGGGCATGTCCGGCGCCAATTTGTCCGGCGATAGTTGTGACTTCCGCGTCTGGGCGCCCGCTGCGCAGTCTGTGACTTTACGGCTCACCAATGAGCACGGCACTCGCGATTGGCCCATGGCATATCTTGACGATGGCTATTATGCTTTGCAGGCCTTTGCTCGCGCCGGTGACAGATACTCGTACATCGTCGATCAAAACAAGCCGGTGCCTGATCCGGTTTCGCGTCTGTTACCGGAAGGCGTCCACGGCCGGACTGAAATTGTTGATACGGAAAACTTCACCTGGACTGATCAAGGCTGGCGCGGATTGCCGCTGCGCGATTACGTGATCTATGAATTGCACATAGGCACATTTACTGCTGAAGGAACGTTTGATGCCGCGATCGCGAAGCTGCCGTATCTCAAAAAACTTGGCATTACCGTAATTGAGATCATGCCCGTTGCAGCTTTTCCCGGCGCGCACAACTGGGGCTATGACGGCGTCTCTCCTTACGCGGTGCAGGCCAGCTATGGCGGCCCAGATGGCCTTAAGCGACTGGTGAATGCGGCACATGAAATTGGCCTTGGCGTGATCCTTGACGTGGTTTACAACCACCTGGGCAATGAAGGCAATTATCTGCGCCTTTTTGGGCCGTACTTCACCTCCCAGCATAAGACTCCGGGGGGTGAGGCCATCAATTACGATCAGCGGGGCAGTGAAGGCGTGCGCCGCTATTTTGTGGAGAACGCGCTCTACTGGATTCGCGAATATCATTTTGACGGCTTGCGCCTGGATGCCGTACAGACGATTTATGACAGCTCGCCCCGCCACATCCTGGCTGAGATTGCAGAAAGCGTATTTGCGCTTGCGCAAGAACTTGATCGCACGGTCTGCGTGATCGCGGAGACTGACGAGAACGATGCCAAGGTGGTGAAGCCGACCCAATCTGGCGGCTACGGATTGGATGCCGTCTGGAGTGACGATTTTCATCATGCCATCCATGCATTCTTTACAGGCGAGCGCAAAGGCTATTACCAGGATTTTGGACGGCCTGAGCAGATTGTCCGCGCCTTGCAGGAAGGTTTTGTTTATCAGGGCGAGCCGTTTCAGTTTTGGGGTGGCCGTCCGCGCGGCACCAGCAGCACAGGCATGAGCTCTCCTGCCCACGTGATCTGCCTGCAAAATCACGATCAAGTTGGCAATCGCGCGCGGGGTGAGAGGCTCACGGCGCTCATTCCGCGTGGCGCACGAATGCTGGCCGCTGTGTTGCTTCTGCTCTCGCCTGAGACGCCGCTACTGTTCATGGGCCAGGAGTTTGATGAAGCAAATCCTTTTCTGTTCTTCACTGACTATGGCGATCCGGTTTTGCAGAAAGCCGTGAGTGAGGGGCGGCAACAGGAGTTTAAAGATTTTGACTTTGCTCACGATGAGGTTCCTGATCCCCAAGATCCAGCAACCTTCACGCGTTCAAAACTCAACTGGCAGCTTACTCAAGGCGAAAACCCAATGCTGGAGTGGTATGGAGCTTTGCTGGCCCTGCGAAGAAAGTATGTCATCAGTTCTGAACGCACATGCAAAGTGGAACTCATTGACGGAGTGATTCACATGCAGGTCCCGGCGGAAGAGCCTGGGCTGAGAATCTTTGCAGAGATCGAAGGTCAAAGGAAACTTCCCGAGCTTGGTGCCGGATGGGAAAAGATGCTGGCAGAAGAAGCGGATGGTTTTGCCGTGAGCGTGTGGACAGAAGGTCCTGACGCTAGGTGATGCTTAGTTACGGCCCGAACGTTCTGTCCCCGGATTTTTCATCTGGATTGGCATTTGACAAACCGGGGTCAATTAACAGATTCGCATGTCGGCGCTTTTGGATCAGGCGCCACATCCAGGCGAAATGGCTCGGTCATCACATAAGAGTCTACGAGTGTGCCGCTAGCTCGCCATGTCTTCTTTGCGACCGCCAGTTCTTTTGCATGGAAAAACAAGGCAGCGGGAATAGTCGCAAACTCAAGTCGTACCCAGTAAGTCCCTGGCCCAAACCCCTCTGATGGATTGCTGTTGGAATCGGCTGTCACGGTAACAACGGTCGGCTCGACATCCGCTAGCGCATTTGCTCCGGTCTTTAAGGCAATAAAGTCTTCCAAAGAAACGCTTGCGCCCACCGAACCTCCAAACTCCTGATTCATAACAAAGACATACTTTTTCCGGAGTGCTTCCTCCATGGATGAAGCCGCAAGGAACGTACGCACCACATCAATTTTTTTGGGCAAGAGAAGGGTATGATTCGAAACATTCGTAAATTTGATTGTTCCTCCGACATGCAAATCGTATCGACCATTTCCCTGGCGACACTGCGCCGTGCTGACGGAGCCCATCTTTGCCGATATTATCGGCTTATGGTTGATGGAAGAAGCCAGATAGAGGACGGTTACCAGCGACCAAGCAATCTTCATCTCATTCTGCCTGCGTAGGATTGGGATGGTTGCAGCAGCGGAATGGCTTCTCAATTTTCAGTTTGAAGGCAGACGGAAAGAAAACAGCAATAAAAATTGCATCCCAATTTTCTTTCCATTAATGAATCCCCACCTGCCCTTTAACCGAATCGATCAGCTTTTGTGAATCCCAGCCTACGCCATCTTTAAAGACAAGCTCCACATTTTCAATGTCGGAGATTTTTGTTGAGGGATCGCCTTTTACCAGCATGATGTCCGCTTGCTTGCCGGGTGTAAGCGAGCCTATGCGGTCAGCTTCATCAAGGAATTGTGCGCCATTCATGGTTGCAATCTGCACTGCCTCCAGGGGCGTAAAGCCTGCTTCAACCAATAGCTCGACCTCACGAAGATCGCCAAACCCGGCAATAATGCCGCCAATTCCGGTGGGATCGAGACCCGCCAGCAGCGTCCCTCCGGCTTTAACAAAAGCGCGTTCAAATTCCATCTCTTTTTGGAACATTGCCGCTCCTGGGCTTGGCTGCTTGCTCTCCGCAATGCGCTTGCGGGTTCCCAGATAAGCTTTGCGTGCATCATCGCTGAGCAGGTCGAGCACCTTCTGAGGCACGTCTGGCCGCGAGGCGACAAACTGCTCAAAGACCGGCAGAGTGGAAGTTAAAGCCACGTGTCTATCAACGAGTGTTTTGATCGTGGTCTGGATCGGCTCACTTGATATCTCAAGTTTGGCTGCGGCAGCCATAGCCTGATTGGGATTGGGACAGACGTCAGGCTTCTTGCCAGGAAAAAACTCTGTGTCTACGGCCAGGCCGTGCTCCAGATTGTCAATGCCGAGTTCGGCGGCTTCACGGAAGCCAATGGAGCACAGGTGCCCGGTCACCTTGATGCCGTGCTTGTGCGCGGTTTCAATCGCGGCTTTCAGCTCAGCCCGCGTGATGAAGTTGTAAGCCTTAAAGGAGTGCGCCCCTTCAGCAATCCAGTATTCCACCGTCCGCACCGCATCATCAGGCCCGGTGAGCTGGTGCAATTGCAGCAGCGGAATGCCTTCGCCTTCCAGATAAGGGCCGGTGGCATTCATCTTAGGGCCGGGAATCTTGCCTTCATCAATGGCCCTCTTGATTTCAAGATCGGTATAAGGCTCAATGCTCCCGGTAGTGCGGATGGTAGTCACGCCAAGCGCAAGATAAAGCCGGGGGAAGGTGAACGGCATATCGTGGTACAGCCCGCCGCCCGCGGGATAAAAAAGATGGTCGTGCATGCCAACCAGGCCAGGGAGCGCGGAGTAGCCGGTGAAATCCATGCGATTTGCATCGGCGGGGACGGGCACAGCACCAGCTTTGCCGATGGCCGTAATCTTGCCGCCGGAGATCACGATGGTTTGATCAGCCTGGGCCGGAGCACCAGTGCCATCAATCACGCGTACGTGCTCAAGAGCGATCACCGGAGACTGGACGCGGATGAAATCTTTGGTAGGTGTTTGAGCTTGCGGCTGAGCAACACAAATCGTCGTGCAATAGAGGACTGCCAAAGCGGGAAGTATTCGTCGCATTTGTTCACCTTATGGAAACCTCGAAGAATACTTGCAAGCGGGCAGTTGCGCAACCTCTGTCCGGTATGTACCTGCCCCGAATGCTAAAATGAAAGACTAAAGCCCATCCGCATGGACCGCGCATACATCCGTAACTTTGCCATCATCGCGCACATTGACCATGGCAAATCCACGCTTTCAGACCGCCTGCTGGAGCTGACGGGATCCCTCTCTCAGCGTGAGATGCAGGAGCAGGTGTTGGACGCAATGGACCTGGAGCGGGAGCGCGGCATTACCATCAAGGCCCATGCCGTGCGCATGAAATACACGGCCAAAGACGGCAAGGAATACCAGCTCAACCTGATCGATACGCCGGGACACGTGGATTTTTCTTATGAAGTTTCGCGGTCGCTGGCTTCATGCGAAGGCGTGCTGCTGGTGGTGGACGCATCGCAGGGCGTGGAAGCGCAGACATTGGCCAATGCTTACCTGGCCATCAATCACGGCCTGGAAATTATTACAGTTATCAACAAAATCGATCTCCCCAGCGCTGACATTGAACGCGTGAAAGAGATGGTCGAGCAAACCGTTGGCCTGGACACAAAAGATGCCATGCTGGTAAGCGCCAAAAGTGGTTTGGGCGTACCGGAGTTGCTGGAAGCAATCGTGCACAGGCTGCCTCCGCCCAAAGGCGATCCGGAAAACGCGCTGCAGGCCCTGATTTTTGATTCCTGGTTTGATCCCTATCGCGGCGTGATCGTACTGGCGCGCATTTTTCAAGGCACGTTGCGCAAAGGCATGAAAGTGCGGTTGTGGTGGAATGGCAAAGTTCTGGAAGTGGAAACGTTGGGCGTGCTCACGCCCAAGTCAGTGGAAGTGGACCAGCTTGTTGCGGGCGAAGTGGGTTTCATGATCGCCAACAACAAAAACGTAGCTGATACCAAGATTGGCGACACTATTACAGACGATGAACGTCCTGCCATTGAACCGCTGCCGGGCTTTGAAGAGCTCAAGCCTATGGTTTTTGCCGGACTTTACACGGTGGATGCGCATGAGCACACGGCATTGCGTGAGGCCCTGGAAAAATTACGGTTGAATGATTCTTCGTTCTTCTTTGAGCCTGAGAGTTCTGCTGCACTGGGCTTTGGTTTTCGCTGCGGGTTTCTGGGATTGCTGCACATGGAAATCATCCAGGAGCGGTTGGAGCGCGAATTTGGCTTAGACCTGATCACAACAGCGCCGGGCGTGCGCTATATGATCACGAAAACCGACGGCGAAAAAATTGAGGTCGATAATCCTTCACGCTGGCCCAACCAGAGTGAGATTGCCAAGATTGAAGAGCCGGTGATCCTGGCCACCATACTCACCAATGAAGAATACGTGGGCGGAATCCTGAAGCTGGTGGAAGAAAAGCGCGGCAAGCAAAAA
>DASRDW010000159.1:0-2574 GCA_035652415.1 Candidatus Angelobacter sp. | reverse complement strand
GCTTCCGGCATCAATAACGCTGTCGCCCGGGTTGCCGGACTATTAGCAATCGCAGTATTGGGCGTTGTGATGCTGGCAGCTTTCCGTTCAAATCTGCATCGCGCCCTGGAAAAACTGCCGCTTCCGCAAAATGCGTTGGAGGCGGTCCACAAAGATGAGATCAAATTGGCAGCGCTACCGGTACCCGGTAATCTGGATCCTGGCACCTCAGCCAAATTGAAAGCTTCCATTGATCGCGCCTTTGTATTTGGTTTTCGCGTGGTGATTCTGATCTGCGCCGGACTCGCCATCATCAGCGCGATATTCGCGCGGATTCTGATTGAATGAAGTGGAATTATTTCGAAAACTTACGCGAGTCAACATGGTTACGCTGTGGCCCACTGATCGTTGACTTTGAGCACTACCATGGTGATGTCATCCGGTTGCGCCGCATCGCCGCACCAATCTTCAATGCCGCGGAAAATTTCGTCGCGGGCGTTCAATGCCGGCAGGTGCGCCTTGGATTTTACCAGCTTGAGCAGCCGTTCTTCGCCAAATTCTTCACCCGCAGTATTGACGGCGTCAATTGCGCCATCTGTGTAAGCGAAGAGAAAATCGCCTGACCGCAACTGGAATGAGTTTTCCTGCACAGGGCAATCCTGGAACAGCCCGAGCATCGGGCCGCCTGATTCCAGCTTCATGACACCATTGGAATTGGCTGCGGCCGCCATTTCACCCGTCGCTGGATCAGCATGAAGGACGAATGGAGGATTATGACCGGCGTTCACAAAACTTAGCCGTCCGGACTTCTCATCATAGGCCGCATAAAACAGCGTGACATAGCTGGCGCTGCTGGTGGAAGCAAAGAGCAGCCGGTTGAGTGATGTTGCCAATTCCGAGAGTGACACACGGTAGGCCGAGCCCGGCACTCCGGTGAGCGATTGGCTGCGCAGAAAAGCATGGATCATGAAAGTGAGCAGCGCGGCGGCAAAACCTTTGCCGGCCACGTCAGCAACAGCCATCCCAATCTGGCCGTTGTCCAACTGCATAAAGTCGTAATAGTCGCCGCCTACAAATCCCGCCGGCTTGCAGTACCCGCTGATCTGGACCACTGGCGACTTCGGCGCATCCACCGGAAAGAGATGTTTTTGTACAGAAGCCGCCAGCGCCATCTCATGCAGCATTTTTTCCTGGTCCACAATGCGCTCAATCAGGTTTGAATTGTCAATTACCAGCGCCAACTGCTCGCCAATCGACATCAGGGTTCTCAAGTCCTTGTCGGCAAATTCAAAGGCGGAGTGGCGCGGCCCAAGCGATAAGATCCCGGTAAGCTGGGCCTTGTTCCTGATCTGCACCAGCAGGCGTGAATTCAGTTCTTGCAATACGCGCCGCTCGGCTTCGCGCTTGGGATTGTTCATGCCTTGAATAAATCCGGCAGCGCGCTGCCACACATCCAGGTCTTCACTCTCGATGCGCATAGGCGCAGAAAGCTTATAAAGCCGGCGCACGACGAACGCGTCCTGTGAAAGCACCAGCGGCTCCGGTTGTGCTGCGGGAGTATTGCCGGAATCAGAATTTTCTGTCTTTTGCGCCGATGAACTGCGTAGCACAAAGTTGCCGCTTTCCTGATCGCGCACCAGGATTGAGACGTTGTCCACCGCCAGCGCGCGGCTCACGGTGTTCACACTAAACTTATAGACATCCGCAAGGTTGTTGGAGTGCCGGGCCGCGTCACCTAATTCCAGCAGAATGCGTTGATAGTCATACTCCACCGGAGAAGAGCGCTTGTGCAGGTAGGGAAGGATGCGGCGCACAAACAGAAAATGAGATGCTGACACGCCGCAGGCCAGCAGCACAACAAACATGGCGTCTGCCCGTGAATGGATATTATCGAGGAACGCGCCGCGCCGCCCAGTCAACATAAAGGCAAGAATCAGCACTGCCAGCAGCAACTCCACCAGCAACACTGTTTCTGCAGACGGAATGCGAGGGCCTTTGCGGCGTTTACGCCTGCGTACCCACATCATCAACGAGTTCCAAAGATAAAATCGCATGACCAAATGATTGCTTTTACCGACCAAGCCGTCGCTATTCTGGTGCAGTGATCAGTTACTCCGGCCAGGGATGATTTCCTTATCCGTCTGCCATAGCATACGGGCCAGCAGACTCTTTTGCCAATGTGCAGATGAATGACAGGGATTATCTCAAGGCATCTTAAAGGCTCTGCAAGAAGCTGCTGCTCCAGCGCCTCTATCTGTATTTTGTCCCGGGATCCAGATAACACTAGAATAAAGATGCCGTCTAAGTAGTAAAGGTTATGGATTTACGGTTCGACCAGGATCATCAGGAGTGGACTACGCTGGCCCAGATCAGCCCAGCGCGACAGCGACGCTGGTCCTCTGCACTGGCCGCTTCTCTGGGTATTCATGTGATGATTTTAGCGATCCTGTGTCTGCCGGCCGCCCCCATTTTTATCAGGCCAAGGCTTGTTGCCCACGGCAAAGGGGGCAATGCCTCTCCAACTTCCGTAGTGCTTTACTTGCCCAATGATATTCAGCTTGCTGTGCAAAACACGCATGCCCTGCTTTCACTGCC
>DASRDW010000158.1:0-4062 GCA_035652415.1 Candidatus Angelobacter sp. | reverse complement strand
GTATTCCAGGGTACCCAGCCGGAGCCCATGGGAGTAGAAGTTCTGGGCGTGCTTAAGAACATGAATGGCCCCAAAAGTGACGTGGTATTGGTGCGCCTGAAGGGCGAAAAAGCCGAGTTCAGCGGCGTGGTAGCCGGAATGAGCGGCAGCCCGGTTTATATTGATGGCAAGTTGCTGGGCGCTATCGCCTATCGCATTGGGCAGTTTTCAAAAGAGCCGATTGCCGGCGTGACTCCTATTGAGCAGATGCTGGAGATCAACGAGTTCGATCAAAGTATCCCAGCGGCGGCCACCGATGCTTCAGCCAAGCCGTTTGCCGCCACCAAGACCAGCACTCCCGGCGAGCAGGACGCAATTTCAACTCCGGGCTTCGCGCAATATCTCCAGCCGATTGACGCACCTTTTGTCTTTGACGGGTTCAATGCGTCTGCCCTCAAGCAATTTGCTCCAGACTTCGCCAAGGCCGGAATTACGCCAGTAATGGGCGTAGGCTCAGCCAGCAATGAAAAGCAGCCGGAGCCTTTAGTTCCCGGTTCTGCCGTGAGCGCCGTTCTGGTTCGCGGTGACATGGACGTGGCTGCAACCTGCACCGTCACTTACATGGATAAAGACCATCTGCTTGCCTGCGGGCATCCGCTTACGCAGTACGGCATGGTGGATATGCCCATGACCAAAGCCAATGTGGTGGCCACGCTGGCCTCACCGCTGAATTCTTTCAAGATCATCAATACCACTGAAGCTGTTGGCGCTTTCGTACAGGACCGCCACACCGGCATTCTTGGCCGCTTTGATCGCGAACCACAAATGATCCCGGTCACGCTCAGCATTCACGGCCCCAGCGGCCCGCGAGAGTATCACTACGAAGTCCTGAACAATGCCAAGCTGACGCCTCTGATGATGATGGCCACGGTGTACAACGCGCTGATGGGCATGAACCAGTATGGCGAAGAAACTACCTACCGCATGAGCGGCCGGATTCATGTGGATGGCTTTTCTGACGTGCGCATGACTAACATGTTTTCCCCGGTCGATGCCACCCCCACCGCCTACGCAGTTGCCACGGCTCTGGGCGATCATTTTGGCCGAATTTACGATAACCCTTTTGAAGCTCCGACCATCAGCGGCGTAACGCTTGAGTTTGATCTGGAGCGTGAGCGCCACTCCGCGGTGCTGGAGAGTGCGCGCACTGACGTGACGGAAGCGCGCCCCGGTGATGAGATCACGATTGAAGCCGTGCTTCGGCCCTATCGCGGCGAGCGCATTGTGCGCCGCATTCCTGTGCGCGTTCCCACTTCCGTTCCAAAAGGTACGCTGCGCATCCTGGTAAGCGATGCGGAGACGCTGGACCGTTCGCATCGGGGCAGCCCTGCCATGTCGCGGCATCTGGATCTGAATTCGACGATCGAGTTGCTCAACAAAGAACACCTGAATGACCACCTATATGTCTCCCTGCTGGAAGCGAACCCGCAGGCAACGGTGGAAGACAAGGTGATGCCCGCAGTGCCGCTCTCTGTGATGAACGTAATGGAAGGAATGCGCGCTACACAGGAGATGGTGGTGTTCAATGAGTCAGCGGTGAATGAATCTTCAACGCCTGTCGGCTACGTGGTGAGCGGCTCGCAGATCATCAGCCTGAGCATTAAGTAAGATTTTCCGAAGTCCCGACCCTGAGCGCTCTTGCGGAGAGAGGGAGCCATATTGCTGATTTGGTAATTGGGTAATTTGGTAATTGAAAAGCTGCTCACAATCTCCAAGTTTCAAATTACCCATTTACGAAATTACTAAATTACCAAATTAACCTCGCTGCGCTCTGATTTCAGAGGATCGAAGAATGTCTTTTGTTTTTAGTTATCTTGTGTCGATGAGATATTTTTTGCTGGGATATCTCCGTCGCTGCATTTGCCTTGCCGACCGAGTCGCGTTTCAGGATCCGGCCCAGCTTATTCTTCTTGGTATAAGCGAAGGAGTTCGGACGGAAAGTTAATAAAAGACAGAACATCGGGCATTGAAAATTGCCAGCCGATAGCGGTCCCCCCACTGCGCTCGGGATTTTAGAAACTGTTAACCTTGAATGTGATGAGAAAAATTCTTTTTGCACTACTACTTCTTACCCTCGTAAATCTTGCCTTCGCTGAAGGCACCCGCCAATGGAGAGAGACCGGCTACGATGATTTTGAACGTGGCACCGCTCGTGGCATCGCCATCCGCAGCACCGGAGAACTCGAACTGGCCCCGGCATTTAAAGCCATTTATACCAGCCCTTCCACTTTTATCTGGGGAATCACGTCTGACAAAGACGGCGTGGTCTATGCGGCCACCGGCGCGCCTGCGCGCGTTTATCGCATAACGCCTGACGGCAAATCATCTATTATTTTTGAGCCGAAAGAGTTACAAGTGCAGTCGATTGCACTGGGGCAGGATGGCGCTGTGTATGCAGCCACTTCGCCCGATGGCAAGGTGTACCGCATCACGCGCAAGGCAGGCAGCACGCCTGCTGCGCCGGAGTACAGCGCGGATACTTTTTTCGATCCAAAAACCAAATACATCTGGGACATGGCATTTGACGCCCAGGGCCGTCTCTACATCGCTACCGGCGATAACGGCGAGATCTACCGCGTGGAGAAGAACGGACAGGGCTCGGTCTTCTTTAAATCCGATGAGGCTCATATTCGCGCGCTCACCTTTGATCCCAGCGGAAACCTGATTGCCGGTTCTGATGGGAGCGGACTGATATACAGAATCTCTCCTGCGGGCGAAGGCTTTGTGCTTTACAGCGCCGCCAAGAAAGAAATTACCGCTTTAGCCGTGGATGCTGCAGGCAATATCTATGCAGCCGGCACAGGTGAAAAGCACACATCTTCCCCCGTTTCCACGCCAGCACAAGGCGCGTCGCCACAACCTGCGCCCTCTGCTGGCGTCCCATTTGCAGGGAATGTGAATCTGGCCGGGTCAGACGTTTACATGATCGCGCCGGATGGCTCGCCGAAGAGGATCTGGTCGTCACATGAAGACATTGTCTATGCGCTGGCTTTTGACGCTGCAGGGCGCTTGATTGCCGGAACCGGCAACAAAGGGCGCATCTACGCCATCGAGAAGAACGGCGATTACGTTGACCTGCTGAAGGCCAGCGCCAACCAGGTAAGTGCATTCAGCAAGGCTCCAGGTGGAGGTCTGTATTGTTCCAGCAGCAACCTGGGCAAGATATTTCTCATGAGCAACAACACGGAGCCTGAAGGCACGTTTGAGAGCGACGTTCAGGATGCGCACATCTTCTCCCGCTGGGGCCGGGCCGAGGTTCGCGGGCGCGGCAACTTTGAGCTATTTGCTCGAAGCGGCAATGTTGATAATCCTGACCGCAACTGGAGTTCGTGGTCGCGCATTGATCTGACTAAAGACGCGCGTACAGATGTCCCTGCCGCACGTTTTATTCAGTGGCGCGCCGTGCTCAAGCCTGCAAATCCACCAACCCAGATTGATGAAGTTGCAATTAACTATCTTTCCAAGAATGTTGCACCCGTGATCGATGACATCGCAGTGCAGGTTGGAGCGCGCTTCCAGCCGCAGGTGCATTCCCAGGGCCCAGAAAACGTTGTGATCAATTTTGGGCCACCGCCGCAACTATTTCCCGGCTCGCACGTTGAATCTCCCCCTAGCGCTGTCAAAGACCGCGACTATGTGGCCGTGCGCTGGGCCGCCCATGATGACAACGATGATGATCTGGTGTACTCGGTCTTCTATCGTGGCGATAACGAACGCGACTGGAAGCTGCTGAAGTCTGGCCTGACTGATAAGTTCTATTCCTTTGAGGCTGGATTGCTGCCGGATGGCGGCTATACCATCAAGGTCGTCGCCAGCGACGCGCCATCACACAGCCCGGAAGATGTGCTCACCGATGAAAAAGTAAGCCAGCGTTTTGAGATCGATAATACTGCGCCCCGCATCGAGAACCTGGCTGCGCGCGTTGAGGGCGAGGAACTGCACGTGACTTTCCATGCTGGCGACGATAGCTCGCCCATCAAGCGGGCCGAATACTCCATTGACGCAGGCGATTGGCAATATGTT
>DASRDW010000157.1:0-10430 GCA_035652415.1 Candidatus Angelobacter sp. | reverse complement strand
TTCAGATCAGCAACTGTCCCTGAGGGTCCTGCGGAGCCGAAGAATATCTTCTCTCCCACGCCGATCTTTCTTCCCGGGCGCACCAGCGCCTGCCACTCCAGAGGACCGAGTTGCCGAGTGAGCAGGACCTCAACGCGGCCATGCAGATAATCGCGCGACGCAGGATTTCTGGGGCTTACCGGCTGGGAATGCAGGCCGACGCGACGTCCGTAAAGACGCGCGGGGAAAACACGGCTGTTATTCACTACCAGCAAGTCATTCGGGCGGAGCAGAGCGGGAAGATCGGTAAAGCGCCGGTCAGTGAACTCGCCAGAGCTGCGGGAAAGATGCAGCATTCGCGAGGCGCCGCGATCAGGCAGGGCTTCCTGGGCAATCAGCTCTTCAGGCAGGTGAAAATCAAAGTCTGTGACCAGCACCAGCTTAATTATATTTGTCCCGGTCACCGGTAGCGATCCAATTTGGGAACCGCCTAAGGATTGGCCTGGAAAGGGCGGCCCATAAACAAGGAAAGGGCGGCCTGCCGTGAGCCGCCCCGGAACTTAAATTCGCTTTTTGCAGTCCTTACAGTAATTGCACGTTTTCTGCTTGCCACCCTTTTGGACCTTTGACGACGTTGAACTGAACCGGTTGGCCTTCTTTCAAGCTGCGGAAGCCATTCGCCTGAATGGCGGAGAAGTGTACGAACACATCCTCACCATTTTCCCTGGAAATAAAGCCATAACCTTTCGCGTCATTGAACCACTTCACTGTTCCTTGTTCCATGTGAGTTACACGCATTCCTTGTTTCTGAAATTTGCGCCTTTCTGAGAGGGTAGTGCAGGCAGGTTGCAGGTGCAGGGCTGCTGTACAACACTTCTGAAACAACGCGCGGACATTATACCCTTGAAAAACCTGAGTTGTCTCTTAAGAAAATTAGAATAACCTTAGAATCCAAAACGAAGGATATGGTACCTTGGTAGAACCGCGCAAATGATTGTAGGCACAGGAGTTGACATCACTGAGGTCCCTCGCGTAAAGGCCGCTTTAGAACGCTTTGGCAAGCGATTCCTTAGCCGGGTTTTTACCCCGCAAGAGGCCCAATACTGCCTAAGTAAAGCTAATGCCGCCGAGCGCCTTGCCGCCCGTTTTGCCGCCAAAGAGGCTGGTATGAAAGCCATCGGTACCGGGCTGCGGCACGGCATCACCTGGCACGATGTTGAGGTCATCCGTCTCCCTGGCGGGCGTCCCAATTTGAAATTCCACGGCAAGGCGGCTGAGTTTGCTGAGCGACTAGGCTGTAAGAAGGTTCACCTCTCGCTAAGCCACACGAAGGAGCAGGCGATAGCGTATGTGATTTTGGAAGCGTGATTCTGAACGTGCGCGAAATCGAGGAAAGCATGGAGAGGGCAGCAGGGAATGGGCTGCCCTCTCTCATTTTTACTGCTTGGCTGCATTGAAGTTATCAAAGATGACGATGCCCGGGGCGTTGGGCTCAGGAACGGAGGTTCCGGCCTTTAGCTCGAACAACACCGAGTTCACCGGGACCGCAGTGGTGTTCCAGGCTTCACTGCACTGCTGCGTCCAGGCTCCAGGCGATCCGCTGTTGTTGGGAGCGGTTTCATAGACCACGTTTCCGCTGCCGTTATCGTGACGAATCCGCAGAAACTGGTGCGCGACGGAATCGTACGTGGTGCTGCCGAGTTGCGATTTCGTGCCCCCGATCTTCTTCTCACACACCAAGGTGCCGCCGGAGACATAGAAGCGGTAAAAATTGTTGACGTCATTGCCCACGGCAAACATAGTAAAGGCATTGCTGTTGGCCGCCGCCGGATGCACCAGTTGCACGTACGCGTAAACACCGGTGAAATCATAGCGGCTGAGTGAGGTAATGCCGTTATAGCTGGAGCTGCTCGCATTGGTAGGCAGCGGGCCTATCTGGAGCTGTCCGCTGGTATCGGCCACCGCGACTGAGGTGTTCTGCGTGCCGGTAAAGAGCGCGTTCGACCACTTCGTGGTGTCCAGCCCAGAGCCGAAGCTGTCCGTCAGCAACGCCGGTTTTTCCGCTTTGAAGTTGTCAAAGAGAATTGTGCCCGGCGCGGTGGACTCCGGCACCGAGGTCCCGGCCTTCATTTCGAATAACACAGAAGTAACTGGGACCGCTGTTGTGTTCCAGGCCTCGCTGCATTGCTGCGTCCAACTCCCAGGCGTGCCGCTGTTATTGGGAGCAGTTTCCCAGACCACGTTGCCGGCGTTCGCGTCATGACGAATCCGCAGGAACTGCTGGGTAGTCGCGTTATACGCCGCGCTGCCGACCTGAGATTTTGTACCCCCGATCTTTTGCTCGCACACCAGGCTGCCGCCGGAAACGTAAAAGCGATAGAAATTATTCGCATCATTGCCCACGGCAAACATGGTAAAGGCATTGCTCCCGGCTGCCGCCGGCTGCACCAGTTGCACATAGGCATCTGCGCCGGTGAAATTGTAGCGGCCTGCGGAAGTAATGCCGTTGTAGCTCGAACTGGTGGCATTGGTAGGCAACGGGCCGATCTGGAGCTGAGTGCCGTTACTGCTGACTGCAACAGAAGTATTTTGCGTGCCGGTAAAGAGCGTATTGGACCACTTTGTAGTGTCGAGAAAAGAGGAGTTGAAATTATCGACCAGCAGGTCGCCGCCGGGCGGATTGAAGAAGGCAGACAGATCGTTAGCTGTGGCTGCTCCGCCCATGAAAGTCGTGATCCCCAAGGCTTCCAGCATGGTCCTGAGCGTGCTGGAATGGTGGTAGGGGACTCCGGATGCCGTGCCGGGAACCACCTTGGGCCCGATCACGGCGGTATAAATGTTGTTGGGATTGCAGGAATTAACGCCATCACCGCATTCATCGAAGGTGACGAACAACAGGCCGTCGCCTCCAGGCTGGAAATAAGATTTGCTCAGCATCGGACTCAGGTTTGTGTTTAGGAAAGTATCCGCAGCCTGCAGGCAGTTGATAGGTGTAACCGTGTCATTGCAGCTATCGTGGGCATCATGGGCCCCGTCTGGAACGATAATGGAAAATTGCGGCAACGCATTGTTGGCCAAATCCGTGGCAAACTGAGTGAAATCCACCAGGTTTGGATACCCGCCGTTCGCATCGAGGTTACTGAGAATGTCACTGTACCAGGTTACCCCGTTATGCCGGCGATAATAGCTCGTCCCGTTTGCATGATCGGCCGTGGTGACCGTTCCGCCCGCCGCCGTATATGACTGCGCATATACCTTCCAGGAAATTCCGCGGGCGTTCATCTCACGGAAAATGTTGTCGTCCGTGATGGCAGAAGTGCAGGAATTCCCGGTACAGCCAAAATCGTGCGTGCCGGCGGGCAGGGTGCAGGCACTGGCATTATGGCAGCTGCCCGATGCTAACCATAGATAATCCTTCAGCGAGCCGCCGTTTTCTGCTACATAGTTTGTGGCGTATCCATTGGCATTACCTTCTGAAACCAGCCAAGGCATACTGGATTGGACTTGGCTGAAGTTATGGTTTTCCTCAATTACTAAGACAACATGTTGCGACGCAGGAATCTGGGCTGAGGAAACAGAGACGAAGAGACAGATGATGAGAAGAGTGAACAACGTACGCACCGCGGCACAGCCGCAGGTTTGCATAGAACGGCTCATTGACATAGCAATACTCCTTGCAGGCGAGAGGGGTGAAGGCCTATGACAGTCCCAATATGGAACAGCGCTGGGCCAGGGGAAGGAACTCCGGTCGGAGTGCACTTCTGCTGCCATCTTTCAATGAAGCTTTGCTAAATGAATTTTGTACTGATCTTAAGAATGGAATTAGAGAATCTATAGTTTCGGTTGGCCAACTATTTATCTTGCTTTGACACCTGGATAGCAGAGTAGCTGCTGAAGTCGTCTTCCAACTAGTTCATACCAACAAATGGCATATCGGACACCATTTCTGGTTTTACTCTGCTCTTTCCACTGCTAACGCATTGACTCGACCATTCCGCCTCTTCAGAATTTTATGAAATAAGTCCCGCTCACGCCTAAGCGGCAGGTTCCGCCTTCAGCGGCTGGATTTCACAAAAAACCCTGCCTATGAGACCCTTGATCATTTATGGCCCAACCCACCGTCGCCACCGAGCTCCAGGTTCCTCTTAAAATTACTTCTTCAACGATAATTTCCGCTGTCGCCCTGGTAAGTTTTGCCAGCCTATTGCTGGAGCTTTCCCTTACCCGGCTGTTCAGTGTGGTGCTCTTCTACCACTTTGCTTTTTTTGCCATCTCGGTGGCTCTGTTAGGGTTGGGATCGGGGGGTGTGTTTGCCCATATCTGGCGTGAATGGCTGGAACGCTTTGAGGTCCAAGCACTCGGGGCGAGGCTCTGCCTGCTGAACTCGGTCTTCATCTTTGCTTCCGTTGAGGTGGTGCTGCACACGCCTGTGTCGCTGGCGGTTACAGGCCGGAACTTCGGCAAGCTGACCATCATCTATCTGGCGGCCGCGGTGCCTTTTTTTCTGACCGGGCTACTGTTCTCGGTTCTGTTTGCGCGTTCCACGAAAGATATTTCCCAGCTCTATGGAGCCGATCTTGCAGGCGGCGCCGGAGCCTGCCTTGCCGTGGTGCCGCTGCTGAACCTGATTGGCGCTCCTAACGCTCTTCTACTGGCATCTGCCGCCATGGCCCTGGCAGCCTCGCTCTGGTCTGCCGATCTGAAACTGCGCAAAATTGCCTATGCGGTTGCCGGAGTATTCGTACTGCTGATTGCGGCCAACTACTCTGGAAAATTGGTGGATGTGGTCTATGCCAAGGGTGTGTATCGTGATCCCAAGTGGGTGGAGTACACGCGCTGGAACGCTATTTCACGGATTGAGGTCAACACGCAGCTTGGCGGCAAATACGTGGTAATCGATGCCGACGCTACCACGGCCATCATGAATGCCGATCCGGCGCACTGGGACCAGGATGGCTCGCCGACGCCTACAAATACCGGCCTGCCTGCCGAATCCGGCTTCAACTGGAAGAAGAGCCTCATGTCGGCTGCGCCTTCGGTGGCAAACGTGCTGCGCCCGCATGGCGAGTTCGCCATCATCGGCCCGGGCGGCGGCGTAGATGTAATGCGCGCCGTGGCCAACGGCAGCCCCAACGTCACCGGGATTGAAATTAATCCAATCATCGTAAACAACGTGATGCGCGGCTACTACGCCGACTATTCCTACCATCTCTATGACCTGCCGCAGGTTCACATTCATATTCAAGATGGCCGGTCTTATATCCGCAGCTCGCCCGATAAGTATGACGTGGTGCAGATGACGCTGGTGGATACCTGGGCTTCCACCGCAGCCGGCGCATTTGCCCTGAGCGAAAACAATCTCTATACGGTAGAGGCTTTCCGCGAATATTTTGATCATCTCAAGCCGGATGGCATGATCGCCATCACGCGCTGGGAGTTCAAGCAGCCGCGTGAGGCTTTGCGCGTGGTCTCGCAGGCGATTGAGGCCCTGCATCAGATCGGCGTCGCAAATCCTAAAGATCATTTTGTGATCATCGCGGACGGCGGGTTGGATGAGGACGGCCGCCCAGTGTTGGTGCTGGCGAAGAAATCACCGTTCACAGATGCTGAATACCAAGCGGTTGAGAACCATGTAAGGGCGAACCCGAATCTGGTTTGGCTCAATCCACCGTTTATAGCTGAGCCTTGCATGCCTGACGCAAACGTGCCTTGCAAGGCCCCTGAAGATCCAAGAAGGTTCATTCGGAACTATCCACCTTCTTCTCCTGCCGCTCAGGCATTTAAAAATCTTATTGCCTCCAATGATCCTGGCGCCTTCGCGCGCCATTATCCTTACAATGTCGCTCCGGTTACAGATAGCGCTCCGTTTTTCTTCTTCACGCTGAAAACCGGGTACGTGATCAAAAATATTCTTGCCGGTACAGGTCACGGTATGGACTGGCGCATCAACCTTGGCGTTGTAGTACTGGGAATGCTCCTGGTGATTTCCACGGTGGCCGTTTTAGCGTTTTTGATTTTGCCTTTGGCTTTGCATCGCCGCAGCAATGCCACTGGACGCAAGACCGGCCTGATTGCCTTGCTTTATTTCATCGCTGTGGGCTTTGGTTACATCCTGGTTGAAATCTCGCTCATACAGCGCTTCGTGCTCTTTCTGGGCCATCCCACGTATGCCTTGACCGTGGTGGTTTTTCTCCTGCTGCTTTCCAGCGGCGCAGGCAGCGTGGCAGCGCGGCGGCGGATCACCAGTGCCAACAAAATCCTGGCGCTGCTTGGCGTGATTGCAGGCTTGATCGTGCTTAACGTTCTGGTGCTGCCTTGGCTGCTCTCTGCGGCGGTCGGCCTACCGTTCGCCATCAAGCTGTGCATCAGCGCACTGGTGCTGGCGCCGCTGGGCTTCCTGATGGGCATGCCATTCCCCACCGGACTCCGGCTGGTGCCGACCGTTGAGTGGGCATGGGCATTGAATGCCGCAGCCAGCGTTCTGGGATCGGTGATGGCCATGGTGCTTGCGATTCAATTTGGCTTGACCATTACGCTTTTGAGCGCCGCGGTTGCGTACTCACTGGCCGCACTGTTTTCGCGTACCTGGCGCGGCTCTGTGATCGCATAACGCCAGCTTGGATTTCATATTGCCTGCAATGAAGACAGTCTTCATCGCTTATCACGATGAGCGTCTGCCAAAGTTGGCGCGATTTCGCCTTGCAACCCAAGCCGGTCAGGGGCGTATCTATACCAAAAACTGTTTGGTTCTAGTGGCTTACAAACACATCTGCTATGATTTTCGCGTAGGACTACATACAACTTGCCGAGCCAAAAGCAACTCAGGTGGTCTGAATTAAGGGTCGGAATAACCGTAATTGTAGCTTCGGTGACCCTGGCCATTCTCGTCTTTCTCATAAGCGGGACGAGCGGCTTTTTCACCAGCCAAATCAGGCTTGTTTCTTACTTTGATAATGCTGAAGGAATCCGCGCCGGTCAGCCGGTTGATTTTCAGGGCGTCGCGATTGGGAACGTAACCAGCGTGCACGTTGTGCCCGGTCGCCCGCAAGATCCGATTCAAGTGATGATGAAGATCAACAGCAAGTATGCGGAGTTCATCCACCTCGGCGCAAAAGACGCAAAGGGCAATTGGGTAATGACCTCTGACGGGAAAAGCGTGAACGCCTCCGTTGCCACCATTCAGACAGCCGGCGTTCTCGGCGAATCATTTATTGACATCGACAGCAGCAGGATTGATCTCAATAGACCCGTTGGGCCCATTGCCCATGACGGCGCTGAACTTCCGCCCGGCAATGCTCCCGGATACCAGGATGTGATTAAGAGCAGCCAGACCACGTTGCAGAAAGTCGACACGCTGCTGGTGCAAGCCAATGACATTCTGGCAGCGATCCAGAGCAGCAAAGGAACGCTGGGCCAGGTAATTAACGATCCCACCATGATCAACAAGATCAATGGCATCTTGAACCAGGTTCAGGGACTGCTCAACGATATAAACAATGGCCGGGGAACGATCGGGCAACTTTTTACCGACAAGACGCTCGTTGTCAAAGCAAACGATGCCATAGATAAGATGGATGGCCTGATAAATGACGTTAATAGCGGTAAAGGGAACCTGGGAAAACTGTTTAAGGATGAAACGCTCTATAACAACCTGAACCAGACCGTCGCCAAAGCCAACAAGCTGATGGACGATCTCAATGCCGGTCGCGGTCCGGCAGGCAAGCTGCTGAAAGATGAAGAGCTGGCAGCCAAGCTGAAAAATACTATCAGCAAACTCTCTGACATCACTGACCAGTTGCAAGCGGGCCAAGGTACTGCCGGCAAACTGTTCAAAGATCCTTCTGTCTATAACAACACTGATCAATTGCTGGTGGAAACGCGCAACCTGGTCAAGGCCATTCGTGAAAATCCTAAAAAGTATCTGACCATCCACTTCAGGGTGTTCTGAGCCGCAGCTTGTGGACGAAAAGAAAACATGGGAATAATCTTTTAAAGAAGAGATGAAGCTCTGGTGCCCAGGGCTGAATGCACTTTTCAAGTTCCGAGCACGAACACGCAATACAAAATCCTAGAGAGGCTACTCACTATGCGTTTTTCAAAAATGATCGGATTAGGACTCTTCTTGATTGCCGCAACCATGTTGGCTGGAGCTCAGGAGCAGGAAAAATCCGTTCCCAACGCCACAGTCTCCGCCCTGGATAAGACGGCTGATCCATGCGTGGACTTCTACCAGTTTGCCTGCGGTGGATGGACCAAAAACAATCCCATTCCATCCGATCAACCGATATGGAGCCGTTTCAGCGAACTGGCCGAGCGCAATCGCACAGAGTTGCGCGGCATTCTGGAAAAAGCAGCCAAGGCCACTAATCGCACTGCCGATGAACAGAAGATCGGTGATTACTACAGCGCATGCATGGATGAGGCTGCCATTGAGAAAAAGGGCATTGCAGCCCTCAAGCCGGAATTTGACCGCATCAATGCGATCGAGGATAAATCTTCCCTGCCGGAACTAGTTGCCTACCTGCATTCGCAAGGCCTTAATGCGCTGTTCAGTTTTGGCTCCGGCGCGGACTTCAAAAATGCGAAAGAGGTCATAGCTCAGGCAGACCAGGGCGGGCTTTCACTGCCTGACCGCGACTACTATGTAAAGGAAGATCCTAATTCGGTTCAGTTGCGCAAAGCCTATGTAGAACACGTCACCAACATTTTTAAGCTTCTTGGAGACTCGCAGGAAAAAGCTGCGGCGGAAGCCAATGCGGTCATGGCTATTGAGACTGCATTGGCCAAAGGCTCAGGAGATCGCGTGGAGCGCCGCGAGCCGGAGCGTATCTATCACAAAATGCCGGTTACAGAGTGGCAGGCGCTGACCCCTGATTTCAGTTTCACAAAGTACCTTACTGATATTGGCGCTCCTGCCACTACCAGCCTGAACGTTGCCGAGCCAAACTTCTACAAGGCGTTGAACACAGAGCTGGCAAACGTCAGCCTGGATGATCTGAAAGCATATTTCCGCTGGCACCTGGTGCGAGCACAGGTACAGTACCTCCCCAAAGCATTCCAGGATGAGAACTTTAATTTCTATGGCAAGACCCTGCAGGGCGCAAAGGAGATTCGCCCGCGCTGGAAGCGCTGCGTGGCTGCGGTCGATGGTAATTTGGGAGAGGCCCTGGGTAAGGTCTTTGTGGAGAAATATTATCCACCGCAAGCAAAAGCAAAGACGCTGGAGATGGTAAAGCAATTGGAAGACGCTCTGCATCGGGACATTGAAGGGCTTCCCTGGATGTCTGAGACAACCAAGAAGCAGGCGCTGATAAAACTGGCAGCCATCCAGAACAAGATCGGCTATCCGGCAAAGTGGCGCGATTACAGTACGCTTAAGATTGTGCCCGGTGACGCGCTGGGAAATTCTCTTCGCGCCAATGCTTTTGAAGTTCACCGCCAATTGGCCAAGATCAATAAGCCGTTGGACAAGCAGGAGTGGCTGATGACTCCGCCCACTGTGAATGCCTACTACGATCCCACGGAAAATAACATCAACTTCCCAGCAGGAATCCTGCAGCCACCGTTTTACGATTTTAAGGCCGATGATGCCCTCAACTTTGGCGGCATGGGCGCTGTGATTGGCCATGAACTTACCCACGGTTTTGACGATCAGGGAGCGCTTTTTGATCCGGAAGGCAATCTCAAAAACTGGTGGACTCCGGAAGACCAGAAGGCATTCAAAGAGCGGACGCAGTGCATTGTCGATGAGTATGACAAGTTTGTTGCCGTAGATGACGTCCATGTGCGCGGCAAACTTACGCTGGGTGAAAATACCGCCGACAACGGCGGCCTGCGAATTGCCTACATGGCGCTGATGAAATCAATTGCCGATTCAGGCAAGAAGCCGGGTGAGATCGATGGTTACACCCCTGAACAACGCTTCTTCATCGGCTGGGGCCAGATCTGGTGCCAGAACCAGACGGATCAAATGGCTCGCTTGCTGGCTCTGAACAACGAACATGCGCCCGGCAACTTCCGCGTGAACGGTGTTGTGCAAAACATGCCGGAATTTCAGAAAGCATGGGGCTGCAAAGTGGGCCAGCCAATGGTGTCTCAGAACGCATGTCACGTGTGGTGAGTTTGCTTAACGTAGGTGAAATGAGCCCGGCGCAAAATGCTGGGCTTTTTTATTGCGCCGCAGATGAACCGATGCTGATCAGCCCTGTGGATTCCGCCTGCTCGTGAGCATGATATGAAGAGCGCACCAGCGGGCCAGATTCTACGTGGCGGAAGCCCATCTTCAGCGCTTCGCGTTTCAGGAAGGCAAATTCTTCCGGGGTGTAATAGCGCGTCATGGGCAGATGGTCTTTTGAAGGCCGCAGATATTGGCCGACGGTGAGGATATCGACTTTGCGGGCTGCAAGATCACGGAAAACTTCCAGCAGCTCGTCCATGGTTTCGCCGATGCC
>DASRDW010000156.1:0-4941 GCA_035652415.1 Candidatus Angelobacter sp. | reverse complement strand
ACACCAAAAGCCTGCAGACGCAGCTCTCCGCGGGCAAGCGCAGGCAGATATTTTTTCTTCTGATCTTCGGACCCGTGGCGCAGCAGCGTTCCCATCACATACATCTGGGCGTGGCAGGCTGCGGCGTTACCGCCAGAGCGATGAATCTCTTCCAGAATGACCGCCGCTTCGGTGATCCCCAACCCTGCACCGCCATAATCTTCAGGAATGAGAGTGGCCAAATATCCGGCCTTGGTTAACGCCTGTACAAACTCTTCTGGGTAGCCGCGTCGCACATCAAGCTCTCGCCAGTAGCTATCAGGAAATGTGCGGCAAAGCTCCGCGACCGCTTGCTTGAGTTCCTGGTGCAGATCGGACTGAGAGATCGAAGCCATAAAGTTGAAACCAGAGATCAGAGATCAGCCGCAAATTGACGTGAATGAGCATGAATCTGCAAAGAATTATTTTATGATTCGCGCTCTTTCGCGTTGATTCGTAGTCCGCAATATTCTACCGATCTTCGTAGTTCTGATTCGAACGGCGTATTCTAATTCGCCTTCAGCAGAGCAGCAACAGATGGTCACACAAGAGCCAGCGGGCGAATGGGCGATCCAGTGCCGCCGCGAATCTTGAGCGGCGACGCAATGAAAGCAAATTCATAAACCTGATCAGCGGCTAGTTTCTCCAGGTTCAGGCATTCAATGATGTGAATGCCGCTCTCCACCAGCAGATGCACATGCACTGGCATGGTACGCGAGGGCACCATTTCAAAATTAATGGTGTCAGCTCCGGCAGCAAAAATTTTGTTGTTGCTCAGCCAGTGCGCTCCGGCTTCGCCCGGCCCGGGGCCGTGCATCTGCGACTCAAACCGCGCTACATCTTCAAAGAATGCACCCCAACCGGTGCGCAGGAGCACAACATCGCCTGGATTGATGATCACGTGCTGCGCATGGGCAGCGGCTTGCATATGCTCAGAAGTGATCTCAAAAGCAGCGGGCAGGCTCGCGACATTTTGTTGTCCAGCGATATCCAGCAGGACTCCTCGTCGCACAACCGGCGCCAACGTATCAATGGAATGCTGCACCACACCGCCGCTATAAGATTGAGCAGTCTTCACTTCATGGCCGCCGTGCAACTTGCCGCCGCAAGAGAAATGGCACAGCGCATCCATGTGCGTGCCCAGGTGCCCGCCCAGGGCAAGAGCCTCAGAGGCAGAGCTGCCGCCATTGGGCATCACGTAGTCGCCGTGCATCTTGGTGAGGCTGAAGAGAAACGGCGGGTGAACAGGATGATGCGGCATGCCGACAAAATACGGCTGACCGAGATCGTAAACTTTGGCGGAGGTGAGTTGCTCCAGTAATGAATGTGTTGTTGCTTTCATAAGTATCAAACCTTTATGTAAACACTCAAAAGGTCGGAAAGGGCGAGATCACCATTATCCGCCAGACGGCTGAGTGGGGCACAGCTGCGGTTTCAGGGAAATCGACAACAACAATTTTTTTGTCCGAGCAAAGTAAGCGTTCGTGGAGAGTTGCCGCCCATCAAGCGATTTGCGCTATTGCGCTTCCAGAGTAACCTGCTCCACTTTATAGCCTTTGTCGCGTAGCAGTTTTGCTATGCCTTTTTCGCCGATGATGTGAGCAGCCCCCACCACAACGAAAATCGGCTCTGTGCCTTTTAAGTATTCATCCAGCCGGGCGGTCATGGTTACGTTGCGATCATCGAGAAGTTTTTTGGTGAGGCTTTTGGTTCCCGCATCAGACTCTTCATCCATCACTTTTTGCAGAGCCTCAGGATCGCCAGAGACGTATGCTGCATGGATGCGCTTGATTAGATCCTTGAGCTTGTCTCCCTGCTTAAGGGTGGTCTGCAGCAGACCCATCTGCTCTTCTTCAGTGGCATCGGCAAAAAGCGAGAGCTGGGATTCCATGGATTCAAGCTCATCGATGCGCTGCGGCTGCTTGCTCTCATTAAGAAAATGCATATCGATGCCGAGCGCCGGATCTTCACCCGCTTCCTTCCAGGAAAACGCAGCGATGGTCACGGCCACCACCCAGGGCTTCAGTTGTTCAATACCTGCACGCGGCAGCCCATGCTTGTTGCAGAAATCGTTCAGCGCAGCAGAGGTTTCCTTGGTCAAATGTTTCGACAAGGAATCGCCAGAGACATACATGCCATATTTCTGCACCAACTGCATGCTCCTGGCTTCATCAGCATTCTTGATGTTGATCTCCACGGCCAAAACCTTAGCGGCAGCAAACGCTGATTCCACTTCCTGCGGCAGAGGATACATGCTGCTATCGCCAACGTGGATTGAGCCAACCAGATAAACGGTCACGGTAGGCGAAGTGGCCTTCCACATCAGAAAGCGGCGCGGTTTGGGCTGCGGTTGAGTAGCGACCTGGGCTTGGGCCGCGCCCAACAGAGCCAACAAAAATATAAAAATCGCGGGAACGCGGAAGCGCCTGAACATGAAGTCTCCAAAAGGTAAGTTTGTTTAGCGATTATACCTGTATCGAAACAGGGCTGAATGGGTGGGATAGAGGATCTAATCTATTTGGAAGCAGAGTAAGTTATTACAGATAAAAGCAAGAGCGGGCTGTTATGCCCGCTCCTAATTTATTTGCTTTAGCGATTTCCGCCACCACCGCCGCCGCGTGGACCCCGATCTCCACCCCCGCCGCGACCTCCTCTGCCGCCTCTGCGATGCCCACCACGACCACCTCGTCCGCCCCCACCACTGTGTGGTCGGTCGCCTCTGGGCCGTTCCGGCCTGCTTTGTCCCGCATGAACGGTTTCTCGATTTGCATCCTCTCGGTTAAAGTTTGGCTCGCTCTCGTTTTCTTCAAAGTCGCCGCCACCTTCAAACGTGATAGTTTCCTCTCCTTCTCCGCGAGGTTCGCCACCATTGCCGGCTTCGCCGCCTGAACCATCGCCAGCCGGTGCGCCTTCGCCCTCAGCCTTGGGTTGTGATGCCTGCATCTTGGCGCGCTGCTCGCGCAGAATCGCTTTCCGCGACAGCTTAATCCTGTTCCCTTCAATTCCCAGGACCTTCACCAGCACCTGGTCGCCTTCTTTCAACTCGTCTTTCACTTCTTTCACGCGATGCTCAGCAATCTCGCTGATGTGCAGCAAGCCGTCGGTTCCAGGAATGATCTCGACAAACGCTCCAAACTCAGCCAGCCGCACCACTTTGCCCAGGTACGTTTTGCCGACCTCCGGCACTGCCGTGATGTCGTTGATGCGCTGAATCGCCTTTTGCGCGCTCGGCCCATCGCTCGACGCTACATTCACCTTGCCGGTATCGTCCACGTCAATCTTCACGCCGGTTTCTTCAATAATGCTGCGGATCATCTTTCCGCCCGGCCCAATCAGATCGCGAATCTTATCCACAGGAATGTGCAGAGTGTAAATGCGCGGCGCAAAGTTTGAGATGTCCTGGCGTCCGCCGGTAATCGTCTCTTCCATCTTGTCCAGGATGAACAAGCGCCCGCGCCGTGCCTGCTCCATCGCTTCATGCATGATCTTCGATGTGAGGTTCTGGACTTTAATGTCCATCTGCAGCGCGGTAATGCCTTTACGCGTTCCGGCGACTTTAAAATCCATATCGCCATAGTGGTCTTCTGCTCCGGCAATGTCGGTCAGGATCGCGTATGAGTCCTCTTCTTTCACCAGGCCCATTGCAACTCCAGCTACAGCCGAAGAAAGCGGCACACCGGCATCCATCAGTGAAAGTGACGCTCCGCAGACTGAAGCCATTGATGACGATCCATTCGATTCCAGAATGTCCGACACAACTCGCATCGTGTAAGGCCATTTGTCTTCGCTCGGCAGCACGGCGGAGATTGCGCGCTCTGCCAGCGCTCCATGACCAACTTCTCTGCGGCCCACTCCGGTCATGCGGCCAACTTCACCCACTGAGAATGGTGGGAAGTTGTAGTGCAGCATAAAGCGCTTCTTGGTCTCGCCTTCAAACCGCTCAATGCGCTGGGCGTCGTCCGGCGTGCCCAGTGTGGTGGTAACCAGCGCCTGGGTTTCGCCGCGGGTAAACACCGCTGAGCCATGCGTGCGTGGCAGCACGCCAACTTCAATCCAAATTGGCCGTATCTCATCAAATGCCCTGTGGTCTGGCCGTACGCGCTCCTTCGTTACCTTCTCGCGGAAGATCCGCTCGCGCAGCGCTTCGTAGTAGTGTGAAAGCTTTGCTGCTGCCTCGTCATCGTCCTCCGGCAGTTCTTCTTTCAGCTTGCTCTTGATCTGCTTTACCAGATCATAGCTTTCCAGCTTCGGATGCTTCTTGGTGTCCAGCGCATCCGTCAGCTCTTTGCCCACCTTCTTCATCAATTTATCGTAGTAAGCCTGGTCAAACTCCGGCGGCGCAACTTCCATCTTCTTCTTGCCGGCCTTGCCGGCCAGGTCAACAAGCGCCGCGCAAATTTTCTTGATCTGCTCATGTGCAAACTCAATCGCGCCCAGCACCTGCTCTTCTGAAACTTCTTTCGCGCCAGATTCCACCATCACAATGCCTTGCTCCGTGCCCACCACCATGATGTTCACCAGGCTCTCGCGCATCTGTTCGTAAGTCGGGTTGACTAGGTATTCGTCATTGATCAGCCCCACGCGCACCGCGCCCACCGGGCCGGCAAATGGAATGTCGGAGAGTGTCAGGGCCGCGGAAGCGGCATTAATTGCCAGAACATCAGGATCGTTTTCTGCGTCGGCGGAGAGCACCAGGGCAATCACCTGTGTCTCATTGCGGAAACCTTCGGGGAACAGCGGGCGGATCGGTCGGTCAATCTGGCGCGCCGTCAGGATCTCGCGTTCTTGCGGACGGCCTTCTCTCTTAATAAAGCCGCCGGGTATCCTGCCTCCGGCGTATGTGTATTCGCGATAATCCACCGTGAGCGGAAAGAAATCTATGCCTTCCCGTGGATCGGGTGCGGCGCACGCTGTGCCCAGCAC
>DASRDW010000155.1:0-3268 GCA_035652415.1 Candidatus Angelobacter sp. | reverse complement strand
CAGTTGTGACTGAAGTGCCGCGCAGGTAACCGGCATCCGTGGTAAGGGTAAGGCGGCGCATGCCCTTAGAAAAACCAACTGCGGCGTTATCTTCCCAGCGGCTATCCAACTGACCAAACGTGGTGAACATGCGGTTCACCGAGCCGTAAATCCGATCGCGATTGCCGAAGTTCTTTACCAGGCTGGCGGCAAAATTTGCTGACTGTGGAGAGCCGCAGGTTTCAGAAGACCATTGCGGGCCGCCGGCCACATCAAACACCACTGAGTGGCTCATCTTGATACCAAGGCCAAGACCGCCGCCAATGGTGTTGCACTTGGCGCCATTCAGTACCGTATCGGCTTCGGTATAGCTGCGCAGGTCAATGCGCTGCGTCAGAGAGCGGGTATATTCCAGCTTGCTGCCAATAGCGTTTGAGTGCTCGCCAACCGGTTGCGACGAGTTCGCTTGAATCCCGGTATAGGTGTGGAATGCAGTCAACGTGATCCGGTCACGACGGCTCTTGAGCCAGCCGATTCCCAGGCGGTCTTCCACAAAAGCCACGTTATTGGCATTCAACAACACCGCATCAGAGGTCGTGTCGGCGATCGGCGTGGCCGAAATCACCAGGAAGCTGAGCGGGCCTTGCAAACGGGCAGACTCTGATCCATAGCTGCCGCTGGAAGAAGCGCTCCAGTACCAACGCTCGCTTAGGGACCCCATTCCGCTCAACGTAACGGTGTGAAAAGCCTGTGGACCGCCGCTGCCGGTGTCATTCGGGTTAACGATGCCGGAATACTGCACCAGGAAGCGCCCGGTATGAGTCGGCAGAAATAAAGCCAGGTACGGTTCAACCGAGGTCGAGACCGTATCACTGTTGCCGCCTGTTGAAATGCCGCCCACACTGTTGGTGTAAACAGACTCGATTGCGCCGCCGTAAAAGAACTGGTACTTATAGCCGCGCTGTGAGGCGGAGCCCTGTGCGCCTTCAGCATACTCACCGTTTGAAACAGACTGGTCACTGCGTACCTGTGGGTACAGGCTGATCAGTTGCCCGGTGCCCAACGAAACCGAGTATGCGCTATCACTGTTGGCATACCATGGATTGTCAGCCGGAGCCTGGTTGTTGCTTTCCGTAGTAGGGGCAGCCTGATTGTTGCTATCTGACGCGTCCTGGGCCAATGCCGCTGGACCAGCCAGCAGCCATGCCGTCGCCAGAAAAATCAGGGCCCGGTTAATCATGCGTTTGTTTTTCATGGGACCACCACCGTATCTCCTGGATGTAGAGCAATGTTTTGCTCTGTGTTTTTACCCTGGACAACTTCCTTGTACTTGAACTTGAGGCGCATCAGCTTTCCTTCTTCCGTGCGCAGCACCACAATGCCGTCGCGTTTGGCAAAGGGCGTGAACCCACCTGCCTGGGCGATTAGCTGGAGCACGCTGGTCTCCGCGTTGAGTGAGTAGCCGCCGGGACGAATCACCTCACCGGTAATAAAGGCACGCTTGCTGCGGATGTCAGTCACAGTGACCGTAACTTGCGGATTGGTCAAAAAGCTCTTGAGCTTTTCTGCAACCATGTTCTGGATCTGCAGTGGCGTCATGCCTGCAACTTTGACGTCATTGATCAAAGGCAGTGAGATATTGCCATCTGTGCGGACAATCACAGTCTGCGAAACATCGGGCTCTTTCCAGACAGTCACGCGCAGCACATCAGACTCACCCACGATGTACTCTGAAGGCACAATCTCAGGCAGCTTGGTATCCGCAGGTTTGGCAGTGTCCGCGGGCTTGGTTGTATCCACGGCCTTTGTTGTATCGGCTGCTTTTGCGCTGTCGGCTGCTTCCGGGGCTTTCAGGTTCGCGCTTTGGGTCTGGGCGAACAATCCGGCTGTGCCGAAGGCCGAGCAGAACACCACGATATTGGCAATCACTTTCTTGTAAGAAGACATTTTTAACTCCTGCTTTTTCAAACTGCGATAAAGACTCATAGCTGCCTATTTCGCTCCCTTGCCCAGGAAAATGACTTTGACCGTTTCAAAAATGATGGCAACGTCGAGCGAGATAGAAAGGTGCTTGATATAGAAGAGGTCCAGCTCCAGCTTCCTCTTCGCGTCTTCCATAGTGGAACCGTACTGATACTTAATCTGCGCCCAGCCGGTAACACCCGGACGGACCGTATGCCTCTGGGAAAAGAAATCCAGGTTGGACTCCAACAGCTCACAGAAGTAAGGCTGCTCAGGCCGAGGGCCAACCAGGCTCATGGTGCCGCGCAGAATGTTGAAGAACTGCGGCAGTTCGTCCAGGCGATATTTGCGAATGAACGCCCCGACGCGAGTGATGCGGTTATCTCCATCCGTTGCCCAACTGGGACCTCCCTTCTCGGCGTCCTGACGCATGGAACGGAATTTCAAGATTTCAAATTGCGTGCCGTTCAGGCCAACACGCTTTTGCCGGAAGAACACCGGCTTGCCACTCTCAATAAGAATGGCCGCGGCCACCAGCGCCATTATCGGCAGCGTCAGCACTATTGCAATGGAGGCCGCAACGATATCAACAGTGCGTTTGGCGGCCAGCAGAAATCTGTTTTTGCGAAATCCGTCAGAAAAGATTAGCCAGCTGGGCGAGAGCTTTTCCAAGGCAATGCGGCCGCTGACCCTTTCAAAGACAGTGTGCGCATCTTCTACTCTTACACCCGCAAATTTGAGCCGCAGGAGTTCGCGGTACGGCATGCGTCCGCGCTGCTCTGCCAATGAGAGCACCACGCGCTCAATCTGCTTCTCTTTCACTAGCGATTCCAGTTCGCTCAGCCCACCGATGATCCCCGGGTTCACCAGTGATTTACCGATGTTTTCACCTTTTTCGTCCAGGAATCCCAGGACCTTCAGGTTGAGATCGGGCCGGGAGCAGATTTCACGCGTCAGCGAAATACCTGCAGGGCCAGTGCCGACAATCAAGAGCCGCTCCGGGCGGCCAAGAAAGAAGAAGCCCTTGGAATCAAGCAACACACGCCAGGCAAAAATCAAGGTCATGATGGTGGGCACGGCCAGCGCTGCAATGCCTCTGCCCAGGCTCACGGCTGGAGCAAGGTAATAAACCAGGGCCAAGCCAATAGAAGCGATACCAAGGGCCTGCAATAGTCCGATAAGCAGGCTTCCGCGCGACTTCATGACCTCAATGTCATAAAGATCGTTGTAGTAGAGAGCAAATTCACACATCATCACGACGACAAGAAAACGCGCGACCGGATGCCCGCCTGCATACTCCCAGTGCGTGGACATGAAACGAAGGACA
>DASRDW010000154.1:0-6754 GCA_035652415.1 Candidatus Angelobacter sp. | reverse complement strand
GCGAGCTGAATGAAAAGCAATATTGGCAAATGGCAGAGGCAATGCTGGATCGCGGTTCTCCGGGTGATTTTAACCAGAGCATGATGGAGCTTGGCGCAACAGTCTGCCTGCCGGGAAAGCCGCTTTGCGAGACTTGCCCGGTACTCGATTTGTGCGCTTCACGCGGCGCTGAGGCCAAGCGCGAGCGAGAAGTACGCAAGAAAGCTGTAGTGAAATATGCGCTTTGCACGCGGAATGAAAGCGTGCTGCTGCAACAACGGCATCAAAGTAATTCGCTGATGCCGGGCATGTGGGAGCTGCCTGCATTCCGTGAAACGAAGCCGAGTGGTCCGCCGCTGATGAAGCTAAAGCATTCGATTACCGTCACGGATTACTCTGTGCTTGTCTTTGCCGGAAAAGGCTACAAAGGACAATGGGTACCATTGCGGAGTGCCGATCGCTTTGCGCTTACCGGATTGACCCGAAAGATACTGCAAAAGCTGGAGGCCGCGAAATCATGAGGACGAGTCTGTTTCTGCTTGCTACAGCTCTCATTTTCCAGCCATTTCTTGCCGCCGGGCAGGCGCAACGGTCTCAGCAAAATTCTTTGAGCGCTGATTGCGCTGCCGGCACAACACTCAAGCAAAACAGCAGTCGCGTTTACATTGCCCTTCGCAATGGTAAAGATGGATCAGGCAAATCCATGGCTGATGCGCGCGATGGCAGCACTACCGCTGCCCTTGACACAATTCTGCGCTGCTATTCCGAAGGCTGCACAGACCCAGACCATCCGCAAAATTCTGTAGCCAAAACAGAGAACCTGATCGTGTGTCTTGGCCCCGGAACTTTCCGTACCAAAGGAGACTACGATTTTCTGATCAATGTGCCGCATAAGACGCAGGAAGGTTTCACGCTGGGCAAGGGATGGAAGGTCCACGGGCAGGGCGTGGACAAGACAACTGTACAGCTAAGCGCTTATTTTGCCATCACCAACTCGCACGATGAACGCAGTTATCCCCTGGATACAGGAATGAATACGGTTTTCAGCACCAATTCTGACGATGCCTCAGGTATTGAAATGTCTGACCTGACCGTGGATGCAAACTTTCCTGAGTTAAAGGGCTTTGCGCGCCAGCACGGCGTGAAAGCGTTGAACCTTGAAGCTATCCATCTGCGATCGAACGAGGGCGGACACTGGATACACAATGTGAAGGTCATTCATACGGCTGGCGAGGTTGGCGGCATGAATATAAGGTATGAGACTTTCCCGGTTTGGATTGCCTCCGTACGTCAGAATGCCACTCCGGCAGACAACAATCATAACGTGATTGAGAACGTCGTTATGACGAATTTTCATGGCGGCGCATGTACTGCCATTGCCATGTCAAATGCCGTGGGGGAAGTGCGCAACAACATGGTCGATGGATACGGAATCGGTTATGGCGGCTGGTCAATGGGAGAAGTTTATTTCCACGACAACACGGCCACGAATACGGAGTACGGCTTCAACATCGATAGCCTGAACAATAACGGAGTCCGCATTGAATCCAACCACATTATTCATCCGCAAAAATATGGGTTCGTGATCGGTGGCGGAGGAACATACGCAAACTTCAAGATCCTGAACAACACGGTGGTGTTGAATAAACCAGGCTCCTTCGGACTGCTATTCCAGGGCAATGTTACTCATGCGACGGTCGCCGGTAATACGCTGCAGGTGGAAGGCTCTTCACCCGGCCAATTCAAAGCGATGAGGATCTTTTCAGCGCACGGAACAGGCCCAAATCACGATAATGTTTACCAATCTAACCAGATTGCCGCTGGACTGAAGATTACATTTGAAGGGCCGTCGCAAAAATCGCAGAACTGCTTTTTTGGCAATCACGACGAAAATGGCCGTCCGGACAAAGACATGCCTGATAATCACAGCGGCCCCTGCATCCAATGAGGCGCATATGCCGCAGCCGTGTGAGTAGTGAGAGCGGGTTTCCACCAACCTGCAGACTTATCTACAATAGAAGATTACCCGGGAGGAACACGAATGCCAGCACTTGAAGCCGGCGTACAGGCGCCGGAGATTGAGCTGCAATATCTTGACGGCAACAAGTTTTCACTTAAGGAAGCACGGAAGAAAGGGCCGGTGGTGGCCGTATTCTTCAAGGTGAGCTGCCCTATATGCCAATTCGCATTCCCTTATCTGGAACGTATCTTTAAAGCTTACGAGAAGAGCGCCAAGCACACGTTTGTAGGCGTGTCACAGGATAATGCGGCAGACACAAAAGCATATATCCGGCAATTCGGCGCGACATTTCCAATGCTGCTTGATCCTGCCGGCAAGTATCCCGCTTCCAACGCCTATGGATTGACCAATGTGCCGACGGTATTTCTTATCTCGCCGGAAGGAGAGATTGACTTTGCGACCGTAAGCTGGTCAAAAGCCGATGTGGAAGAACTGAATCGCCGGTTGGCCCATGTGAACGGCACTTCTCCGGCGCAGATCTTTCAACCAGGAGAGAAAATTCCGGAATACAGGCCCGGTTGAGAGTCAAAAAATTAGTCCGCGGGCGCGGACAAAAAGCAGTCAGCAATTCAGCGGTCATTTATTAGCCAATCAGTATTAGCAATCAGTATCAGCACTCAGCCAAAGAGGATTCCATGAGAAAACCCAGCATCATTCTGCTTGTTGTCGTTTGCTCGTTGATTGCAGCACAGGCCCAGTCATCAGCGCCGCCGGCAGCGCAAAAGGCGATGAACGCCATTGACTCCGAGAAGATCCGCGCGACCGTGAAATATCTTTCTGACGATGCGCTTCAGGGACGCGGCACAGGACAAAAAGGCGGAGACATGGCCGCCGACTGGATTGCTGAGCAATTCAAGAGCTACGGTCTTCTTCCCGCAGGTGATGCAGGCACATATTTCCAGAAAATCAATTTCTTTGGCGTCACTACTGACCCGAAGCAGACGCAGTTTGCGTTTGTTCCCAAGTCGGGACAGGAAATGACGCTTAAATTCGCCGATGATTATGTGGCCAATGACGAGACCCACGCGACAAAGTCGGAAATCGATGCGCCGCTGATTTACGTTGGCTATGGCATTAACGCTCCTGAATACCACTGGGACGATTACAAGGGCACAGACGTAAAAGGCAAAGTTTTGCTGATGCTGGTGAATGAGCCACCGTCTGACGATCCGAACTTCTTCAAGGGCAAAGCACTGACCTATTATGGCCGTTGGACCTATAAATATGAGGAAGCAGCGCGACGCGGCGCCGTGGGTGTCGTGCTGATCCACAAAACTGATATGGCCAGCTACGGCTGGGAGGTGGTGCGGAACTCCTGGGGTGGCGAGACATCAATGCTGAAGGATGATACTGACCCCAAGCTGAAATCAGCAGGGTGGATCCAGTTGGAACTGGCGCGCAAGCTGGCCCAGGCTGCGGGAATGGACCTGGACAAAATGCTGGCGGATGCGAATTCGCGCGGCTTTAAGCCGGTGGAGTTGCCGGTGCGCGTGAAGGAAACCATTGTCAGCCACGTGCGCTCATTTACTTCAAGAAATGTGGTGGGCAAGGTGAAAGGTTCTGATCCTAAGCTGGAGAATCAGGCAATCCTTTATACCGCGCATTATGACCATTTGGGAATTCATCCGGATGAGCCGGGCGACAACATCTACAACGGAGCAGAAGACAACGCTACCGGCTGCGGCATTCTCTTGGAGCTGGCGAGAGTGGTCGCAGCGTCGCCGGAGAAGCCCAAACGCACGGTGATCTTTGCTTCTGTCACAGCGGAAGAGCAAGGATTGCTGGGATCAAAATACCTGGGCCAGCATCCGCCTGTTGCTGCGCGCAATATTTCGTTGGATCTGAATTATGACGATATCGAGCCCCTGGGTATACCGGAGCAGGTAGTAGTCTCTGGGGCCGAGCGAACCAGCGCTTATCCTCTGGTGGAAAAGGTTGCGAAAGAGTTTGGGCTGGCCATTCAGCCGGACGATCATCCGGAAGCAGGGCACTATTACCGGTCTGACCACTTCAGCATGGCGCGCGTTGGCGTGCCCGCTTTCAGCGTGAGTGAAGGCGCTCTGTTCAAGGGGCACGACTTGTCCTGGTGCGAGGAGAAGCAGAAGGATTATGTGGCACACCGCTATCACCAGCCCAGCGATGAGTATCGACCGGACATGGACTTCCGCGCGGACGCAGAGATGGCGAAGTTTGGCTTGATTTTGGGTTGGGAAGTAGCCAACCAACCCAGCCTGGTGTCATGGAAGCCGGGCGATGAGTTTGGGAAAGCCCGAAAAGCAGATCAGTGAGGCAAAGCTTCTTGTCCGAAGTAAAGCAGCCGGCTGCCATTTTCATGCGATCCGGAGGTGCCAATAGTAACCTCAGTGGTATCTAAAAGCTGGGATACAATCGAGCTTCCCCCCGCCCTGGCAACCGGCTGTAAATGTCGTTTTCATTCCTTCAACGCGGTAGTTTGCCCGAACACGCGCGTCAGCTTACCCTGACCAGCGAGTCGCCTTCGCTCATGCTGGAAGGCCTGGTCACCGGCATTGATAACGTTCGCCATGACGTTTTTTTAAGTCCAAAATTTGTTGAAACCGCCCGGCAGTACATCTTTAAGCTGATTGCCAAGCATGGAAACGTGGAGGAACTGGCGGCGGAAGAGCGGCCTGCTGCGCGTCCGCCGGTGCGTCCGCAAGGCCAGGCTGCGCGACAATCTGAACATGCAGAGTTCAAACGACAGCTCACAGAACTGCATGTTACGTCGTTGAATCGTGCCAAGGCGGAGAACAAAGTCTCGCTGGATCTCCT
Source organism: Candidatus Angelobacter sp. (assembly GCA_035652415.1). Lineage (GTDB taxonomy): Bacteria > Acidobacteriota > Terriglobia > Terriglobales > Acidobacteriaceae > Angelobacter. Next base: position 1,965 of record DASRDW010000154.1, on the reverse strand, counting down.
GTTCCGCCTGGCGATTCTTAAGTTCCAACGCACAGAACTGCTCAGCCAATATGGCCAGGTGCTGGACCGTTGCCGCGCCAAGCTAAAACTTTATGAAGCGCCACGCCAGTCTGGCACAAATCGCACGGTGGAGACGCGCGAACGGCTAGCCGGGTTCCAGATCAACAAAAAAACTGTGTTGCGGCGCGCGGGCCAGGATTTATTTGTCGTGCTGCGCGAGGCGGAAAAAGAATCCTTGGGCAGGACGCGCCGTTCGCTCTTTGGTGACACAGCGGCTGCAACATACGAACTGTTTTTAAACCGGCTGGTGTTCATTGAAGATGGCCTAGACAACCTGCTCAACGCCGAACACTACGTCATGCTGGGGACGTATGATCGCGACCGCGATCGCTTCCAAACCATGCGCGAGATTGCCGCGCAGTTCTTGAAATCGCTGGAAGTAGTTCCAGACATGGATGACCCGTTGGTGGATGGAATCCTGAACGTCCCGGAGAATGCGCACGAGTTGATGGCAGGCGGAACGCCTGACGATTCCAGCCCTAAAGGCAAAGCGCAAAAAGCATTAGTGAACGCCTGGGTGGAATTGCTGGAGCGGGAAAACGTGATGGCCAACGTAATTGCTTCTTATGAAGCTGTGCCGCTGCTGCCGCAGTATTCGCCGCCGATTAACCCGCAGCAGCTCAAAAATGCATTGATCTCGCGTGAAGAGCGCAAGCGCGTGGAAACGCTGCTGGAAGAGCACGGCAAACTTTCTCCTGATGGCCTGCACACTGCGGTTAAAAGAGTTGAAGGCTGCAGACCAGCGGAACGTGCCAAGATTGCCGGACGCTTCTTTACTGATTTAACGCGTTACCATCGCGACCTGCGCCGGATGGAAACCGTAATGGCTGCTATGGAAAGCGTGAACGTGCTGGCGACAGAACGTTTCCGCGAACTTTCCGCAGTCAACAACACGCTGTATGAATTTCTCCTGTGCGAAGAACAGAAGCCAACAGAAGAAAAAGTTATTCATCATGTGGTGCTGAAGGCAGACATTCGTGAGTCCACCACGCTGACGCGCACCTTGCTGGAAAAAGGATTGAATCCTGCTTCATATTTCAGTTTGAATTTTTATGATCCCATCAACAAGCTGCTGCCGAAATATGAAGCCAAAAAAGTGTTCATTGAAGGTGATGCGCTGATCCTGGCGTTGTTTGAAAACTCCGGCGAGCCTGCGCTGGGCGTGGCCCAAACCTGCGTGCTTGCTAAAGAGATCATCCAGATTGTCACCGCGTACAACGAACGCTCGCTTGAAGCAGGTCTGCCGAGCCTGGAACTGGGGATCGGAATTTCCTATCAGGATTCCGCGCCCATGTACCTGATGGACGGCAATAAAAAAATCATGATTTCCAAGGCGCTCAATGAGAGCGACCGTCTTTCATCGTGCAGCAAAGGCATACGCCGTTTGCTTGAAGATCGCGAGCTTTTGTTCAACGTCTTCTCCTTCAAGACCGTGGAAGACGAGGACACGGGCGGCAACCCCGATGAGTTTCTGATGCGCTACAACATCGGTGGTATCCATCTCAACCAAGCGGCGTTCCGCAAGCTGCGCAGTGAAATCTCATTGCAGGCTTTTGACTTGCAAGTGCCCATGATTTGGAACAAGAGCACAGTGCGCGTCTTTGCCGGCATGGTGCCGCTGGGGCAGGGATCATTCCACCAGATCGTAGTACGTGAAGGCCGCATTGCCCACATTGATGCGCGCGATTTCTCTCTGAAGCAGATTACAAACAGCAACTACTACGAAGTCTGCACGCATTCCAAAATTTATCAGGCGATAGAGAGCGTCACGAGCATGGCTGCCGTACGTTAGCTAGAGCGTGTTTCAAAAATAGGTTCGGCCTCACCCGAGGTACTTACGAGTGAGGGGTGTAAGTTGTTGAGCTTCTGTCATGAAGAAGCGACAGAAGCTGTTGAACGACGAAC
>DASRDW010000153.1:0-10926 GCA_035652415.1 Candidatus Angelobacter sp. | reverse complement strand
CATTTATAGCCGTAAGCTGGCGCTTATTGTCTTGGTCAGTGTGGCTATTTACGTGGCATTGCGCAACATCGCCTACATGCCACTGCGCAAAACCATGGAAGAGCAGATCGTGCGCCTGGCCAAGCAGCAAACGTTTTTCATTGAAACGTTGCGCGGCATTCGCACCATTAAAGTGCTGGGCCGTGAAGATGACCGCAAGACGCGTTGGATGAACCTGCTGGTGGATAGCACCAACGCCCAGGTTTCCACAGAATTGCAGACACTGCTCTTTAAAGCCGCCAATGCTTTGATCTTTGGTGTGCAATCGGTGGCCGTGGTTTGGGTGGGCGCAACGCTGGTTCTGGCCGGAAATTTCACCGTCGGCATGTTGTTTGCTTTTGTGGCTTATGAGGAACAATTCAAGGCCCGCGTTACCAACCTGGTTGACCGCTTTTATGAATTTCGCATGCTCTCGCTCCAGGTGCAGCGATTGGCGGATGTGGCGCTGGCCAAGCCCGAAATTTCCAGCGTTTTCACGCCTTCAGCAGTTGGCGAGGCTTCCATTGAGGTCAATCATTTGTTCTTCCGCTATTCAGATACTGAGTCCTGGCTGCTGGAAGATGTTTCATTCCGCGTAGAACCGGGTGAGTGCGTGGCTGTTGTGGGCCCATCTGGCGCGGGCAAGTCAACTTTGCTGAAGCTGATTGCGGGGTTGCTTTGTCCCCAATCCGGCGAGGTAGTGGTAAACGGCCATCCGATCTCTGAAGGCCGGGCTGCTATCACTGGAAACGTGGGTTTCGTCCTGCAGGATGACACCCTCTTCGCCGGGACCATTGCCGACAATATTGCATTTGCTTCTGATGTAGCGGACATGGAGCGCGTGGTAAAGTGTGCGCGGCTGGCGTGCCTTGACGATGAGATCAATACCATGCCCATGGGCTATAGCACGCTGGTGGGCGATATGGGATCGGCGCTTTCCGGTGGACAACAGCAGCGGCTTTTGCTGGCACGCGCTCTATACCCCAAGCCCGCGATTCTGGTTCTGGACGAAGCCACTAGCAATCTGGACGTCCCTACCGAGCAACGCATTGCCGTAACTCTGGCTGAACTGCGCATGACGCGCATCTTTGCTGCGCATCGTCCTGACACCATCAGGATTGCCGATCGTGTGATTACGATCTCCCGTTCAGGAAAAGTTTCTGCTGAGAACCACGGCAAATCAAATGTACCAACCATGAAAGGAGAAACACATGTTGAAGCTGGAAAATAACAGAGTGCTGGTGCGGGCTGGGGCCCGCCAATTGACACTCGAAGAGATTGATTATGTGAATGGCGGAGTTGGGCCTCTCCAGACACACGTTTGCTCGGCGCCCTTTGTCACCGCCACTCATACTGGCCCTGGCGATGGTGATGGCTGCGGCGATACCGATTTTGCTGCCAGTCCGCTTTAGCCGCTTAGATGAGCTGGGGATTGTTGGCAGGCAACTCAAAATCGCAATAGGAGGCAAACATGAACAACAATCGAGTGCTGCATCGCCTGTGGGCACGCGAGCTTACACAGGAAGAACTTGATAGCGTAAGCGCCGCAGCCAGCGGCCCCTGCTTGATGACATTTACTCATCTGCCCCACGGAGGCAGTGACGAGGATGTTAACTGTCCGCCGCATGCTTAGTCCGACGGCTATCAAATGAAAGGAGAAATACTTATGTCAAAACAAGACAACAACAGAGTACTGATCCGCAGAGGAGCGCGGGAACTTGATCGCGGTGAGGTCGAACGTGTTACAGGAAGTGTTCACACACTTACAGCTTGCACATTCGATCCCCGGTTTGGCGCGGACGGAGATGCTCGCATCGGCGAATGCTAACCGCACCTCTGGCCGAAAGGTTTTCGTACGCATTTTAGCTTCTGAGAAGTTTTGGGGGCCTGCGGGAACCCAAACTGAAAGGAGAAAACATTGAATAACAATCGAGTGCTGGCGCGGACAGGCGCCCGCGAGCTGACAATGGAGGAAGTCGAGCACGTTAATGGAGGACTGCATACTGAAACTCTTTGCACAGTTCCGACCACAACCTGCCCCAACAAAGACGGAGATGCGTCCATCGGCGAGTGCGGGCATTGCTGAACAAGCATGAAAAACTTGGGCCTAGTCAAACTGGCCCAAGAACAATGAAAGGAGAAACAACATGAGAGACAACGACAGAGTTCTTGCCCGGAGGGGCGCTCGTGATCTGGATGAAAAAGAAGTCGAGCAGGTAGCGGCCGGTCTTCGCACGACAACCAAGTGCTCGCTTGTCGCAACCACACGTGATGGTGATGTTTTTCTGGGAGAGTGCTGACATTTTGCGCGGGTGGCGGCCAGAACCGCCACCACTTTACTGAGCCAACTTTTGGGCCCGTTCAATGGACCCGAATATGAAAGGAGAAACACAATGAACGATCCAAACAGAGTATTGATTCGCCGGGGCGCGCGTGAATTGACCCCGACGGAAACCGAGATCATCAACGGGGGATTCATAACTTTGTCACTTTGTACTGCTATGCCTTCTCCCGATGGAGATCATCGCGTTGGTGAGGCTGGTTGCTAGCGCGCTCGGCTGCCAGATAACTCTCTTGAAGTGCATGGGGGCCGTTCACTATCCCCCATGATGAAACGATGAAGGAGAACAGTATGAATGATCAGAACAGAGTATTAGCTCGCAAGGGTGCTCGTGATTTGAGTGCTGAGGAAATGGAGCGCGTGAGTGGAGGAATACGTACCACCACATTCTGCTCGATTAATAGCTTAGGCCAAAGAGACGGCGATACGTTTATAGGCGAGTGCTAGTTTCACGGCGGGTCACCCTCTGTGGCGGCCCGCATTTTCATCCGTGGACAAGCACTGATGAAATTCTCGTGAAGAGCTTGGGGCTCTCATGGTCTCCATGACGAAACGATGAAAGGAGAATAAGTATGAATGATCAGAACAGAGTTTTAGCTCGCAGAGGGGCTCGTGACCTGAATGAGCAGGAAGTCGAGCAGGTCGGTGGAGGAATACGTACCGCAACCCTTTGCACCGCACCTACTCGGGCTAATGGCAATCTGGACGGAGATACTTTTAACAGCGAGTGCGGCGCTGATGTATAGCCAACCTCTATGTGGTGGGATCAGGACGGCGACCAAATGCAGCCTGACTGCTGCCGGCACCATCGATGCAGATCTTCACGAATGCAATTGACCGGTTGCGTCCTTTGCCGGCGCTTCCTTTAAACACATCCAGTGCGTTTTTTAGCAACCATCAGGGAGGAACTTATGGACCAAGATAATCGCGTGCTCACCCGCAGGGGCGCTCGCGAACTCAGCGAGCAGGAAGTGGAAACCGTGACCGGCGCGCTCAAAATCCGCCGCACGCTCACACCCTGTTTTGTGGATAGCAGACAACAACTCATCAATGGCGATCAAGCTATTGGCGAATGTGGCCCCTGATTATTCCAGGCGGCGTCCCTGGCGGACGTCGCCTGCCTACAGCACGCAAACTTCTGAAACGGAGGCAATACAAATGAAGCTTATAGTTTTAGCGCAGGAAGACGATAATCACACAGCTCCACTGAAATGGGCGCTCGAAAAAGCCGGCTACCGTGTGGCTTGCTGGGGTGGACTCTCCTGGATGGGACAAGGCCAGGCCTCAATCCGGCTGGGCAGCAACAACTCAATCACGCTCGGCCAGCACTCCGTCGATCCCGGTGACGTAGTGTGGATTCGCCGGCCGGAGCCCCCGCAATCTAATCCCAAGACGTTAGAAGCCGATAAGAAATTTGCCGCGCAGGAGTACCGTTCGCTCTATCATTCCATCGCCTTCCTGTTGGAGACCATGCCGGTCTGGTGCATCAATAAGTATTCGGCGTCCAGAATGACGATCCAGAAATCTGTACAACTGCAAATTGCGCGGCGATGCGGCCTCAAAATCCCTGACACGCTCATGTCGAACAATCCTGAGGAAGTGAAAGCGTTTTTACGCCGCGGCGGCCGCAGCATCTGTAAAGGTTTTACCCCGCACGTGTGGCAGAAAACCGGCCAGACTTCCGTGGCTATCACTGAAACTTTTGAGATCACCGGGGACCAGTTGCCAGCAGATGAGGTCCTCACCTATGCTCCCGCCATTTATCAGGAACTGGTTCCCAAGGAGTATGACATTCGCATGGTGCTTATGGGCAATCACATCTATTCGTATGCCCTCAATAACACCAAGAAGGCGCTGGATTGGCGACAGGATGCAGGCTTCGGCCATGTCTCGGCAGAGCTGGTTCCGACTCCGCCCGAGGTAGAAAAAGGCATTCTTGAATTTGCCCGGCAAACGGGAGTGTGCTTCGGTTCGCTCGATTTCGGCGTGGATGCCAAAGGTCAGTGGTGGTTCCTTGAGATCAATGAGCAGGGGCAGTTCCTCTGGCTGGACCAGTTCAATCCTTCATTGAAAATCATGGGGAAATTCTGCGCCTTCGTTACCGCGCCGGAAGGTTCAACGGCGCCGCTGGAAGAACGGGAAGACCTTTTCCCCACGCTTAAGGAATATGAGGACCTGCTATCGCGCGAAGCAGTGCCGCCGCTGGCACGTCCGCATTCAGAAGACCCGTTTCTTTCTATGGAGGCTTAATCTCCAGGAACGCTTTGCTGTTTGCAGGCTGTTTGCGGTACAACTGAAGCAATGAAGATCGCCAAGAAAACGCTGAAACTGGCTGACGCGTTTGAGGTAAAGCACGGAGATTCTTTCCGCCTCAAAGATTACGATCCCGGCGATGTTCGCGGCATACACTCCAAAGAGAAAGCCGCCACGATTTTGCAACAGAACATCGCCGTGCTTCAGGAGCTGCAAGAAAAGCTTTACGCCCAGGACCAATGGTCACTGTTATTGATCTTCCAGGCCATGGACGCTGCCGGCAAAGACAGCGTGATCAAACACGTCATGTCCGGAGTGAACCCAGAAGGGTGTGATGTCGCCAGCTTCAAACAGCCTTCAACCGAAGAGCTGAACCATGACTTCCTTTGGCGAACCACGCGCCGCCTGCCGGAACGAGGCAAGATCGGTATTTTCAACCGGTCTTACTATGAAGAAGTTCTGGTGGTCCGCGTACACCAGGAGCTTCTGGCCAAACAGCATCTTCCGGCTGAGCTGGTAACGAAGAAAATCTGGAAAGAACGGTTTGAAGATATCTGCAATCTTGAGAGCCATCTCAGCCGCAATGGCACCGTGATTCGCAAGTTCTTCCTGCATGTCTCCAAAGAAGAGCAAAAGAATCGTTTCCTTGCCCGCCTGGACGAGCCGGAGAAAAACTGGAAATTTTCAGAGGCTGACGTCCACGAACGGCAACACTGGGACGAATACATGGAAGCTTATGAGGACATGATCCAGAATACGGGCAAACCACATGCGCCATGGTATGTTGTGCCTGCTGACCACAAATGGTTCACCCACATTGCCGTTAGCTCCGTGGTGATTCAAACGCTGCAGGAACTCAATTTGCAATTTCCAAAAGTTGACAAGGATCGGCGCAAAGGACTGCAAGCGGCGCGGGAAGCTTTGATGAAAGATAGAGAGTGAAAGAAGAACTTCTTTTTATTTAGAGCGATACACGATGTTGTCTGATAGAGGCGACTTCAGCCACTCTTTCAGGCTTTGCGCATTGCGGTCACGCTCTGAAGTCTCCGCCGTTGCCATATCGATCGGCCACTTTACACCAATCTCCGGGTCAGCAAAGTGGATCCCGCTCTCGCCTTTCTGGTTGTAAACGCCTGTGGTCTTGTATTGGACTTCACAATCGTCCGTTAGCGAGCAGAATCCGCGTGCAAAGCCGTATGGCGCCCACACTTGTTTTTTGTTTTCTTCAGAAACTTCCAGGCCAAACCATTGCCCCAGCGTAGGCGAACCTTTGCGAACGTCAACTGCCACCAGGAACGCTGCGCCGCGAGTTACGCGCATGAGCTTGCCCATAGGGGGGGCCCATTGAAAGTGCAGGCCGCGCAGCACGCCCTTTTTCGATTTGGAGTGATTGTCCTGGACAAAGTCAGTGGGCAATCCCAGTTCGCGAAACTGGTCTGCTCGATAAGTTTCCATAAAGAAACCGCGTGAGTCTCCGCGCATTTCCGGCAGAACCACAATCACATCATTCAAATGGACAGACTCAATCTTAAAAGCCATTCTGGACTAGCTCCTTGGGGGTTGCAGAAAAATCCCGGGCCTGCGGTGCTTACTTCAGGAAGGATTTTCCCGCCGCATCCATTTTGAGTGTAACAGCCGGTTGGTCTGTGCCAGAGAATGTTTGCCAGCCTCTCCGGGAAAGGTCCCAGAAAATCAGGTAGCCCGCCACCGCCGCAACCACCAGCAGAAGCACTCCCATGATCCAGTCGCCCAAAATGATCTTACCGACCCCAAACAGAGCGCCATATACCAGGACACATCCCATTATCCAGTCAAAAGCGTTGCTAGTCATATCACGCGTTTGCGGAATCTCCGGGGCCAGAGCAGCAATCTTTTTCCAGCCATATACCGCAGGACGCACGCGACGATAAAACGCCACTAACCTTTCCTGCGATTCTGCGGGAGTCAAGAATGTTGCCGCAATCCAGGCCACGGTTGTAATGCCGGCGGTGATGAGTGAGGTCTTGGCGAAGGTCACAGGATCGTCGCCGGGAAGACGTTTGTGCAGATAGATGGCAACTACCGCAGCCACGATCATCGCGCTGATCTCGCTCCAGGCATTGATGCGCCACCAGTACCAACGCAGGATGTACACCGCTCCTGTGCCTACGCCCAGGCCAAGCACAATCTGCCATCCCTGACCAATGGAATGCAGTTGCTGGGCAACATAACCGCTGACCAGCACCAACAGGATTGTGAACAGGCGGCCAATTCCCACGTAATGTTTCTCACTCTTCTTGCGGACCAGGAAACGCCGGTACAGATCGTTTACCAGATAGGAAACGCCCCAATTCAACTGCGTTCCCAGCGTGGACATAAACGCAGCAAGAAATGCTGCTACCATCACGCCGCGCAAAGCCGGTGGCAGAAAGTCGCGCAGCACCATTACGTAACCTTGCTGCGGGTTCGCCGCAAAAGTTGCATCTGGATGGAGACCGCCATGTGGCGAGTACACTGCCAGCGCTACCAGCCCGGTAATAATCCATGGCCAAGGCCGTACGGCATAGTTCGCAATGTTGAACCAGAGTGTTGCACCCAGTGAATTTTTCTCGTCGCGCGCGCAGAACATGCGTTGAGCTACGTATCCGCCCCCGCCCGGCTCAGCTCCGGGATACCATGCCGACCACCACTGCACGCCGAGGTACATGAGGAAGGTAAGCACAGGCAGGGTCCAAATGGCGCTTGAGGTCCAGCCAAGATGGAGATCAGGAAAAAAAGCCAGCGGATTTGAAGTCTGCGCTCCGGTCTGATGAACGGATGCGCCAACAACCTGCAGCTGGACTTTCAGTGCCTGCATGCCGCCGATCTTTACTACCGCCGCCCAGGCCAGCACAATGACCATGGCCATCTTGAGAATGAACTGGAACAGATCCGTGACGAGCACGCCCCACAGGCCGCCGATGGAGGTGTAAATGCCGGTGAATGGGATGAGGATAAAAATGCAAATCAGGAGCGCAGTATGGCTGGGATCGCCCAGCGTGTAATGCAGGAGCGTATGGCTGCCAACTGCAAGCTCTATGATTTTGCCTTTAGCAATGAGCGGGCCGAGCAGTACGGCCACAATGCTTACCATGGCATTTGTCACCCAGCCAAGGATGAGGCAGTTCATGACCAGGCCGAGATAGATAGATTTAAAGCCGCGCAAGAACGCTGCAGGCTTGCCGCCATAGCGAATTTCGGTCAGCTCCACGTCAGTCAGGACTTCTGCCCGCCGCCAGTAACGGGCAAAGAAGAACACGGTCAGCATGCCGCCCAGGCAGGAACTCCACCAGATCCAGTTGCCGGCGATGCCTTGCTGGGCAATTACGCCGCTTACAAATAGAGGTGTATCTGCCGCGAATGTTGTGGCCACCATGGAGGTTCCGGCCAGCCACCAGGAGACGTCACGACCGGAGATGAAGAACTCTTCCGTATTGCCGCCGGCGCGGCGCCGGTAATATATGCCGATGGCAAGGTTCACCAGCAGGTAGCCGGCAATCACAATCCAGTCAGTCAGGGTCAATGGCATACATCCTCCGGTCGCGCAAGGCAAGACTAGCAGATTAGAAGGCCAAAATCGATTTAATTTAAGGAACTTTTTACTCTGGAGTGGTGGCTTCTACCAGCTTCTGTACCCCAGGCGCGATCATGTTGAGCATTTCAGCCTGCGGGGCCTGCGCCTGCTTGAGCAGATCAATCTGCTGTTGCCGCCATGCGGCTGGCACGCGCGTGCCAGCGTTCAGGTATTCCAGCGCCTTCAATCCTATGCTCGCAACAGACGCGAGAGACTGAGACGCTTGCACAGCTTCCTGCAAAAGGGGATTGCTTTGGAGAACCGGCGCGAGTTGCTGATCGTTATCGCGCCAGAGAGTGAGTGTCTTCTGCATCTCGCTAAGATCGTCCGGTGTCGCGCTCTTGTTCAGAAAGCGCTGCACTCTGCCGGAAAATATTCTTGCCATATCGCTTTCCGGCCTCACGGCATCCACCAGCCGGTTCAGCGGCGTGGTGGTTTCATAATGCTTTGCATGCGGACGCGCATAGCCCTTCACCGGCTCCAGAACATCGGCCAGCACACGCAATGGCTGAATATCACTCCCGCCGAGCAGCCGCTCCAGCATCAGATCATAACTCTGCACATGCTCCAGCTTGGCCCACTCCAGCCGCTCGCTTAGCTTCGCTAGCCGGCGGTACATATCATCCACGTCCCGCACTTCCTGCGCTGACCACAGGCGCTCCGCAATCGCGGCGGTCCGCGGCCAGATTCGCTCATCGATGTTGACTGTGGTAATCAGCTCAGACCACATGCAAGCCTCGCCGCCCAGCACGCGCTGCTTCTCTTCCTCTGTAAGGTTTGCCGCTGCCCCGCCGAATGGATCGATTAAATAATGCTGCGAGGCCGGCTGCATCAGGTCAAGATAATAGCCAAAGGAGAGCATGCCCCGATAACCTTGCTGCACCGCATCCGCCAGCGCTTTTTGCCCACGCCATGACTGGACTACTACCTCTTTAGGCAGGTCCGCATGCAGAATTTCGTCCCAGCCCTCCATGATCTTGCCGTGCTTCTTCACAATTGTCTGTAGCCGTTTGTTGAAATGGGCCTGGAGGTCACGGTTGTCCTTGAGGCCGTGCGCATGCATAAAAGCCTGAATATGCGGATTGTCTGCCCACTGCTTGCCATTCACTTCGTCGCCGCCGATGTGAAAGTACTGGTCGGAAAAGAGGCGGGCCATCTCGCCAATGAACTTATCAAGAAATTTGTACGTGTGTTCGCGCGTCGGATCCATTGCTGCGTCATGGACGCCAAAATGACGTGAGATCTCATACGGCCCCCGCGCGCTGGCCAGCTCCGGATAGGCCGCGAACCAGCTCGTGGTATGCCCAGGCATGTCGAACTCCGGTACGACGCGGATGCCGCGATCGCGCGCGTACGCAATGATCTCCTTGATCTGATCCTGGGTATAAAACTGCCCGTCAGAAGATAGCTTTTGCATTCGCGGAAACTTTTTGCTTTCCACGCGAAAGCCCTGATCATCGGAGAGATGCCAATGCAACACGTTAAGCTTAACGGCTTCCATGCCGTCCAACTCGCGCTTGATTACTTTGATGGGCATGAAGTGGCGGGAAACGTCGATCAGCAACCCACGCCAGGGAAAACGTGGACTGTCTTCAATGACCACTACTGGAGCAGCAAATCCTTCAGGGCCAATCTGTACCAACTGCAAAAACGTCTGCAATCCATGCAGCACGCCCAGCGGGGTTGGAGCATCCAGATGGACTTCGGTGGCAGTCACTTCAAGCCGATATGATTCGTCCTCTCCCAGTCTCTGGGGCTTCTCTCCCTTTGCTCGCCAATGGATGATGAAGTTCGGCGCGATTGCACGATTATTTGTCACTCCAAGTGGGATTCCTGTGATGCGCGAAAGAGATGATTGAAAGCGCTTCGCCGCGTGCTTCACTCGCATGTCGTCAGGACCCTGCAGGGCGACCCTGAAGTTATTGTTGATCAGAAATCTGCCCGCGCCAGGCTGGATCTTTTGAGGTAAGGGCATGAGCGCAGGCGCTGCGCCTCCCTGGCAAAGAGCAGGAGCGCGCCAAGAGAGCAGAAACATGATCAGCAAAGGGAGAATGCGCCGGGTGTTCACGTTACTGATTATTGCCGGATTTTAACTGAAAATGCAGCCGGAAAATTTCACTTCCGGAAGAAATTGCATCATTCATGCTCTTGCAACGTCTTTATGTGTGCTTCAAGAGCTCTTGAATACTCGCGCTCGGCCAGCAGTTCCGATTGCAGTTTCTTTACCAGGCCTTCCAGACGCAGAATCTCGATCTTTAGCTTGGCGACATCTTGTTGTGCGGCTGGTTTGCTGGCCGTGGGGTTAGCTGCTGCCGTAACCGGCGCAGGCTGAACTGGAATGGCCGTCGGCATAACGGGCAAAGCCGCAACAGGAGCCGGCGATACTACAGGAACCGGCGCTGAAACTTGTACTGGCGTTGGAGCTGCAGGTGCCGCGACTGGGACTACGGGCGCTGGCGCAGCTGCTGCCGCTACGGCACGCTGTTGGACCGGTGGCGGAGTTGGAACAGATCGCGGAGGCATGGGCGTTGCCGCCGCTGCAGAAAAAATACTGCTGAGCGCGACGGCTGCGTTTGTTGCGGCTGCCTGGGTTGGCGCTGGAGTTCCGTTCGGTTTGAGCAAGTGCTTTACGCGAGCAATCAGGTCTTGCGGTTGAAAGGGCTTGCGTAAAAGCTCATCGGCTTTCACGGCAAAGGCTTTCTCTGCGACTGCGCGGTTCACC
>DASRDW010000152.1:0-18495 GCA_035652415.1 Candidatus Angelobacter sp. | reverse complement strand
TTCCGAACCGACGTTCCCCACCAGCCCACGCACCAACTCACCGCTGAGCTTGGAGCCGCAGCACGCAATAGCCTGGTCCATGATGGAAAGAGCATCGCGCATGGAGCCGTCACCTGCTTCAGCCAAGACGGCGAGTGCTTCTTCATCGGTCTGAATATTTTCCTTGCCAGCGATCTCATGCAACTGGCCGACGATCTCGTCAAACTTAACGGCATGAAAGCTGAAGTGCTGGCAGCGCGAGCGAATGGTCTGGGGAATGTCCTCGGCTTGCGTGGTAGCCATCATAAAGATGATGTGCGGCGGCGGTTCTTCCAGGGTCTTAAGCAGCGCATTGAAAGCCGCGTCGGTAATCTGGTGGGCTTCATCAAGGATATAAATCTTGTAGCGATCACGGGCGGGCCGGTAGCGAGCGGCATCGCGCAGCTCGCGAATCTCATCAATGCCGCGATTGGTGGCAGCATCGATCTCAATCACATCCACAGAGCTGCCTGCTCGGATTTCAACGCATGATTCGCACACGCCGCAAGGCTCAGGCGTAGGCTTGTCAGCTCGGCCGTCAACGCCTCGACAGTTCAGCGACATGGCTAGAATGCGGGCTATTGTGGTCTTGCCAATGCCACGATGGCCACTAAAGATGTAGCCATGCGCAATCCGCTGCTGCTCAATAGCATTCTTGAGCGTACGGGTGACGTGCTCCTGCCCAATCACCTGAGAAAAACGCTGCGGACGGTATTTACGGGCTAGAACCTGATAGCTCAACAGTTAGATCCTTCGCTACGCTCAGGATTTCGCATGCGGGCCTTCACTCCGCTCACGCCCGCAAATCTGCTCACCTGATACTCATGCTGGAAACTTTGATTATACCCTTGCGGCGAGGAGAGATTTTCAACAGAGACTACGGATTGAGCACAACGCTGACGATTCTTAAAAAATCACTGTGAAAACAAACTTATTATCAACTTGATCGCGAGCTCCGCGAAAAACACCGTCCCTGGGACACCCGAAATTTCCCTCTCGCATCTGAACGATTATCCCGAAATTCCCGCAGAAAACGATCATTTAACAGACCATTTAACAAAGGAGAAAGGTAGTCAATCATGAGTGAAGCTCTAAGCATCCACAGAGAGAATGCTCAAAGCAGCCGCGGCTCTGCTGCACTCCGCTGGGGTGGCTTGATTGGTGGAGGAGCGGTTGCAGTACTAGGTTTATCCAAGCGCTCGAAGGTCGGCGCAGCGATTGCAGCAACTGGAGGCTTGCTGGCGTTGCTTGGCGCTCGAGCAGGTGCGCGAAAAAAAGAATATATCGCCCGCAGCAGCATGCTGGTGAACTGCTCACCGAGCGAGGCGTACCAATTCTGGCACAAATTTGAAAACCTACCGCAGTTTATGCGTCACATTGAGTCCATCAACATCATTGACGAGAACCGGTCAGAGTGGCAGGCCATTGGCCCGCTGGGAAAACGTATTCGCTGGACGGCAGAAATTGTGAGAGACAAGGAAAATGAGGTCATCGCCTGGAACTCACTCCCGGAATCTGATATTTCCGTCGATGGGATAGTGAAGTTCTCACCTGCTGCGGGAAATCGCGGCACTGTAATTACAGCAATTGTTGTTTACACACCTCCAGCCGGAGCAGTTGGACGCGCCTTAGCAAAATTGCTAGGCAAAGATCCCAGCTTTCTTATGCGACAGGACCTGCGACGCCTGAAGGCGCTGATGGAGACCGGGGAGATCCCGACAACTGACGGCCAGTCGCACGGTCCCAGAAGCAAAATAACCGGCGCGGCGCGAGTGATTAATCCTGACCAGCCTGTTCGAGACCGGTCGCAAATACCTCAAATGATGGAGATGAAAAGGAGAGTGTCATGAAGGCAGTTTGCTGGATGGGGACAGAAAAGATGAGCGTGGAGAATGTGCCTGACCCAACCATTCTGAATTCGCGCGACGCAATTGTGAAAATTACCAGCACCTGCATCTGCGGCTCTGATTTGCACCTGTATGACGGCTTGATGCCGACCATGGAGCAGGGTGACATTATGGGCCATGAATTCATGGGAGAGGTGGTGGAAGTAGGCGCAGCGATTAAGCCGGAGAAGCTAAAAGTTGGCGACCGAGTGGTGGTGCCATTCACCATCGCCTGCGGTCGGTGCTTTTTCTGCGAGCAACAACTCTGGTCCTGCTGTGACAACTCCAATCCGAATTACTGGATTGCCGAAAAACTCATGGGCTACTCACCTTCAGGGCTCTTTGGCTATACCCACATGATGGGCGGTTATGCCGGCGGCCAGGCGCAATATGCACGCGTACCGTTCGCGGATGTTGGACCGTTGAAGATTCCCGACGGAATTCCCGACGAAAAAGCTGTTTTTCTCTCCGACATCTTCCCTACCGGATGGATGGGCGCAGAAAACTGCAACATACAGCCTGGAGATACGGTGGCGATCTGGGGCTGCGGGCCGGTTGGACAGTTCGCTATCCGTAGCGCCTTTTTGCTGGGCGCTGAGCGCGTGATTGCCATTGATCGATTCGATTATCGCTTGCGGATGGCAGAGCAGGCCGGTGCGGAAATCATCAACTACGAGAAAGTTGATGACGTCGTTGAAGTTTTAAAGACCATGACAGGCAGCATCGGGCCTGACTCCTGTATGGATGCTGTAGGCATGGAAGCGCATTATCCGGGCCTGATGTACGCACTTGATCGAACTAAACAGATCTTGCGGCTTCAACCTGACCGCCCAGGTGTATTAAGAGAGTGCATTCTGGCTTGTCGGAAAGGCGGTACAGTGTCAGTTCCCGGCGTTTATGGCGGGTTTATAGACAAAATGCCAATAGGTCCATACATGAATAAAGGGCTGACCATGAAGACAGGACAGACACACATGATGCGCTACATGAAGCCACTCATGGATCGGATTGAACGCGGCGAGATTGATCCAAGTTTTGTGGTAAGCCATCGAGTGCCCATCGACAAAGCCCCCGAGATGTACAAGATTTTCCGAGACAAGCAGGACCATTGCACCAAAGTGGTTCTCGATCCATGGGCCAATGGGGCTGCTGCATAAGCTGTGGCTAATCTCACTCTTTATAAAAATTCATTTCAAAGGAGGTATTTATGGCAAGTCAAAATCTGAGAGGCAAGAGAGTGGCGATATTAGCAACGGATGGATTTGAGCAGCAGGAGTTGCTGAAGCCCCGTGAAGCTCTACAGCAGGCCGGCGCTGAAACCAAAGTTGTTTCGCCCAAGGACGACCGCATTAAAGGCTGGGACTTCACCGACTGGGGCGATGAGATTTCCGTTGATCTTCCGCTCGAGAAAGCCCGCGCGGAAGATTTCGACGCACTGCTGCTTCCCGGCGGCGTCATCAATCCAGATAAGCTGCGCATGGAGCCCAAAGCCGTTGCGTTCGTCAAAGCATTCTTTGACACGGGCAAACCGGTGGCCGCGATCTGTCATGGTCCGTGGACCATCATTGAAGCCGGACAGGCCCGCGGACGCAGGATTGCCTCCTGGCCGTCACTTAAGACTGACCTTCGCAATGCCGGAGCTGAGTGGGTGGACAAAGAGGCAGTCACGGATGGCAATCTGGTATCGGCAAGAAAGCCGGATGATATCCCTGCATTCAACCAAGCGATGATCCAGCTTTTTAGCCAAGGCGCACAAAAGCGCCCTGCGGCATGATTCCTGGAGTCGATCTTTTGTAATGCTTCCGCGAATGATGCAAGAAAAGAGGTAAATAGTGGCTGGACTTGCAATTCTGAGTTCAGCCATTTTTTGTGATCTTGCCGTAATAATTCATTGCACATAGAGTCTCCATAGCAAGCCTCGCGCGATCATGCGAGATTACGAAAAGTGGAGCTCCCATGGCTGAATCCACGGCCCCTTATCCCAAATATCTCGATTGGCTGCGCTATCTTTCCGCATTTTTGCTTTTTACATATGGATCGAGCAAGCTGCTGGGCAGGCAGTTTACTCTTCCGCCGGAGGTTGCGTTGCGGCCGGTTGGATCGCTCAACGGCTATCAGCTTGCCTGGTTCTATTACAGCTATTCCCATACTTATGGAGTCATCTTGGGACTGACCCAACTGGCCGGCGGCGCGCTGTTGTTGTTCCGCAAGACCGCGCTGCTGGGCGCGGCCATGATGCTGCCTGTCATCACGAACATCGTGATGATCAACGTGTTCTTTCACATCGCCTGGGGTGCAATGGTCACATCAGCATTTATCTTCGCTTCCATGTTGGCCGTCCTATGGCACCAGCGCCATGCGCTCGTGGGCGTATTCTGGGCCCAGCAAGCCAGCGAACCGGCCACCGTCAGGCGGTATTACCGGATCATCGCAGCGTTGGTTGTGCTGTTGGTCATTACCTTGATGGGATTTGCTTCGTGGTTCAGCGCTGGATCCAACGCTGCAAAGTGATCCTAGGTGGATTTACAAAGGGTTAAAGTAACTGATCCAGTATTTCTCGCGATCTTGATCACCGCGACAGAACAGAAGGGGCGCCGCAGCACCCCCTTTGTATCCACAGCTATTTTACGGTGCCTCGATCAGCTCCACTTTGCCGTCTTTTTTGCGATGCAGCACCTTGACCTTGCCCTGAAGGTCGCGGAAAACGAAGACATCGCGATCGCGGAATTCGGCTTCTTTGACGGCTTCTTCCAACGTAAGCGGCTTATAGGAGACCGAATCAGAGCTTCTGGTCACATGGGTTTCCGTAATTTTGACGACGTTAGGAAAGCTATGAACCTTCACTGGCACAGCGGTGGTTAAATCGCCGCCAACGGCAATGGCCACGCTGAGCTGGTCCTGCTCCACTTCAACCTGTTCCATTTTTTTGCGGGCCTGGCGTTTTTTACTTTTCCAGCGCGTCTTATACTTCACGGCCTGGCGCTCAATGCGGTCCAGCGCCCCTCCAATGGCCATGCTCATCTCCATGGCCTCAGAAAGGCCTACAATCGGCGGATGATTGCGCACCGTAACGGTGATCTCAGCGATGTGACGGCGCTTTTCCGTGGAAAGAACCACGTGCGTCTCAAAGTTGCTGCCTAAAATTTTCTGGATTTTTTCGAGCCCGCCTTCGACCTGCTTGCGAGCGATAGGAGTGATTTCAAATTGCCGGCCAGTATATTCGACGTTCATTGACTCCCTCCTGAAGTGTTTGGCACTCAGAGTCGTCTGCCGTAGCCTGGGAGAAATCGGCACGGTACAGGCGGCTGTAACGTCTCTTCCTGGAATCGCCGGCGCGGATGGGGCCGCGGTTCCGGGCGTTAATTCTTGACCCTCCTTTGATGTGTGCTGGGAATTTTCATATCTTCACGATATTTGGCCACGGTCCGCCGGGTGACCTGAATACCTTGAGATTGTAAGATGCGCGTTATCTGGTCATCGGTTAGCGGGTGCGCCGAATCTTCTTCTTCAATCAGCTTTTTGACGCGCCGCTTCAGGATCAGCAGCGATGTTCCTGCGCCTTCAGGGCCTTGCACGCTTTCAGAGAAGAAATAGCGCAGCTCAAAGACACCCTGCGAAGTGTGCACATACTTGCTGGCAACGGCACGGCTCACCGTGGAAGGATGAACGCCAATTTCCTCCGCTACTTCTTTGATCATCATGGGTTTGAGCTGATCGATACCGTGATCAAGAAAATCGTGCTGGCGGCCGATGATGGCATAACAAACCTTCAATATCGTCTGCCTGCGCTGCTCAATATTCTTGATAAGCTGCACGGCGGACTTATAACGCTCTTTCACATACGACTTAACATCGCGCTCCACGCCGCCATTCTGGTTGAGCATACGGCGATAGGTAGGGCTGACGCGAAGCTGTGGCAGGTCTTCATCGTTCATCAGCACCAGATATTCATCGCCATGCTTCACAAAAGCGACGTCAGGCTCAATCAGCTTAGGTTCAGTCTTGTTGTAGCGAAGCCCCGGCTTGGGATCGAGCGTGCGGATAAATTCATGCGCCTGGATTACAGCTTCCATGGGCCGCGTAATGGCCTTGGCAATCTCTTTGTATTGCTTGTTCTGCAGGAAATGAAGTTGCTTATCGACGATTTTGAGGGCATCTTCCACTACCTGATCGTTTTCCGGATCGTCAGAGCCTTCCATATCGCGCGTCTTGACTAGATATTCAAGCTGGGCCACCAGGCATTCACGCAGATCGCGCGCCGCGACGCCGATAGGATCAAAATGCTGTATGAGACCAATGGCTTCACGCAGGTCTTCACGGGTAAATTGCAACACCGGAGCCAGACCATTGCGTTTTTCAGCAGCCACAGCTTCAGGAACCGGCTCATGCGATACCACCAATTCAAGGTGTGAAGGCTGAATCATTTCCTGATCTACAGGCGATTGCCCTGAGCCATTTGTTGAGACTTCTGCTGCTGTTACGGCGTCTTCTGTGAGTGATTCGCCAGTTAGCTGCTCGTGGGCCACACCCATCAACTCATCTTCTGAGGCGGTGAGGTAGCCATCTTCATTCAAATTGCCAATCACCAACTCTGCAGCGGCATAAACTGCAGGGCGCACGGTGACGGAGCCCAACTGCCAGAGCAGATGATCGGTGAGTGTTCCGGGCTTGGAAAGAAAATTTTCGAATGAAGGCCGTTCAATTTCTTCAAGATCGGCAGAGTTGCGGTAGCCCGGGTCGAGGTAATCCTTGAAGAAAGAGCCGAAATCGATTTCGTCAAATGGATCTTTTTTATCGGCTTCGGCTTCAGGAGAAGTCTCTTTGTCCTTGATCTCCTGAGCATCCTGGCGCTCGTGTGCCTCTTCACGGCCGGCAACTTCATCGAGCAGCGGAACAGATGAGTCCAGCTCTTCCAGAACAGGGTTTTCCACCATCTCTGTATTGATCATCTCGCGCAGTTCCAGCTTGTTGAGCGCAAGTACGCTCACCATCTGGACCAAGCCAGGAGTAAGAATCTGCTTTTGCGAGACTCTCAGGTTCAGTTTGTTCTGGAGTAAGACCATCCGTGTATTTTTATGCTTTCACTATGGCATCTTTAGGCCAAAGCCTAAAGAGTACCCAAGTAATTTGAGCTTTGCGGGTGCTTATTACCAACTTGCCAAATAAATTGCGCTGCATAAGCGCCCAGCAATGATTATTTCTTCGGCACAACAAAAATAAACCTAGTACTACATTCATTACACATTTCTTTAAGGGCTCCACAACGCTATGCTGCTTCGCTCTGCCTTGTTCGTGCTAAACGGCACTCACAGGCGCTCACCCGTATTACACGAACGAAAAACTTTCTCCCAAATAGACTCGTTTTACTTCCGGATCGTTACCCAACTGCTCTGGCGTACCGGTGCGGAAAATTCGGCCTTCATTGATTATGTAAGCGCGATCTGTGACAGAAAGCGTTTCCCGCACGTTGTGATCTGTAATCAGGACGCCGATGCCGCTGCCTTTCAGATCGAAGATGATCTTTTGCAGGTCCAGCACGGCAATGGGGTCGATACCGGAAAAAGGTTCGTCGAGCAGGATGAACTTTGGCGCAATACAAAGCGCGCGGGCTATCTCAACGCGGCGCCGCTCGCCGCCGGAGAGCGCGTATCCCATGTTGTTGCGGATATGGCCGAGACCCAGCTCATCAATTAGCTGGTCACGTTTGCGCCGGCGCTCCTGCCACGAGATGGGCTGCACTTCCAGCACGGCCATAATGTTCTCTTCTACCGTGAGCTTGCGAAAAACCGAGGGCTCCTGCGGCAGATAACTGATACCGTAGTTGCGCGCCCGGAGATACATAGGCACATCGGTGATTTCCTGCCCGTCCACCAGCACGCGGCCGCTATCCGGGGGCACCAGACCCACGATCATGTAAAAGCTGGTGGTCTTGCCAGCGCCGTTAGGGCCCAGCAAACCAACAACTTCAGCTTGATTTATATGAAGACTGACGCCGTTTACTACCCTACGCCCGCGGTACGATTTCGCGATGTCGTCCGTGGCCAGAGTTTGCATCTACTTCTTGCTCGCGTCTCGAATCTTTGTTGGAGTCTGGGTTTGGGAGGTTTCTCCACTACCTACGAGAACCCTACCATCGTGGGTAAAAAAAGTCAACGAATCACCTGAGATTTCGCCCCGTTCGGCATCAAAAATGCTAGGGCGATGGCCTTCAGTGCCAGTTAAGACCATTTTATCGTCTGCAGCGGTATAGACGAGCTGGTTGCCGATGGCCTTTCTTCCATCCTGCTGAATGTGTATATCTCCTTGCGCTACAATACGATCAAGATGACTGGCCCCCTGAGATTCCTGCTGCGCACCCTTCGCTAAGAGGATCACATCAACATGGTCGGCGTTGATCGTGGTGTCTTCAGCCTTGACCAGAACATTCCCGCTGAAGACCGCTTTCCGCTCGGAATCAACGTAAGAGAGCCGGTCAGAGGTCACATTAACCGGCGTAAGCTTGCCATTCTTCCCTTTTTGCACAAAAACTGATGCAACTTGCCTGGCTTGGCTACCCTGGGCCTGCAGGGTGCGATGAGTACGGTCAAAGGTGATATTAGGGGCCTCAACGATGTTAGACCCCTGCCAGAGACGGGCTTTGGTGTATTTCGCAACTCCAGTGGCGCGGTTGGCAGTCACGCTTGTTCCGGTTACGTGAACAGGATCGCTTCCGCCGAGCATTGCGCCGTTCGGCTGTGCCTTAAGGCCCGTATATGTGGTCTTGACGTTGTTCTGGGCAACAGCGTTGCCGGTTTTGCGATTGAGCTGAATGGTATCCGCAGTGAGAGAGCCAGAGGCAGAGTCAAAAACGCGAGGCGAACCCGAGAGTGAGATGGTTTCATCGGCTGCGCGATAGGTGGCACGCTCAGCGGTTGCGGTCTGCGTGCCTTCCTGATAGTGGAAGTCGCCTGACTGGTCAGCAGAGACGATCTCGCCTTTATCGTCGAATTTCGCTCGCAGCTCGCGCGCTGTAAGAATGCGATCAGGCTTGCCGGGAGTGGAATCGACAATCTTTGTATCCGGTGTGCCGTAAAGCGATGAAGGGCGATTTTGGTTATTGAACGTAGTTTCAAAACGGCCAGCGCTGATGGTGGTTTTCTCCGGACCTTTCTCCAGAACAATTTCAGCCGGACCAGATGAAGTATTTCCCTTCTCCAGCTTCTTGCCGTCTTGTGTGAGAAAAACCTCAACCGCATTGGCGTGAAGTTCCTGCGATTTTCCAGATGGGCCTTGCTTGAGCTGAACGCCATTTTCCGCGCGGGCCTTGGTCACGCGATTGTCAGGGCCAAAAGTCAGGAAGATCTGCCCGGCCTTGCCTTCTGCCGGCGAATCGCCCTGCCCGGTAAAAGTTACGCCGCCAGAAAGCGAGCCGGAGCGAGCCTGATTAGCATCTGCCATGACCACTTCGCCTTCAGCAGCATGCACGTCGTAGCCTTTGGGGCCAGTTTTTACCGCTTGCAGATTGCCGGAGGCAGTAATGCGATCAATGTTGTTATCGCCGCGCATGAACACCGAAACTTTATCTGCGGAGATGTTGCTTTGCGGTTGCTCTACTCGGGCTGACTGCAAAACAATCTTGCTGGGCTCTTTTGTGATGGTAGCGGTGCGACCGGTGATGGTAGCTTTCTGCTTGCCGGTGGCAACAATCTTTACTGCCGATTTTAGCGTGAGCATTCCGCCGTGCGAATCATAGACGGCCCCGACGGCTGAGCCGTTGGCCTCAGGCACTCGAAATTCTATAGGCGCTGGAGTCTGGGCGATCCCGGTGTTTTCATTGAAGGTCAGTCCGCTGGTCTTTACATGGATCAGGTTTCGCGTTTCCGCAGCAGTCTTCTGGTCAGCACCAGCGCTGGCTGAGCTTGCTTCCAGGTCAATGCGGACATCGCCTTCCGCGGTAACAATTTTCTTTTCGGGATCGTAAGAAAAATCTGAGCCGTAAATCTGGTCAGAGCGGTCCTGGTTGCGCCCGTAGACGACAATGCTGACATCATGCAGTGCGGCTTTACCGCCTTTTTTGTACTCCTGCACGCTAGCGGCGTGGAGAGTGAACAAAGTTTTGCCATTCTCTGATTTGGATAAATTAAAATTTGAGGCCGTCTGTGACACGTCTGGCGGAATATTCTTGGGGGTTTTTGGGACGTCTGGATTCGCCTTCAATATCCCGCGCAAGTAAATGCCAGCCACGATTAAGACAATCAGCACCGCAGCAGCGGCAAAAACTTTGCGCAGACGTTTGGGATCAAGGGGCATCTGGCCTTAATGGTAACTGGCCATGCTTGATGGTAGCAATTAGCACTTAGCCATTAGCAGTTCGCTTGGTTCTCAAAAAGAAATGAATCGGTTGGATATCTGATAAGCAGCGCTAATCGCGACTGCCAAATGAGACGGCAGGGAGGTTTTGCTAAGGGCTAAATGTCGAGGCTCAATACTTCATCACTAAGGTCCCTGCAATCATGTCATGCAGGCCACGCTTGCGATCAGTAAAGCCAACCATGATGAAGCCGATATACATGATCATCATGGAGATGATCTTGGCAAAAAACCTTCCAGTGGAGCGGCCAAAGCCGATTCTGTTTCCAGCTTCATCCGTTACTTTAAGCCGGAGGACTTTCTTGCCAATGGTCCCCTGCCAGGATGAACAGGTGAGCAGCGCTTCATAGAGCCATGCACCAACCAAGACAAAACAGCCGGCGGTTATACCAGCGCCGACAAGTGCAGCGATCATCTCCGGCGATGGCTCGCCATTGCTCTCCGCATCCTGAATAAAAGGGAGCAGGCGGGGCATGATGAAGATGAAGTATAACGGCGTGGCCACGATGCCAAGAATGAGCCGGTCAATAAAGTAAGCCAGAAAACGAATCCAGAAACCGCCATAAGGCGAGGCCGGAACGTAAACAACAGGCTGAACATAAGCAGGCTGAGGAGAATACGCGGGCGCAGCAATTGGGGCTGACTGAACCGGAGCGGGCTGGGTCGGAGCCGGAGTACCGGCTGTCCACATGGAAGCTCCGCACTTTTGGCAAAACTGTGATGTACTCAGGTTTTGAGCGCCGCACTTGGAACAAAATACATTTTCAGCCATAACCACGTTATACCGCGACTTATGGCTGGCTGCAAACGCATAGTGAGCCCGTGCACTCACAATGCCAAATTCTGATATGCCGCTTTCATCGCTGCGTGATGAACGTCTGTCGGCACCCCATCGCGCCAACTCCGGGCGCACTGGGGCCCCCCCACGAAGGCCCGCGTCCCGGCACGCCGGGATGCTAGACGCTGATACCCGGTAATGAATCTATGACTCATTACCGCCTCCTAAAGTCTTCCAGGGTAAGCTCCAGGCCGCCGAAGTCGGGATGAGAGTTCATGCCGATGGTGAAAGCAACATCAAGCGAATCACCGGGCTGAAGGGCTTCGGCTTGCAAACGATCGGCCATGCGCCAGCCTATAGCTTCATAGGTAAAGCTGGGCTTTGAATCCTCAAGCTTTTGGTTTAAGCGCAGCTTGATGTGCTTCTCTTTGAGGACTCTTGGAGGCTGCAGCAAGTTGACGCCTTGACTGGAAAATACCGGCACAGGATTGCCCTGACCAAAGGGCTCCAGCCGTCCTAAGTGATGAAACAGTTCCGGGGTGACGGCAGTGAGAGGGATCTCTGCTTCAATGAATAACTGTGGAACCAAATCTTCAGGTGTGAGTTTTGTCTGCGCGTAAACATTCAGCCGTTGTTTTAAGAGAGGAACGGCATTGCTGGGCAAGGCAAAGCCTACGGCATGCTCATGTCCGCCAAAGCGGGTGAACAGCTCATGGCAAGACTCAAGGGCTTCCAGCAGATGAAATGCGGAGATCGACCTGCCAGAGCCGTGGGCTTCTTCGCCTTCTTTGGCGATCACCAGAGCTGGTCTGCACGTCTTCTCAACGACGCGCGAGGCGACAATGCCAACCACGCCACGGTGCCAGCCATCGCCATCAAAGACCATGCAGTATTTGCCGGTGAGGTCCGGTTCGGCGGCAAGCTGCTCTTCAATTTCGGCTACGATTCGCGCTTCTTCTTCCTGGCGCTCAAGGTTGAGCTGGTTCAGCTTCTCTGCTATTTCCTTACAGCGATCCTGATCTCGACAGGTGAAGAGTTCAATCACGTCGCGCGCGACGTCCATACGTCCGGCGGCGTTGATGCGCGGGCCGAGACGGAAGCCGACATCGCCCGCGGCCAGAGCACGGCCATCGCTCAGGCCGGAGACATCCATGAGAGCTTTGAGACCTCGATTTGCGGGATGACGCAGACCTTCCAAGCCGAGGCGGGCGATGATGCGGTTTTCACCCACCAGCGGAACCGCGTCAGCGATGGTGGCAATGGCGACCATTTTTAAAAATGAAGGGATGAGGCGGGCCTGATCGGCCTGGTCTTTGAATTTGGCAAAAAGCGCTTGCGCGATTTTGAAAGCGACACCTGCACCGCACAGCTCTTTGCAGGGGTAGTCGCAGCCTTGCTGATTAGGGTTGAGCACAGCCAGAGCATTCGGCACGCCTTCATGCGCCTCGGGCAAGTGATGGTCGGTAACGATCAGGTCAAGGCCCACACGGCGCGCGGTTTCTGCGGCATGAAAAGCACGGATGCCTGTATCGACGCTGATCACAACTTTAATTCCGGCGGCAGCGGCGCGCTCGATTACATCGTCTTTGATTCCGTAGCCTTCTTTGATTCGATGCGGCACGTGAAAATCAGCCGCGCCGCCGCAAAGCTCTATGGCAGTTTTGAGAATCACGACGGCGGAGGTGCCATCCACGTCATAGTCGCCGTAAATAAGGATGCCTTCTTTGTTGGCGATTGCGGCGCTGATGCGCTCAATGGCGGCGGTCATGCTACGCATTAAATAAGGAGAGTGCAGGTCAGCGAGGGACGGCGAGAGATATTTTGCGGCGGTCGCAGCGGTTACATCACGCAGGACGAGCAAACGCGCGATGAGCGGAGGGACGTTGGCTTCAACGCGAAGTGTTTCGACCTGAGCGGGATCGGGATTGGCGCATTGCCATCTCATTTCTGTCGCTCCGCTCCAAACCGCTCCGCAGGGTTCCTTCCGCAAAATTCTTCTGCACTCGAGTCGAGCGGCTCGGCACGCAAGCCGGCCTCGCCGCTTCAGAGCCTATTCTTCCTCTTGATCCTCGTCGATCAGAATTCCGTCATAGTCGTCGGCGGCGGTTTCAAGACGCTGATAAATTTCGTACCACGGCGTTGAAATTTCATACAGGAACATGACACCCTGGCAGGGGAAGCCGATCTGGACATAGCCGACTTTGCCGACAAAACTGCGCAGCCAGCCTGCTTCTTCCAGATCTTCTTCGTTCATGTATTCAATTTCCTGGAGCCGGTTTACTAGGAGATCAACGTCTTCCTTATCGAGCGAGACATGATTCATGGTGACAAAGCTCACGCTGGAAGCCTTGGCCAGTTCGACGAAGTCTTTCCATGCGTCGGGGTGGTCTTCATCGGAGAGCCAGGGGACGCTCGCCACTTCCTCACTTACATAGGCACTGAAGCGGCGCAGGCCATGGCCTTCAATGAAGGCGATCATGTCATCTTTTACGGTTGTAAGGTCTTGGTCCATCAGGGTTAGGAAACATCATATCGCGTTCGTCTGCGGTAGCTCAAAGACGTGTTCATTTCCGAACAGCGCATTGCATTTGCGAACACCAAAAAAGGCTTATTTTCAATCTTTGACTTGTAATTTATCTTTTAGTTTCATATAGTTACATCAATCACCAATTCGGCCCAAAAAGTGCGATTCAGATTTTGTGCCTTAAGATCGGCAAAGAATCCTGAAACAAACGATCAATAAGCAGCGTACAGGTTCTTAAGGAGTTGGGCATGCGTGGACTCAAAAAGGCCGGTTTATCCTTCTGTCTAGGATTAGTTTTTCTGGTTCTTACGGGCTTTGGTGCTGCTAAACGTTCTGCTACTCCAATGAACAGCGGCAGCGACGATCCAGTGGCCCGGCATATTGCCCTGCTCAAGTCCGGTAGACCCCAGCAAAAAGCCGCAGCCGCCTACTGGCTGGGACAGCAACACGCCGCGGCAGCCCAGGCTGTCGATCCTCTTCTGGAGTTTCTGGGAGACGCAACGCAGGTTGATTCAGCGCAGTACCGTTCTCGCCGGCTGGACAAGATGACTTTGGGTGAAGAAGTGGCCGCAGCTCTGGTAAACATTGGACATCCTTCCATTGAGCCGCTGATCAAGGTTTTAAAAAACTCTCCGCAGTCTGAAGCGCGCAAAAATGCGGCCTGGGCCCTGGGCGCGTTACACGATACAGGCGCAACGAGCCAGCAGCTTTAAAGACCGGAAGACCTCATCCGCTGCGCGATTTGCGCGTAATTCAGGACAGAGAACACCTATGACTTTGGTTCAAGACGTCCGCTATGCCCTGCGCATGCTGCGCAAAAGCCCTGCCTTTACGACTGTTGCAGTCCTTACCCTGGCGCTGGGAATCGGCGCGAACACCGCGATCTTCAGCCTGGTGAATGCGGTGATGCTCAAGATGCTGCCGGTAAAAGATCCTGGGCAGCTTGTTGTGGTGGGCGATCCCACGGACGTGCACGGCCGCCACCTGGGCGATCCGGCGGTGACCTCGTTTTCTTATCCTCTCTATCGCGACATAAGCCAAAACAATACTGTCTTCAGCAGCATGCTGGCCTCGGGGGAGGTGCATCGACTGCCGGTAGCGAACGCCAATGCGGGTGAGATTGCCGGCAGCTTTACCGGCGTGCTGGTAAGCGGAAATTATTTTTCTGTCCTTGGCGTGAATGCGCTCTATGGACGCGTGATCACTCCTGATGACGACAAAGCCCGCAGCGCCAGCCCAGTTGTGGTATTGGGTTACAGCTTCTGGAAAGACAAGCTGGGATCGAATCCGAACAGCGTTGGCCAGACGCTGCGTATTAACAACTATCCATTTACCGTGATTGGCATAACGCCGCCAGGATTTTATGGTGATACGGTTGGCGATGTTCAGGACTTCTGGATGCCGGTGAGTATGCAAGAGCAGATCATCACAGGCCGCAAGTGGCTGGATAACTATGAGGCCTCATGGCTGCACAGCATTGCCCGCCTGAAGCCGGGAGTAAGCGTGGAGCAGGCCGCGGCTAATGTGAATCTTGTGGTCCAGCAACTGGTGGACGGGCCACTCAAAGGTAAGCTGAGCAAAGACGATCTGGAAAACTTAAAGAAGGCGAAAGTGCCACTGTGCGCCGGTGGCGGCGGCTTCTCTGATTTGCGCGGCGACTTCAAAGAGCCACTGACGCTGTTGATGATGATTGTCGGCCTGGTGCTTTTAATTGCATGTGTGAATGTGGCCAATCTGCTGCTTGCTCGCGCCTCAGCCCGCCAGAGAGAGTTCGCTGTGAGACTCGCCATTGGCGCGGCACCTGGACGCATTGTCCGCCAGCTTCTAACAGAAAGCATTTCCCTGGCTTTTGCAGGCGGCGTGCTTGGATTACTGATCGCGCAATGGGGCACCACTGCACTCTTAAAGTTGAGCAAGAATACTGATCTGGAAGCATCACCTGATCTCCGCGTGCTTCTTTTCACCGTAAGCGTTTGCCTGCTTACCGGAATCTTATTCGGCCTGATTCCAGCTCTTCGTTCGCGCCGCGTCACGGTTGCCGCGACCTTGAAATCAGGATCGCAGAATGGGACCAGGGCCAATGCTGGCTGGAACTGGGGAAAAGTTCTGATCGCCGGTCAGGTTGCGCTGTCATTATTGGTCCTCTTTGCCGCCAGCTTGCTGGTGCGCAGCCTGCAGAACATTCGCAATATCGATCTGGGCTATAACCGCGAACATTTGTTGCTGGTTTCTACCGATCCGATCGCTGCAGGCTATAACAAATCCAGAACCACAAGCTTTGTGAATGATTTGGAAGCGCAGCTTAAGAGTGTGCCGGGAGTGCGCGCGGTAACAGCCTCAAAGAACGGACTATTCAGCGGCAGTGAGTCTGGCAACACCATTAAGGTTGAAGGCTACACCAGCCAGAATGAGCAAGATCTTGAGGCTGCTTTTGACCAGGTTGGACCAAACTATTTCAGCTCCGTTGGCATTCCTATGCTCCTGGGGCGTGATATTGGCCTGCAGGATACGGAGACCTCGCCACGCGTTGCTGTGATTAATGAGAGTATGGCGCGTTTCTATTTTGGACAGGCGAACCCCATCGGCAGAAAGTTTACGGTCGAGGATATGAGTTCCCCCGGGCCGGTGGAGATTGTGGGCGTCTCACGCGATGCTCGCGATCACCAACTGAAAGGCAAGGTGCAGCGCCGGTTTTATATTCCTATTTCACAATCGCTTGCGACAGCAGCCGGGGTTAATTTTGAGATCAGAACCGTTGGCAATCCTGATGCTGTAACGGAGACGATTCGCAAGCAGATCAAGAGCTATGACGCGAATGTGCCGATCTATAGCGTTCGAACGCTGAATGAGCTCACCGAACGCTCCATCTCCGATGAAATCCTAATTGCCCGGCTCTCCAGCTTTTTTGCAGGATTGGCACTGTTACTGGCGGGAATTGGATTGTATGGAATCTTGTCTTACTCCGTGGCTGGACGCACACGCGAGATTGGCTTGCGCATGGCGTTGGGAGCACAGCGTGGCAGCGTGCTGAACATGATTTTGAGTGAAGCAGGAAAATTGGTACTGATTGGAATTGTGATTGGCATACCGGCTGCATGGTTGAGCAGCCAGTTCTTTGCCTCCATGCTGTTTGGTCTCAGCCGTACTGATCCGGCATCGATGGGAATTGTGATTGCAATCCTTGCAGCAATTGCTTTGCTGGCCAGCTATATTCCTGCACGGCGGGCAACAAAAGTGGATCCAATGGTAGCTTTGCGCGAGGACTAGCAGATGGGAACGCTCTTTCAGGATGTTCGCTACGGCTTCCGCATGTTGCGGAAGAATCCTGGTTTTGCTCTGGTTGCTGTGCTTACGTTGACGCTGGGGATCGGCGCAAATTCCGCCATCTTTACCATTGTGAATGCGGAGCTGCTGCAACCGCTTCCCTACCCCGAGCCGGATCGCCTGGTTTACCTCAATGAAGGAAACGCGCTCTCCAGCATCGGCTATCCAAACTACGTTGACTGGGCCGCACAAAACCACGTTTTTGAAAATATAGGTTCCACCAGGGATGCTTCCTTTGTCCTGACTGGCCACGGAGACGCGACGCTTGTTCCCGGCACTTACATTGCAAATGGATTTTTGCCGGCGTTGGGAGTGAAGCCGCAGATGGGGCGCGGCATTCTGCCTTCTGATGACAAGCCGGGCGCAACGCCGGTGGCTTTGATCAGCTACAAATTTTGGCAGCAACAGCTTGGCGGCGATGCAAACGTTTTAAACAGCAATCTTCAACTGGACGATCACAACTATGCCATTGTGGGAGTAATGCCGGCGGATTTTAAGTTTCTGTTTGATGGACAGCCGGAAGTTTTTGTTCCCATTGGGTTGACCGCCAATGCCATTGAAAACCAGGACCGCGCCAAACATAACGGCGTCTATGCCATTGCGCGGCTGAAGCCGGGAATTACCATGCAGCAAGCGCAGTCTGACATGGACCTGATCTCTGCGCGGCTGGCCAAAGCCTACCCCAACATTGATTACAAAAAACAAGCAACCGTACACTCGCTTTATGAAGTTACGGTGGGCGGCATGCGCTCATGGCTCATGGTCCTGCTTGCCGCCGTGGGACTGGTGCTGCTGATTGCCTGCGCCAATGTTGCCAATCTTCTGCTGGCGCGTGCGGCTTCACGGCAAAGCGAGATGGCTGTGCGAGTGTCATTGGGCGCATCGCGCTCGCGTCTCTTCCGCCAGGTGCTCACGGAGAGCGCTCTGCTAAGTATTTGCGGCGGAGTGCTGGGGTTGCTGCTGGCTTCTGCCGGAGTGCGCGCGCTACTGGCTGCTGCTCCTGATGCTTTTATTCGCGTTCAGGAAATCCATCTTGATGTACGAGTCGCAGAATTTACGTTGGGCCTTTCAGTTCTGACTGGGATTGTTTTTGGTCTTGTGCCGGCGTGGCATATCTCTCGTTTTCGCGGCCCACTGCAACAGGCAGTGCATCGAGCCACAAGTTCAGGCCGCCAGAGAACAAAGAATATCCTTGTAGTGAGTGAGCTGGCGCTTTCTCTGGTGCTGCTGGTAGGCGCAGGATTGCTGATACAGAGCTTTGTCAGGCTCGTACGGCTTGATACCGGGTTCCAAAATCATGGGATCGTGACTGCCGGGATCCAGCTTCCGATCAACAAATACCATACCCAGCCAGAGCTGGATTTGTTTTTTGATAACGTGGTGGAAAAGCTGCGAAATGCGCCTGGGGTTGAGTCTGCGGCCGTTACCATGCCGCTGGAATTTTCTGGCGTGAACTGGGGTTATGGATTCCTTGTGGAAGGCGAGCCGTTTCCCGGACCACACGAAGAAAAATATACGCGCTTGCACTACATTAGTCCCGAATACCTTGACACCATGAAGATCCCTCTGGTTGAGGGAAGAAACTTTACCCACTCTGATAATGACAGCAGCACGCC